>JACQVW010000831.1 GCA_016209535.1 Planctomycetota bacterium | reverse complement strand
CTCCCACCCCGCTACCCACCGGGCCACGCCGCCCTTGGCCCGCCCCGCCTACCGCCGGAAGTACTTGCTGGCCTGCTTCAGGAACTGCTCCTCGTCGCGCGTGAGGCTCTCGTAGCCCGAGGCGCTGATCTTCTCGAGAAGGCGGTCGACCCGTTGCCGGACCTCCGCCGCCTTGCGCCTGCCCTGCTCCTCGCGGCGCTTCCGCACGCTGCGCAGGAGGCTCGCGCAGACGGGATCGATCCAGAGGAAGCCGAGGGCGAACGCCGCGCCCGAGACCTGGGGCAGCAGGAAGTACGGCGCCTTTCCGGGGAGGGGCTTCACGAAAGCCAGGAGCGCGGCGAGGAGGAAGAAGAAGATCCACGAGAGCCAGCGCAGGGGGGGGAGCGCTCGGATCCCGAACAGGCGGAGGTCGGGGTGGAGGACCCCCACCGCGACGAGGCAGCCGAGGGCGACGCCGGCCGCGCCGCAGGAGACGACCGGCTCCCAGAGGAGCGCGGCCGAGCCGAGCGTGACGAGGGTGCTCCCCCACGCCGTGAAGACGTAGAAGACGAGGAACCGCGGCGTGCCCAGGGCCTTCTCCACGGCCACGCCCGCCGGGAGCAGGAAGAGCATCGTCAAGACCAAGTGCAAGCCCGTCGGGTGGACCAGGTGCGAGGCGAAGAAAGCCTCGAGCCTCACGCCCTCGGGGCCCAGGATCAGGCCATCGAGGGCGGACGTGCTCGCGCTCGCCATGGCCACGAGGTACAGCACGCCGGACACCGTGAAGACGGTGTAGACCGCAGGCGCGCGGGCGTGGAACCCTGCTCGCGTCCTCGGTCGGTCTCGGGAAGGCTGGTCCATGGGCTCGTCTCTTCACCTGCACGGGGAGAGCCCTCGGCCTCGATCAACCTCCCTCTCTCCGCCTCACCGTGCCGGCGTTTGTCCGGTCGCGTTACCCGACCCCAAGGAACCTGGGGTCAAGGGCGATTGTATCGCCGGGGGGGAGGGTTGCAACTCGCGCGGCGGACCGGGGGACGGGCGGACCCCAAGGATGGACCCGTCCGGTCCGAGCGCCCGGCCTGGTCGGCCCGCCCCCGTTCGCCCGGGCCCGGTCTGTCCGGCCCGGCCGGCCCGGCCGGCCCGTCCGGACCACCCCGGCCAGTCTCGGTGCCTCGAGAGCTTCCGCCTCAGCGCTTCGAGAACTGGAAGCCGCGCCGCGCGCCGCGGCGGCCGTACTTCTTCCGCTCCTTGCGCCGGGCGTCCCGCGTGAGGAACTTCGCCTCCCGGAGCACGTGCTCGTGCTCGGGGTTGTGCTTGAGGAGGGCGCGGGCGATCCCCATGGCGATCGCGCCCGACTGGCCCGTGAGGCCCCCTCCCTCGGCGTTCACGTGGATGTCGAAGGACGCCTCGCCGGACACGGCCCGCAGCGGGGCCAGGACTCGCGTCTCCTCGCGGATCGTCTTGAAGTACTCCTTCAGCTCCCGCCGGTTGATCGTGAGCTTGCCCGTTCCAGGCTTGAGCCGGACCCTCGCGACGGAGCTCTTTCGCCGCCCCGTGGCCCAGATCTGCGGATCCGCCTTTTCTTCCTTTGCCTTCGCCATGCGTCGCCTCGGTCCTCTATCGTCGATCCTCTGTCCTCGGTCCTCGGTGCCCTCTCAGGGCCTTCGAGCGTCGTGTCTTCTCGCGCCTTTCCGTCACCTCGGCCGCCGTGCTCCGCTCAGGCCTTCGCGGCGCGGGGCCCCGCGACCTCGATCCTCTCGGGCTTCTGCGCGGCGTGGGGGTGGTCCTTGCCGGCATAGACCTTGAGCCTGCGGCCCATGTGCTCCCCGAGCGTGTTCTTGGGGAGCATACGCTTCACCGCGAGGCGGATGACCTCCTCCGGCTTCCGGGCCCGCACCGCGGCGACGGGCTCGAAGTACCCGCTCCCCACGTACTCGGTGTGCCGGAAGTAGAGCTTGCCCGTCTCCTTGCGGCCCGAGACCTTGACCTCGCGGGCGTTCGTGACGATCACGAACTGGCCACAGTCGACCCCGGGGCTGTAGGTCGGGCTCTCCTTGCCCATGAGGACCCTCGCGGCCTTGGCCGCGACCTTGCCGAGGATCTTCCCCGCCGCGTCGATCTCGAACCAGCGGCGCTGGACGTCCTCCTTGCGCAGCATGAATGTCTTCATCGCTCGTGATCGCTTGTGTCCGTCGCCGTGTGCCTCTAAGAAACGAAGGGCAGCGAGCTTAACGGATGGGGGGCGGCGAATCAAGGTCGAAGAACGGGCCAACAGCACCCAGGAGAGCGCCCAGAGCCCCTACGAATGCCACCGCCGTCGGCGTGCGCAGGACCGGCGTGGGGAAGCCCACGGGCTCGAAGCCGCCGGCCGCGGCCCGGGCGGCCTCCCGCGGGGTGAAGCCGCCCTCGGGGCCCACGAGGAAGAGCCCCGGGCGGGGCCCCGAGGCGCCCCCGAGGTCCTCGAGCCGCAGGGGGGCGTCGGAGAGGGCGATCCAGCGGCCGCGGGCCGGCCGCCCCGACCTCACCGACCTCCCCGGCTCGCCGGCCTCGGCGGCCGCCCCAGCCTCGGCGGCCGCCCCGGTCTCGCCGGTTTCCGCGGCCTCCGCAGCCGTCCCGGCCTCCCCGGCGAGGAGGGCGTCGAGGGTCCGCGGCCCCTCGACCTCGAGGGGCGAGGGGCGCCCGCACTGCTTCGCCGACTCGCGGGCGATGCGCGACCACCGCTCGGCCTTGGCCTCGAGGGAGCGCGGCCGCGCGACCGTCCGCTCCGTGACCAGCGGCACGAGGCGCTCGAGGCCCATCTCCGAGGCCATGCGCACCGCGAGGTCGAAGGCGTCCCCCTTCGCGAGGCCCACGGCCACGGTCCAGGGCACGGCCGGGGGCACGGCCGCGCCGCGCTCCCGGAGCGCCTTCACCCGCACCGCGGGCGCGCCGCGCTCGCCGCGCTCGCCGCCCGAGACCTCCGCCAGCTCCCCATCGAAGGCGCGGCCGTCCGGCGCGAGGAGGACCACGAGGTCCCCGGGCCTACGGCGGAGGACGCGGGCGAGGTGGAGCGCCTCGGCGGGCGGGAGGTCGAGCTCGAGCCCCGGGGCGAGGCTCGCCGGGACGTGGACCCGTGGGACGCGCATGGTGGAAGCCTTACCCGTCAGCGCGGGAGCTGCTGGCGGGCCCACTCGGCTTCCTGGGCCGTGAGGGGCGGCACGATCTCGTCCGTCCCGTACCGGACCCGCTTCCGGTAGGGCCCATCGTCGTAAGCACGCGTGAACACGTCCTCGAGGTCAACGCGCACCGCCCCGTCCTCGGGCAGAAGCGGGATCTCGATCGCCGGGAGCCGTTCCGCAAGGCGGATCGGATAGACGAAGAAGTCGCCGCGGCGGTCGAAGCGGTGCACGCAGACGTGGTAGTGGAATTCTCCGGCCTTCTCGACGGCCCGCTCCCTGGGGACGGCCGTCGTGTGCCGGCCGCCACGCAGGAGATCCACCTCGACCAGGTGGACGCGGCCGAGGATCATCTCCCGCTGCTTCTTCAGATACTCGCCGCGCCGGTCCGAGCCCGAGGCCTTGTTGGTAGGAGAAAGGACCTCGATGGCGGTGACGAGCCGCTCTTCCTCGCCCTGGCGGGCATAGATCTCGAGGAAGTCCTCCCTCCGCTCCTCCACGGACACCGAGACGAGCACCGGCAGCGTCGCGGGAAGCGTCGAGGTCCCGGCGCTGCCGCGCGGTCCCGAGGCGTCGTCCTCCTTCTCTCGCCGGAGGACGCCGACGCCGGGACGGACCGGACAATCCGACACCTCGAGCCAGCCTCTCTCATTCGAGTCGGCGTAGTACCCCTGGGGGAGCACGTGCTGGAGCGCCGCCTTCAAGTAGACGATGAGCGAGCCGTGGAGCCCCGGAGAGAGATCGGGGTGCTCGAGGTAGGGGTCCATTCCCGGGAACGGGGAGGGCATGTGGGGGTGGCTCCTTGGCTTGTGGTGCGTGCCATTGTAGCCGAGGCCCGGGCTCCTTGCCCGAGGAGGCTCGTGGCCGACGCTTGGAGTCGGGCCGCTGGAGGCTGCAGACGGGAGGCGTTTCTGGAGGCCCCCCGTCACTGGGCTTGCGTGGGCCCTCCCATATCCCAGCCACAACCGGGCGCCGCGCATCGCCAAGGGGTCCGCAGGAGGTCTCGCCGCACTCAGGGACCGCGCGTGTTGCAGAATTTGGCGTCGACGGTGTCGTCCACTCCCGCCTGTGGATAGGGTGGCCGCGGCGGCGGCCCTCCCTGGAAGAGGTGCTGGAGGAGGTAGCCGGGACGTGGGCGCGAGGGACTCGCATGGCGGAAGCGTTACCCGACGGCGCCGGCCCCGGCAAGGGGGCAGGGTTGGAAAGGGTACGCAGGATCGGCGTCGCAGGAGGACACCCAGTACAGCGATGGCGGAGGCGCGGAAGGAAGCGGGCGCCTGCGCTCGGCGCCCGCGCCTACTTGACCTCGCATCCGGGCTGGCATAGTCTTTCTCTGGGTTCAAACGCCATGGCTCAGGGTGACTGCGAACGCGCCGATGACACGCTGAACCTTGTCCGTGCTGCCCAGGGGGGCGACTCGGCGGCCCTGGAGCGGTTGTTCGCCCGCTGCCTGCCCCGGGTGCGGCAGATCGTCGCCCTGCGCATGGGCCGCAGGCTGCGGGAGATGCTCGAGATCGAGGACCTGGTGCAGGAGGTCCTGTTGAAGGTCCTCAAGGGCCTCGAACGCTTCGAGCAGCGCTCGGAAGGCGGTTTCAGCAACTGGCTCGCGAAGCTGGTCGAGTGCGAGGTCATCGACCAGAGGCGTCGCGGCGAACGGAGGAAACGAGGAGGTGGCCGGGTGCGGCGCTTCACCGACCTCGACAGCTCGGTCCTCGTCTCCTCGATCATGGCCGGCCGCGAGCCCACGCCCAGCGCGCTGGCCCGCGCCGAAGAGCTCACGGAGAAGCTGGAGGAGGCGCTCTTCTTGTTGGCCGAGCACCAGCGCGAGGTCATCGTCCTCCGCGCCGTTTGCGGCCTTTCCTATGCCGAGGTGGCCGCGGAGCTCGGGATCGGAGAGGAGGGCGCGGCGCGGCTGGCGTTCTTCAGGGCGCTCAAGAAGCTCAAGGCCCTCGCCGGCATCTCGTGAGCAGCCGATGAGCAGACCGTGAGCGGACCGAAGCCCAGCACGCGCCAAGCTCAGGAGGCGTACGCCGAGTTCCGCCGCCGCCTGGCCCAAGGCGAGGACCTGAGCTTCGATGACTTCTGCGCGGCGCACCCCGAGCTGGAGAAGGGGCTGCGCGTCCTCCACTCCCTCGGCGAGGCCGAGGGGAGCACCGCCGGCGAGGGCTCCCTCGAGGCGCTCCTGCGCCAGCGCTTCGGCCCGGATGGCGCCGTGCCGGAGACCGAGGCGCCGGGCGAGCCAGCGGGCGGCTTCGTGCCCTCGAGCCCGGGCCGCCGCTACACGGTGCGCGGAGAGCTTGGGCGCGGCGGCATGGGCGTGGTCTACCGGGTCTGGGACGAGGACCTGAAGCGGCCGCTGGCGATGAAGGTCCTCGACCGAGGTCCGGGATCGGCCTCTCCGGTCAGGTCCTCACGGGCGGTGCGCCAGCTCCTGGCGCGCTTCCTCCACGAGGCGCGGATCACGGGGCAGCTTGACCACCCCGGCGTCGTGCCCGTCCACGAGCTGGGGATCGACGCCGAGGGGCGCGTCTTCTTCACCATGCCGCTCGTGGAAGGCCGCGACTTGAAGGCGATCTTCGAGCTGGCCCGCGAGGGGAAGGAGGGCTGGACCCTGCCTCGGGCCCTCGGCGCCCTGGCGCGGGTCTGCGACACCGTCGCCTACGCTCACCGGAAGGGGGTGATCCACCGTGACCTCAAGCCCTCGAACATCATGGTGGGACGCTTCGGCGAGGCCTATGTCATGGACTGGGGCCTCGCCAAGGCGCGGGGCCGCGAGGCGGGGCGCGACCTTCCACTCCGGCCCGATGATGCATGCGCCGGGCTCGACCCGGATCCGGATCGCCCCGGCGATGCCGAGGACGCGGAGCCTCCCCTGGTGACCCTCGACGGCACGGTCCTCGGCACGCCCGCGTACATGCCGCCCGAGCAAGCCGAGGGACGGATCGACGAGGTGGACGAGCGCTCGGACGTCTACGCCCTGGGCGCCATGCTCTACACGCTCCTCACCGGCTGCGTGCCCTACGCGGGGCCGGGCGAGACGCCGAGCCCGCGCGAGACCCTCGCCGCCGTGGTGCGGGGGCCGCCACGCGCGGTCCATTCCCTCGAGAGGAGCGCACCCCCGGAACTGGTCGCGATTTGCGAGAAGGCCATGGCCCGCTCCAAGGAAGACCGCTATCCGGATGCGAAGGCGCTCGGGGAGGACCTGCAGGCCTACCTCGAGAACCGCGTCGTGCGCGCGTACCGCACCGGTCCGGGCGCTGAGTTCATGAAGTGGGTGGCGCGGAATAGGGGCATGGCGGCCTCGATCGCCGCTGCGGCGCTCGCCGCCATCGCCGGCCTCCTCGCGGTCATCCTGGTCCAGGAGGCATCCCGGAAAGAGCTCATGCTCGAGCGCGACGAGCGAGGCAAAGCCCTGGTTCAGAAGACCGCGGCCCTCGAGGAGAAGGAATCGGCGCTGGCGGAGAAGAACCAGGCCCTGGGCGAACGGTCGAAAGCCCTGGAACGTGCCGAAGGGCTGCGGCTCGTGGGGGTCTCGAGCGTCGTCCTGCCGGCGGACCCGGGGCTCGCGCTGCTCCTCGCCATCGAAGGGGCTCAACGCGAGCCGGGGGTCCTGGCGACGAACGCCCTCCTCGAGGCGCTCTCGACGCTGCGCGAGCGCCGGACCCTCCGCGGCCACGCCGACTTCATCTCCGCCGTCGACTTCAGCGCCGATGGCCGGCGCGTCCTGACCGCGTGCCGGGACACGACGCTGCGCATCTGGGACGCGGAGTCCGGAGGAGAGCTGCTGCGGCTCGTGGGACACGAGCGGCAGATCAACTGGGGGACCTTCAGCCCCGACGGGCGCAAGGTCGCGAGCGCCTGCTGGGACACCACGGCGCGAGTGTGGGACGCGGAGACCGGGAAAGAGATCGCGCGGCTCGAGGGGCACAAGGACGTCGTCTACTTCGCCGCCTTCTCGCCCGACGGCGCCGTGGTCGCCACGACCGGCCACGAAGGCACCGCCCGCCTCTGGGAGTCCGAAACGGGGAAGCCCTTCAAGACCTTGAGAGGGCACGCGGACTCGGTCGTCGGCGCGGCCTTCAGCCCCGACGGCCGCCGCCTCGCCACCGCGTCGCGCGACGGGACCCTGCGCCTGTGGGAAGCGGCCACGGGCGCATCGCTCGCCGCCCTCACGGGCCACGAGGGCCCCGTCGAGTGCGTCGCGTTCAGCCCCGATGGCGGCTTCGTGGTCTCGGGGTCCGAGGACGGGACCGCGCGGGTCTGGGAAGCCGCGAGCGGCGGCGCCGTCGCCGTCCTCCGGGCGCATCGCGGATCGGTCCGCGCCGTCGCCTTCAGCCCCGACGGGCTCAAGGTGGCCACCGCCTCGAGCGACGAGACGGCGCGCCTGTGGGGGGCGGCAGGCGGGGCGGAGACGGCCGTCCTGCGCGGCCACGAGGACCAGCTCACGGCGGTCCACTGGAGCCCCGATGGCCGCACCCTGCTCACGGCCTCGCGCGACCGCACGGCGAGGATCTGGGACGCCGCGAGCGGCCTGGAGGTGGCCGCCCTGCGCGGTCACGACGGGTGGGTGCTGGCGGCCCGGTTCAGCCCCGATGGCTCGAAGGTCGTCACCGGCTCGAACGACCGGACGGCCCGCGTCTGGGCCGCCTCGGTGGATCGCGAGCTCGCGGCTCTCGAGCGCCCGGTCTGGGGAGGAGCGCTGGCCTTCAGCCCCGATGGCAAGCTCGTGGCGGTCAACACCCGGGCCGCGAGCGCCGAGGTGAGAGACACGGCGACCGGCGAGCTCGTCGCGGCCCTCGAGGGACACCAGGGATGGATCGAGGCTGCGGCCTTCAGCCCCGACTCGGGCCGCATCGCCACCGCCTCGGACGACGCCACGGGGCGCGTCTGGGAGCCTGCGGGCGGCCGCGAGATCGCCGTCCTCCGCGGGCACGCGAGGCGCATCGACAGCGTCGCCTTCAGCGCCGACGGCTCCAGGGTGGTGACGGCTTCCCGCGACTTCACAGCCCGCGTCTGGGACGCCGCGACCGGGACCCAGCTCAACCTGTTGAGGAACCCCGTCGCCTGGGTGCATGCAGCCGGCTTCAGCCCCGACGGCGAACGGGTCGCCATGGTGGCCGACGATGGCTTCGCCCGCCTGTTCGAGGCCGAGAGCGGCAAGGAGATCCGTAAGCTCCAGCACCCGGCCTTCGTGCGCGCGGCGATCTTCGATCCCGCGGGGCGTCTCCTGGTCACGGCCGCCGACGACAACGCCGTGCGCGTCTGGGACTCCCTGACGGGGGAGCGCCTCGCGGTGTTGACGGGGCAGGAGGGCGCCCTGGACTCGGCTGTCTTCTGCGCCGGCGGCGAGCGGCTGGTCACGGTCCACCGCGACGGCACGGCCCGCGT
>JACQVW010000830.1 GCA_016209535.1 Planctomycetota bacterium | reverse complement strand
GGGTTGCGCTCCCGGCTCCTCCTCCGCATCCTGGAACCTGGAAAGCCGAAGGGCGCCCCATGAATACCCTCATCCTCGTCGACCTCCAGAACGACTTTGTGCCCGGCGGCGCGCTGCCCGTGCCGCGGGGGGACGAGGTCGTGCCGGTCGCGAACCGCGTGCAGTCATTCTTCGACCTCGTCGTGGCGACGCAGGACTGGCACCCGCCCGGTCACGGCAGCTTCGCGGCGAGCCATCACGGGAAGAAGCCCGGCGACGTCACCCTGCTCGGAGGGCTGGAGCAGGTCCTCTGGCCCGTCCACTGCGTCCAGGGGACGCGCGGCGCCGAGCTCCTCGAGGTCCTCGAAAAGCGCCGCATCGCTCGCGTCTTCCGGAAGGGCACCGATCCGGCGATCGACAGCTACAGCGGCTTCTTCGACAACGGCCACCGCCGCGCGACGGGCCTCGGTGACTACTTGAGGGAGCGCGGCGTCACGGACGTCTTCGTCCTCGGGCTCGCCACGGACTACTGCGTGAAGCTCACGGCCCTCGACGCGATCGGGCTGGGCTTCCGCACCCACCTGGTCGAGGACGGCTGCCGCGGGGTGGACCTCCGGCCGGGCGACGTGGAGCGCGCCGTCGAGGAGATGCGCCGGGCCGGCGTGCGGATCGTGCGGAGCGACGAGCTCCCGCACCTCCTCGGGGCCGCGGGCGGGGGCTCGCGCTGAGTCCGCTCCGGCGTGCCGCACTCGGGCGCGAGCGCAGGCACATCGAGGCTCCAGCGGCCGTACGGCGCCGTCTCGGCTGCCGTACGCAGGAGATCTTCAGCTCACGTCGGGGGCTTGCCCGATAGGTGTGGGACGAGGATAATCGACCTGGTTCCAGACTAGAGGCGGATCTCGTTACTTAACTTGCGAGGGCAACGTCGGTGTCACCTGATAGGGGAAAGCGAGGCTTTGTTGCCCTCCTAGGAGCTCTCGCCATGGGGGTAGCCTCCGGGCTCCAGGCCGGTGTGGACGAGGGCTCCATGGACTGCAACGAGAACGGTCTGCCCGACCGCGAGGACATCCGCGGCGGTCCGGTTGTGCTCGAGGGAGCGAAGACCATCGAGACGGGGCGGTTCCCCTTGGCCTTGGCTCTGCTCCACCTCAATAGCGATGCGTCGCTCGATCTGGTCTGCGCGAACTGGGTCCAACGTGACCTGACAGTTTTCCACGGCAGCAGCGTTGGAGAGCTCCGGAAGCACGCGAGCTACCCATTGGAGCATGCCCCGGCAGGCATCCTCTCTGCGGACTTCGACGGGGACGATTTCGGCGACCTACTGGTCACCAGCCGGGAGTCCCCGAACGCCCTGACCTTCCATGCGAGCGGCGATGGCACCCTGGGGCCCGCAGTCAAGCTGGCCACCGGAGGTTTCGTTCAGATGGGCGACATCGCGGACTTCGACGGGGACGGGGCCATCGACCTCGGACTCGCCAGCGAGGGGAAGCTCCGTCTCCTTCGCGGCGATGGTGCTGGCGCTTTCCTGGCCCCGACCTCCAGTGATCTTGGGCTGTCGATCTCATGGCTTGACATGGCGGACTTGAACGCGGATGGGAAACCGGACGTGGTGGTGGTTGACGAATCCGCCACCCTCGCAGGCTCGTTCTTTGGGCACGGTGACGGCACGTTCGAGAGAGCGGAGCTTCTGAGACCGGACGATCATCCGTGGAGAGTCCTGACCACCGACGTCAACGCCGACGGCAACGCGGATGTGGTTACCGCCAACAAGGGGGGGCGGAACGTTTCCTTGTTCCTTGGGGATGCCGCCGGCAAGCTCAGCCAGAGGGCGCTGATCCAGGACCGAAGAGAGCCGTATGCTGTCGCCTCGCAGGATCTCAACGGGGATGGCGCCTTCGACTTGGTCGTTGCCGCCAGATCCGATCACTTGCTCTCGGTCCTCCATGGGCAGGTGAGGGGTGGATTGGTGGAGACCGGTGTTTACTACACAGCAAGATGGCCAAACGCTCTGGCCATCGGCGATATCAGTGGGGACGGATTCATGGAGATCCTCGTCACGGTGGAAGAGGGCGATTCCATCTGGATCTTGAAGGGCGATGGACTTGGTCGGTTCACCCCTCCAGCGTGGGGTGCAAGGCTTTGGCCTATCGGGCTGGCCCCAGGCGACTTCAACGGTGACGGAGCACTGGACATCGCAAGCGGGAACTCGGGCTCTGAGGGGGTATCCATTTTCATCGGGGATGGACGGGGAAGGCTGGAGTCCTCAAGAACCTACGCGCGTGGGCTTCCTCCGAGTCCGACGCCGGAGTTGCTGGCTGTGGATCTCAACGGAGACCAGTTGCTCGATCTTGCTGCGGCGAGGAACAACTCGCGGTTCGTGCTCGTCCTTCTCGGCAGGCCGGACGGGTCCTTCGATGGGGAGGTCCTCTACGATGTCGGTGCAAATCCGACGGATCTGGTTGTGGGTGACTTTAATCATGATTCGATCCCGGACCTGGCAACGGCAAACTACGGCTCAAGTGACGTCGCCGTGCTCTTGGGCCGAGGCGATGGCTCGTTCTTGTCACCGGTCAGCATCCCCGTCGCGGGGAATCCGCTATCCCTCGCAACTGCCGACTTCGACCGGGACGGCAACCTCGATCTCGTGACGGCTGGGTCCTATGGGTCCATGATCCTCCTCTTCGGCCGTGACGATGCCTCGTTCGGACGACGCAGCGCGCTGCCGGTTTCCCTCTACCCGCGCTCGTTTGCTGCCGCTGACCTTGACGGTGACGGATCCGCCGATATCGTCGCCGTGGAGCGGAACCTCTCGGTGCTCATGAATCGTGGAGACGGAACCTTCGATCCTCCGCGCGAGCATGAAGCCGGGACTGGATTCGTAAGGGTGGTCGTTGCTGACATGAACCGCGACGGACTCCTCGATCTCCTGGCAGGGAGCAGCGGGAACACAGCCATCCTTGTCCTCGTCGGCACGGCCGACAAGTCATTCAGGGGAGCCGAGCGATTCCGTATTCCCTACGGCGTCCCGAACCCTGCCACAGCCGATTTCGATGGCGACGCGGTCCTCGACGTCGTCGTGCCAGCGGAAGGCGTGGTCTTCCTCAGAAACGGGACTCGGGTGCCGACGAGCTCCGATTGCAACGCCAACGACGCGCCCGACGAGTGCGACATCAGGCAAGGGCTGTCGCGCGATGTCGATTCGAACGGGACACCGGACTCATGCCAACCAGACTGTGACGCGAATGGCCTGCCAGACGAGTACGAAGTCACCGCCCTAGGAATCGCAGACTGTAACGGGAACACCCGACCCGATTCCTGCGATGTGACAGGCGGCACATCCGCGGACGTCAATGGGAACTCCCTTCCCGACGAGTGCGAGAGCGGGTTTCAGGTGACTGGGGACTGCAATCAGGACGGAGATCTCGACGTCTCCGATGCCCTGTGCCTGCTCGGCGTCTTGTTCGACGGGAAGCCTGAGCTCTTCCCATGCGGCGCGGGCACGCCGTCAGACCTGGGCAATGTCGCGCTGCTTGATTGGCAATCGGACCGCGTGATCGACATCTCGGATGCCATCGCTCTGCTGCACTTCCTCTTTCTCGCTGATCCGGCACCGTTCGTCGTTCCAGGTGGAGATGGGGCGGGAAGCTGTCGCGCGATCCTCGGCTGCCCGGACGTGGCAGCGTGCATGGAGCTTGCGGACCGAGTCGGAGCACATGCTGGCTCGCCCGAGGGAGGGAGGTGATTGCCCTTCGTCGTCGGTTACCGCCGCGCCCGCCTCCCCTGTAGAATCCGCCGCGGCTGATGTGGATGCGTAGGGTCTCGGAGCCCTGAACCTGGGGTAACCAAGATCGCCCTGCCGGAAGACAGCCGGAAGATCCTCGCTGCCCGCTGCGGTAAGACGGCGCTCGCATCGTCGAGAGCGCCGGCCTCCCGCACCTCCTCGGGGCCGAGGGCGCGGGCTATCGCTGAGCCCATTCCGGCCCGCTTCACTCCACCGCGCGCGCAGACCCATCAGGGCCCCACCCGCCCCCTCGGGGGGGCCGGATGGCATCGCGTACCGTGCCCTGGCGGGGAGGAATGCAATCTCACTCTGGCCCCAACCGCCCCCTCGGGGGGTGCTCCCGACCGAGGAGGGAGGGAGCACATTCTTTCGGGGGGGCCGGGGGGGGAGAGTACAGCGGAGAGTACCGTGAACCCAGCACGATCGTCTCGCCGAGGCTCGCGGCGGGCTGGGGGAGGCGGACCTCCACCGCGATTCCGTCCGCGCTCGGCTCCGCGTGGCCGTGGAGGCGCTCCTCCACGATCCTCGCTGCGAGCCGCGCCGGGAAGTCCCAGCGCAGCGGGCGGCGAGCGGCCCCCGCGGTCATCGCTGTTGTCGCTGTTGTCGCTGTTGTCGCTGTTGTCGCTGTTGTCGCTGTTGTCGCTGTTGTCGCGTCCGCCGCCTCGATGCGGAGGCACACGCTGCCCTCGTCGCCGGACGGGAAGGCCGAGATCGCGATCTCGGAGCCGAGGGGAGGGGCGGGTTGCGTCCCGGCGAGCGCCTCCTCTGCGATGAGGCGGAGGGCGAGGAGCAGGTCCTCGGGCTCGCACATGACCGAGACCTCACCGCCCCGCTCCACCCGATAGGCCCGCCTCTTGAGATCGAGAGCCGAGAGCTCCGCGGCGACCCTCCCCACCGTGACCTCCTCGAGCTGGTCGGGGTGGCGCTCCGCGAGCCGCCGCACCGCCTCGACGCCCAGGCGCGCCTCGTGGAGCGCGCTCGCGGCGGCGAGGCGGGCCTCCTCGGGGGGGAGCAGCGCTTCGAGGCACACCTGCGACCTGCTCGTGAGGTGGCGCTCGAGCTCCTCGAGAAGGTCCAGGGTCCCGCCGCCGGCCGCGCTCTCCTCGGGGGCGGCACGGGCCCGGCCGAGCCGCCCGCCGCCCGCCGCGAGCAGGCTCTCGGCCCTCTCGCCGGGGTCTTCGGCGGGCCCGCCCTCGAGGAAGGCACCGAGGGGCGCGCCCGTCACCCAGGCGAAGGCGTGGAGGAGGTCGGCGTCGGCCGCGCCGAAGGTCCGCCTCCCGGCGAGGCGGTCGAGGTAGACGAGGCCCAACGTCTTCTTCCCGGCGAGGACGGGCGCGGCGACGGCGCTCGCGATCCCGGCGACGACGTGCTCGGGGAGGAGCCGCGCCTTGCCGCTACGAACGATGGAGCTCGCGAAGGAGTGGCTCAGGAGGCGAGGGGCGTCCCGGAAGAGGTCCTGCGGCGAGGCGGCCACGGGGTGGAAGTGGTCGCGGCTCTCCTCCCACAGGAAGACGACGCCGCGGTCGGCGGACGCGGTCCGCACGGCGAGCTCGAGGAGCTTCTGAAAGACCATCGCCCGGCTCTTCTCGGCGCCGAACTCCCTGGCGATGTGGACGAGCCGCGTCAAGCTCTCCTGCGTGAGCCGCCGCAGGGGATCGGCCTCGTCGGGCTCGAGAGTCCGCGCCGTGATCGTCAGGGGGACGCGGCCGAAGGTGATGATGTCGCCCGAGAGGACGCGCGTGTGGTACACCTTCTCGGTGTTGACGAAGGTGCCGTTCTGGCTGTGCAGGTCCTCGAGCCAGAGCTCGTCGCCCTCGAGGCTGAAGCTTGCGTGGTGCCGCGACACACCGGCGTCGAGGATCGGCAGGTCCGAGGTGAGGTCCCTCCCCACCGTCGCCGTCTGCCCGGGCTCGAGCCGCAGCTTGAGGTCCTGGCCTTGAGGGTTGCGGAGGATCCACTCCATGGGGGTGTTCAGGCGGAGCGTTCTCATGACGGCGGTCACTCCACGCGGACGGTGCTTCCTCTGCCCTTCTTGTGCGTTGCCGGGGTCGCCCCGAGGCGACGGCGTCCAACACGAACATCCATTGAACATCGGCACGGTCCGGGAAGGAAGAGGATTACCGCTACCGCACCCGGCCGATCCGATCCCCCGACATGCCCGGATGGCCTGCTCATCCGGCTCAGCCGGTGCGTCCGGCCAGACCGATCTCGACCCCGAGCTTCCGGGCCACGCCGCCGAGGACCTCGTTCAGGCCGACGTCGTCGAGGCGCGCTGCGCGGACGAAGGACCAGGCGGCCTCGGCGGCCTTCCCCGCGCGGGCGTGGCAGAGCCCCTCGATGAAGTGGATGTCCGCGGCGTCGGGATGCCTGCGGCGGGCATCGGCAAGGTGGCGGAGGGCCTTCGCCTCCTCGCCTCGCGCCAGGAGGGCGATCCCCAGGAAGACCTCGCTGTCGACGTCCCGGCGTGGCGGCGAGGGCCTGAGGGCGAGTCGGCGGAGGAGCTCGAGGAGCCGGCGGAGGAGCCCCTCGGTGGGGAAGGGGAGCGCGGCGACGAGCCGCTCCACCTCGTCGAACCGCTTCGAGGCGAAGGCCTCGAGCACGGGATCGCCTTCGGCCTTGGAGGGCCTGACGCGGAGCCGCCTGAGGACCTCCAGGAGCCCGAGGGCCAGGCTCCTGAGGGGGCGAGGCAGTGCGGAGGCCACCCTTTCCGCCTTCCCGATACACCTCGCGGCGAACGGCTCGCGGGCGCTCGGCGGGGGCGGATCCCCCGCGTAGAGCTTGTGGTGGTGGTCCAGAGCCTCCTCGGGCCGCTCGCGGAAGAAGCGCATCTCGAGGCGCGCGAGGATCCTACCTGCGACGTCGGCGAGCCAGAGCGCGCCCGGAGGCAGGACGAGGCGGCGGCTCGCCTCGCCGCCCTCGTTCTCGGGCCACCCCGAGAGCGCCCGGAGGCCGCCGGCGAGGACGTTGCGCGGCGCGAGGGCCTCGAGGTCGCGGAGGGTCTCAGCGGCGCGCCCGTGGTCGATGAGGATCAGGGCGCGGAAGAGGCGCCCCGCCTCGCTCGCCGGAGCGCTCGCGAGGGCCTCGTCGAGCGCGGCGAGGGCCCGCTCGGGCTCGCCGCGCTCCGAGAGGGCGCGAGCGAGGGGGAAGAGCGCGTCCGCGAGGCCCGCCCGCGCCCGCCGGCACGCCTCGAGGCGCTCCACGGCGAGGTCCAGGTCGCCCCGCAGCCACGCGTCGTGGCCTTCGCGGAGCGAGCGGGAGCGCGGCGAGAACATGGGGCGCGCGCATTGTGCGGGACCCTGGGGGCGTGGGGCAACGGGAAACCGGCGTGGTTCAACACCGGGTTACACCCGGCTATGAACCACGCGTTCATTCCCACGATGCTGCCCCTACCAAACTGCCCCTGCAGAGCTCTCTCCTGTTACCCGAATGGAGCCTGATCTGAACCACGCCGAAAAGTGAACACTGTGCGGCGCATCCTGACGCTGGCGACACTTGCACCTGATATCGTGGATGTCGTGGAGGCAATCCTTGCAGGCCGCGAGCCGAGCGGGTTGTCGCTGGAGAGACTGACGAAGGGGATGCCGATGGAGTGGGAAGAACAGCGGCAGGCGTTCGGCCTTCAGCGGACGCCATGACTGTCTGACCACACCAGGGGTGAGCCGCGGGCGCGGAGTAGTGCCCACGGTGGAACTTTGCGGGTCCTTGCCGCGAAAGGCTGGGCGGACTGCTCAGGTACCATCGAGGCGTCGGATGAGCTCTGTGACCATACGGGGTCAGCGCTGGAGCTCGCTCTTGGGCACGGTCGGCATGGCGGAGGAGGACATTCTGCCCCCGGGGGGGCGGGAATTGCCAGCGGGGCGCAGGCGGCCCCCTACTTCCGACAGCGCCTCGGCTGCACCTCGCAGCGGAGCTCGCCTGCGGTCGCCCCGGGACCGCAGTCGGGGAAGGGCGCGGGCGGCGCGGGGGTACCGAGGAACAGGTAGCCGAGGACCGCGACCGCGTCGGAGATGTCGATCCTGCGGTCGGCGTTGACGTCGGCGGCGGCCAGGCAGCCCGGGGCGGGGCTGCCGAGGAAGAGCCAGTTGAGGCTGCAGAGCGCGTCCGAGAGGTCGACCCTGCCATCGTCGTTGCAATCGCCGCGCAGGAACTCGACGGCGGGCGGCTCGATCACGATCGAGACCGCCGCGGCGGCCAAATCGCCGTCGCTGTCGGTTGCGGTCACGCTGACGGTGTGCGGGCCGGCGCTGAGCGCTGAGGTCTCGATGGACGCGCCCCCGCCGAGCGCGCCGTCGCGGTCCGAGAGCCACTCGAAAGCCCCGGCGCCGAGCGGCCCGTCCTCGGGATCGTAGGCCAGAGCCGAAAAGGCGATAGCGGCGCCGGCCCGAAACCTGGCGCCGGCGGCGGGACGGAGGATCATGACTGCGGGAGGCCGCGAGGGCAGCGCGAAAAGGTCGGAGTCGAAGTCGACGGTGTGGATGCCGTCGCTCGCGCGCAGGCGGAAGCGGCACTGGTCGCAGCCGGGAAGGAGGCCGAGCCTGACGGTGAGCCGCGTCGCGTCGATGCCGCTCGCAAGCGCCTTCCAGGCGGCCCCCTCGCCGGCGCTGAGGAGGAGAGAATAGACGAGCGCGTCGCCGTCGGCGTCCTCTGCTTCCCAGTCGAGGTCGATCGAATCGCCGTCGAGGAGCAGGCCGGCGAGCGGCGTCAGCCGGCGGATCACGGGCGCATGCGCGCTCACCAAGCGCTCCGCAACGGTGTCGCCGCGATAGCGCAAGGCGATGCGCGCCGTCTCTGGATGCCACGGGACCGTCTCCGCGATCGCCTGGCTCGCGACCTCGTCCGGCTCCGGGTCGGTGCTCTCTCGCGGCGTGAACGGGTAGGAGGCGAGCACCGCGCCCGCCGCATCGAAGAACACCGCCGCCCAGTCCGGATGCGCGATCGGCATCCCCGGGGGCCGGATCGAATCGAGGACGCGGAAGAAGTCGGGGATGACGACCTGGATCGGCTCGGGGATGACAAAAGCGTGAATGTTGATGAAGTGGCTGATATCGTCCCAGGGTGAGTCGCAGAGCACGAAGATCGGCGGGCAGGGCGTCGGCGGACCCCCAAGGGCGTTGAGAATGCGGATAAAGCTGTAGTCGGAGAGCCACTCGCGGTCGCAGTAGGTCATGACGTCCGTCCAGTCGGGCGTGTAGACCTCGGCGGTGGCGATGTCCCAGCCGTAGAAGCGCGCCGGGTCATCGGCGGGGCCTCCGATGTAACCACCGGGATAGGGATAAACCCCCGGGCCGGCCTCGTCCCCGCAGCCGCCGTTGTCGGGGGTGTCCATACCGTGCCCGTGCACGTGGAAGCGGCCGAAGGCGTGGCCGAGCTCGTGGCCGCCGTACCAGTCGGCGTAGGAGCCGTCGGTGTCCCAGCCGAAGGTGCCATCACCGGCGGGACCGGAGGCCACGACCGCCGGGATCCCTGCGGCGCAGCCGCGCATGAAATCGAAGTCGTCGGCCACCATGCCGTAGTAGCGCCGGCCGCGGGGCATGCCGTCCTGGCGCCAGATGTCCTCGAGCACGCCGTTCACCTGGTTGCAGGTGGGGAAGCGGTTCGGCGGCCAGTCGAGCTCGCGGATCTCATAGTGGACCGCGCGGGTGGGATAGGCGCGCTCGAGCCAGTCGATGAGCCGGAAGACGTGGAAGTCGGAGACGGGATAAGAGGTCCCGTTGATGTCGAGGCGGACCTTGAAGAGCGTCACCTCGAGATCGTTGTAGAGCTCGAAGCGCGCCTCCAGGGTGACCTCGTTGTTGCTCTCGTCGGTCTCGGCGACGGCGCCCTCGGTATCGAGCTCGACGCGGATCTCGAGCTCGGCCTCGAGGTCTTCGAACAGCGACGGCTCGACGTCCGTCAGTCCGGACGGGAGCCTGAAATTGAAGCTGGCCTGCGGATCGCCGCGGTCGGGGAAGGCTCGCACCGTCACCACGCCGCCGGGATTGGCGGGCGCGATCGGTCCGACCCAGTCGCCGCTCGTGCCCGGCGCCGGATCGAGCCTGCGGGCGAAGAGCCAGGCGCGCACCGGAGGCGGCGGCAGGCGCGTCCAGTCGGCCGCTCGCGCGTAGGCCCGCACCCAGGTCGTTCGGCCGGCGATGAGCGGGACGCTGTTCTCGAGGTCCTGGATGCCCTGGGTCACCTCCAGAGCGGTGACGGCGAGGTCGGTGCCGTCGCTCGAGAGGATGAGGACATCGACGAGAGTGTGCTCTCCCAAGAGGTCGATCGTGACCGCCGCCCGCGTGATGCGCGCGACGGCGAGCGCCGTGACCGTGAAGCGGGCCGTCTCGGCCCCGGGCGCCACGTCCACGAACGAGGGCAGGGTGAGTGCCGCAGGCGCTTCGGTCGAGAGCGAGGCTCGGAGGCCCTGTGCAGGCGCCGGCCCGTCGAGCGAGAGGACCACCTCGGCGGCCTCTCCGGCGAAGAGGCGGGGGCGGGCAATCGACACCGAGATGATGCGCCCGGGACGCACGAGGAGGGTGCGCCGAGACACCGTGCGCTCGTACGCCGCGGAGATCTCGACCTCGTGGCGCTTGCCCACCGGCCGGGTCATGATCGGAAAGCTGGCCTGCGTGCCGCCGGGGCGAACGGTGACCTCTCGCGGCATCGAGACCACGTCGAAGTCGTCGCGGTCGAGCGCCACCGTCGCGCCGGTGCGTAGCGGCGCGGGCTCGGCAAGCGTCACCGTCCCGGTGACCGTGCTTCCCCCCGCGACCTCCTCGGTGCTGAGGGAGAGGACCACCTGCCGGTCTGCGATCTGGGCCTGCGACTCGAGCGCAGGCGAGAGGACCACGAACAGGAGCGAGAAGGCACGGGCTCGAGACCACGATGGCGAACATGCCGTGTGCATACGGACCTCCAGGGACTGGAAGCATCGTCCGGAGCTACGGACGAGGACATGAGCAGCTCGCGAAGAGGAACCCTTCCCTCCTGACGTCGGACCCTTCGGCGGCCGTGCTCGAGGCAGCCTTGAGCTGCAAGTCTCAAGGAGGGTCAAGGCGAAGTCAAGCGGGTCGCGCCTCGCCCCACGGATAGGAGCTCACGGATAGGAACTCTCGCCCGAACCCTAACCCCTTGTGCCGCTTATGTCAATGGGTCAGGGGCGTTCTCGGCGTGGTTCAATCGCGGTTCTTGAACCATGCCGCGTTCTCCAGGGGCCTCCAGGGGCTGGGTTGGGGCTCTGGGGCGCGTGGGTTGTCGTGAGATCAACAGGCGCCTGCTGACCAGGGCGAGGGCATCCCCAGGGCGAGGGCATCCCCCTGGCCGGCTTCCGGGGGGCTTCCGAGCCCTGTGGCGGTGAGCCCTGGCTCGGGCCTTCCAGGGGGCTGCCGGTCTCTCAGGGGTCCCCGCTCGACGGAGGGTCGATACAGTACTCCGCGTCGAACGGGAGTGGATCGATCGACTCCGCTGGGTCCGCCGGAGCCTCCTGGGAGCTGGGAGAGTCCCGGCGTTCCTCCGGAGGCCCCCGCGCTCGGCGGGGGCGCTTCCAGGGGGGATCCCACCGGTGGAGGCGCCTCAGCACTCTCTCGATGACGTCGTCCTGAGCCGGGGGAGCACGAGGCGCATGCGTTGCCGAGCCTCTGGAGGCCGCCGCAAGGCCTCGGCCTCCTCGGACGGCTCCGTTCGCGCCTGAAGCAGGCCGCGGTTGCCTCAGATGGCCCTCGCCTCGAGGCTCGGGTCCAGGGCCGTCCTCCTCTACGGCCAGGTCGAAGACATCGACGCGGGCGGACGCTCCCTGGAGGTGTGGCCGGATGCCGTCTGCACCGACCTTGAGGACCGCTCCCTCGTTCCCCGCTGGGCCTGCCTGGACGCGCTGCCGCCGACTCCGACCGTCGTGGCGAGGAAGGAGGCGCTCGTCCGTGCCGGGCTCTTCCCTTGCGGCATGCGGACCGCCGAGGACCTGGACCTCTGGGTCCGGCTGCTCGAGCTGGGCGCTTTCGCCGGCCTGAAGGAGGTGCTCGCGCACCGGTATCTGCGGCCGCGCAGCCTCACCCACTCCCACGGGGCGGCGGCCCAGTACGGCCGCTACCTGGCGGTGCTGCGGCGGACGAGGCGCGCCATCCGCGCGTGGGCCGGCCCGCTCCAGCGCCGCGGCTCGAGCTTCGTGCACGCGTGCCTCTCGAACGCCCACCACCGCGAGGGAAACCGGTGGCGCAGCCTCCTCCACGCCCTACCGGGCGTGCTGCGGAAGCACCCCCAGCGCTCCCTCGCGGCGAAGCTCCTCCTCGAAGGCGTCGTTGGGGGGAGGATCTACGCCAAGCTCGCTTCTCTCGCGGCGCCGCCGCAAAGAAGAGCCCCCCTCTCCAGCGGAACCAAGGTGGAGGACCGCGCCATGCTGTCAGCCTCTCCGGAAGCATCCTGCCGCCCGAAAGTCAGCGTCGTCATGCCCGTCTACAACGGAGAGACGTACCTGCGCCCAGCCATCGCGAGCATCCTCGATCAGACGTTCCGGGGCTTCGAGCTCCTCATCATCAACGACGGCTCGCGCGACGGCTCCGTCGCTGTCATCGAGTCCTTCACGGATCCGAGAGTCCGCCTCCTCGACAACGCGACGAACAAGGGGCTCATCCATTGCCTGAACCAGGGCCTCGAGGCCGCGCGGGGCGAATACGTCGCGAGGCAGGACGCGGACGATGTCGCCTTGCCTGAGAGGTTCGAGAAGCAGGTGCTGCTCCTCGACGCGAGCCCCGGCGTGGCGCTCGTGGGCACCTGGCTCCAGCTCATCGACGGTGACGACAGGCCGGTGTGGGAGTGGAGGTACCGCACCGAGCCGGAGGCCGTGAGGTGGGCCCTCCTCTTCAACAGCGCCGCGGGCCACTCGTCGGTCATGTACCGCGCGGAGGCGGCGAGGCGGGCCGGCGGATACTCGAAGAAGCGCCTCCACGCCGAAGACTTCGACCTCTGGTCGAGGATGGCCCGGAGCGGAGACCTCCGCAACATCCCGGAGAAGCTCGTGCGCTACCGGATACACCCGGAGAGCGTCAGCTCGACTTCCTCCGCGGCGCAGGTCGAGAGCCGGCTCCTCATCTCCGAGGACAACATCGAGGCCACCGTGAAGCACGGGGTGCCGCCCGAGGTCATCGCTCTCCTCTCGAGCGAGTGCACGCAGGCTGACGGGGCGCTCCTCGAGAGGGCCTTGCGAACGCTCAAGGAGATCTACCGCAAGTTCCTCGGGGCCTACCGGCCCGGCCCGGCCGCGCGAGCCTGGATCCGAAGGGACCTCCTCGAGCGGCTGGGCAGCATGCTCCAGCATGTCCCCCCGGCCGAGCGCATCCGCGCCATGGCGGCGAGGCCCCATCTCTTTCCGGCGAGGTTGTTCCTCTCGGGCCGGTTCCTCTCCGCGTTGCTCCACCCGCGGGCGAAGCGAAGGCTCAAGCAGATGCTCCGGCGAGAGGAGCCGGCCGAGAAGGGCTCGACCTCGGAATCGGCCCCCCGAGCCGGCGCCGGAGTCCGGTAAGGCGGCCCGCCGCCAGGCCGCTTGGCAGGAAGGGGCATGCCCCCGTCAAGCTCTTCTCCTCGCGGGACGATACTGGGGAGCCGGAGAGCCGCCCCGCCTAGTCCAAGGAGGAGCCCCCATGAAGGCCGCAATCGCCGCGATCCTGGCCTCTTCTTCCGTATGTCTCACGGCTCCTGGCTGCGATCGCTCGAGAGAGGAGGCTCACGCCTCGGCGTCCCGTGAGGTGGCTGCCTCCGGCCAGGAAGAGCCGTCCTCGTGGCGCCTCGAGCCGCCCGGTCCCCTCGTGACCGCCGATTGGCTCGCGGAGCACCTGGGCGACCCCCTTCTCGTGGTCCTCGACGCGCGCGACGAGGCCTCGTTCAAGGAGGGCCATATTCCGGGCGCTGTGCTCATCCCCTATACCTCGATGTACGGCCACGAGCAGAGGACGGCCAACGACGTCGCATCGATCGCCACCATCAGCGAGGTCTTCAGCCAGGCGGGCATCGATCAGGACCGGACCGTCATCGTCTACGGCGACGTCTCCGATTACCGGCCCGCCGCCGTGGTCTTCTGGGTCCTCGAGGTGCACGGGCATCGCGCCGCCGCGGTCCTTAACGGAGGCCTGGGCGCGTGGAACTCCGGCGGCCGCCAGCTCAGCAAGGAAGGCACGCTGCACGCGCCGGTCAACTTCGTCGCGGAGTTCCGGCCGGAGCGCCTTGCCGACAAGCTCGAGGCACGGCGGGCCATCGCGGACGCCGGCATCGTCCTCCTCGACTCCCGCTCCCTCGAGGAGTACGTGGGAAGGAAGGCGAAGGACGGGGCCAAGCGGGCGGGACACATACCGACTGCCATCCACAAGGACGCAAAGCAGCTTCAGGAGGGCTCCGGGGAAGCCTGCAGCATCAAGAGCCTCGAGCAGCTTCAGGGGCTTTACGGGGACTTGAAGGGAAAACGCGTCTACACCTACTGCAACACCGGGAGGAGCGCGGCCTTGACGTACCTCGCGCTGCGCGCGCTGGGGATCGACGCCGCGGTCTACGACGGCTCCTGGTTCGAATGGTCGGCCGATGAGACCCTGCCCATACAGACCGGCCCGGAGCCCGGGAGCCCGTGAACAAGGCATCCGGCGACCCGATCCAACCCCGCGAGGGCCCTGCGAGCCCGGCTTGCGAGTCTGAAAAACGCCCCGAGTCCTCGCGCGCGGCCTCCATGCTCGGCAGGATCCCGCTGCGGTGCCGATTCTTCGTCCTCATCGCGTTGCCGTTCTCGGTCCTGATCCTCGTCATCCTCTGGCGCCAGCACTCTGCCGCCGTCCGGGAGATCCGGCGCACGCTCGTCGGGGAGCAGGTGCAGCTCCTCTCGGTGATCTCGAGGGACCTCGAGAAGGTCATCCTCCTCAACGACGCGGCCGCAGGGGTCGGAGTGGCGGACCGCCTGCGGTCCCTGCCGCACGTCAGGCGCCTCATCGTCTCGGCCCCTGATGGCGTTCCGGTCTTCCAGTACCGGAGGCACGACATCACCGGTCCTCCCGTCTTCACTCCCGGGCCCGAGAGCGAGTCGTTCACGGACGAGGAGGTGGTCATCACGCACGAGCTGCGCAACTCCGGGGGGCCTTTCTGCCGGGCAGTCCTCATGGGAGAAGTCGACAAGCTGAGGAGAAGCGAGCGCGAGGCCGTCCTCTCGACGGTGGGGGCAGTCATCGCGTTCCTGCTCCTCGCCTTCGGCATCACGCTCGTCCTGCAGGCGTTGATCTCCCGGCCGATCCTGCGGATCTCTCGCTTCGTCGGCCAGGTGCCCCGGAGCCGGCTCGACGATGCGCGCCTGGAGCCTGAGGACTCCTCGGAGCTTGGACTCCTCGCGGTCGGCATCAACGACCTCCTCGACCGCATCGGCGAGCACCAGAGGGACCTCGAAACGGCGTTGAAGCAGGCCAAGACCGCCAGCGAATCGAAGAGCGCCTTCCTCGCCACGATGAGCCACGAGATCCGCACCCCCATGAACGGCGTCATCGGCATGACGAACCTCCTCCTCGATACCGACCTCACGTCCGAGCAGCGCGAGTTCGCCGAGACGGTCCGGAACTGCGCGGAGTCGCTCCTGGCGCTCATCAATGACATCCTGGACTTCTCGAAGATCGAAGCGGGGAAGCTCGAGCTGGAGGTGACCGACATCCATCTGCGGCACGTCGTGGAGGACGTCCTCGATCTGCTCTCGCACAAGGCCGCCACGAAGAGCATCGAGCTCCTGAGCTCGATCAAGCCTGGAGTCCCCGCCCGGCTTCGGGGCGACCCCGGCCGGCTGAGGCAGATCCTCCTCAACCTGGTGGGGAACGCCATAAAGTTCACGGAGAAGGGCGAGATCGTGGTAAGAGTCTCGGCGGTGGGGGAGAGAACCGGCATCGTGACCCTCAAGTTCGAGGTCTCGGACTCCGGGATCGGCATCCCGCCGGACACGCAGAAGCTGCTCTTCAAGCCCTTCTGCCAGGCAGACTCCTCGATGACCCGCAAGTACGGAGGGACGGGTCTGGGTCTTGCCATCTCGAGGACGATGAGCGAGCTCATGGGGGGGGAGATCGGAGTCGAGAGTGAGCCCGGCAAGGGCAGCACCTTCTGGTTCACGGTGAAGCTGGAGAGGCGGCAGGGCTCCTCGGACAGCTTCCGGGGATACCGCTCGCGGCTCGGTGGGAGGCACGCGCTGATCGTGGACGACAACCCGACCAACCGCAGGATCCTTCGCGATCAGTTGACTGCGTGGGGGATGACGTGCGAGGAGGCCGTGGATGGCCGCGCGGCCTTGGAGCTGCTTCGCCGGCCGCGGGAGGAGAGGCCGCCGATCCACATCGCCATCCTGGACTACCAGATGCCGGGGATGAACGGACTGGAGCTGGCCAAGTCGATCCACGCGGAGCCCGCCCTGCGGGCGATGGCCATGCTGATTCTGACCTCGCTCGGTCAGAAGCTCGAGGAGGAGGAACTGGCGGAGGCGGGCGTCAGCGCATGCCTCACCAAGCCGGTGAGGTGCGCCCGCCTGGCAGAGCAGCTCGCTGCAGCCCTGGGCGCTCCTGGAAGCGGCGCGCCTGCTCCGGGCCGAGCCTCAGGACGCGCGCCGGTCGAGCGGAGCGGACAGCAGACTGATGGCGGATCCGAGGCCGTGGGCCGCTACCGGGTGCTCGTCGTCGAGGACAATCAAGTCAACCAGCGCGTTGCGGTGCGGATGCTCGAGAAGCTCGGCGCAAGCGCCTCCGTCGCCGGGAACGGCCTCGAGGCCATCCAGGCGATCTCCATGGCGCCGTACGATGCCGTGCTCATGGACTGTCAGATGCCGCAGATGGACGGCTTCGAGGCAACCCGCGCCATCCGCGCCATGAAGGACCCCAGGATGCGGGATGTGCCGGTGATCGCCATGACCGCCGGCGCGATGGCGAGCGACCGGGAGGCGTGCTTGGCCGCGGGCATGAACGACTTCATCTCGAAGCCGGTCCAAGTGGAGGAGCTGAAGAGGGTCGTGGATGAATGGATCGTGTGGAGGCGTCAGGAGTCCAGGGACGCGGCGCAGGTCGACTGCGCTCCGGCGGGCTGACCGCCGGCGCCGGGCACTCGAAAGGACGCGAAGCGGACCTTGCGAGCGCGACGGGTCACTCCTCGCGGTACTTGTCGGCGACCGCGAAGACCTTCGCGAGCGGGAGGGCGAACCCCGGGAGGAGCGGCGTGGCGTACATCTCGGTCCCGGAGAGGACCCTCTTCCGCCAGTCTCGACCGGAATAGACGGTCATCGAGCGGCTGTGGCGGTCGATGATCCAGTACTCCTTGACTCCGAGTTCGCGGTACTCGACCTCCTTCTCCTGGTAGTCCCGCCGCTGGTCGGCCGGGCGGGAGGAGGGGAACTCGACGATTCCTTCAGGGAGCCCTCGGCTTCGGCTGGTCCTGGCTCTCGTGGAGACTCTGGAGGCTCGGGACTGGGTTCTCTCGCCTCCATGGGCGCCGAGCCCAGGAGCCTCCGGACGGCTCCTTCGCAGGCTGGTCCTTGGAGCGTGATGCAGGCGCTTCGACGGGAAGCTCGGTCCGCCCGTCACCGGCGCGCGCCGCTGCGGAGAGACTTGACGGTGGCGGCGATCCTCGACACCGCGGCGTCGACCTCTTCCGCGGTCGTGAAGCGGCCGAGCGAGAACCGCACGCTCCCGCGGATGCGCTCCTCGCCGCACCCGAGGGCGCCGAGCACGTAGCTCGGCTGGAGCGCGGCGCTCGTGCAGGCTGAGCTGGAGGAGACCGCCACGTCCGGCACGGACTTCATCAGCTCCTCGCCGTCGATCCCCGAGAAGGACAGGTGCGCCGTGTTCGCGAGGCGGCGCTCCCGGTGGCCGTTCGCCTCCACCCCTTCGAGCGCGGAGAGGATCCCCTCCTCCAGGCGGTCCCGGAGCGCGCGGATCCGCTCCCGCTCCTCCGCCATCTCGAGCCTGCAAAGCTCCGCGGCCGCCCCGAGAGCCACGACGCCCGGGACGTTCAGGGTCCCCGAGCGCAAGCCGTTCTCGTGCCCGCCGCCGTGGAGGAGGGGCTCGCAGCGCACTCGCGGATCCCTCCGGCGCACGTAGAGGAACCCGACGCCCTTGGGTCCGCAAATCTTGTGCGCGCTGGCGCTCAAGAGGTCGATCCCCTGCGCCTTCACATCGAGGGGCTCCTTGCCGAGCGACTGCGTCGCATCGGTGTGGAAGAGGACTCCCCGCTCCTTGCAGAGCGCGCCGATCTCATGGATCGGATGGAGCACGCCGATCTCGTTGTTGGCGTGCATGATCGAGACCAGGATCGTCCGCTCGGTGATCGCCGCGGCCAGCCGGTCGAGGTCGAGGCAACCCAGGCGGTCCACCCCCAGCCACGTGACCCTGTATCCGCGCCGCTCGAGATGCTCGCACGGATCGAGGACCGCGCGGTGCTCGGTCGCCACGGTGACGACGTGATTGCCCTTCTTCGCATAGGCGGGGGAGGCGGCCACGCCGAGGATCGCGAGGTTGTCCGACTCGGTCGCCCCGCTCGTCCAGACGATCTCACGCAGGTCGGCCCCGATGAGCGCCGCGACCTGCCTCCGCGCGGCCTCGACGGCCTGGGCGGCATCGCACCCGTAGGAATGGTGCCGGCTGGCCGGGTTGCCGAAGCGCTCGCGGAGGAACGGGAGCATCGCCTCCACGACGCGAGGGTCCACGGGCGTCGTCGCGTTGTAGTCGAGATAGATCGGCCTCATGACCTCCCCAGGACGCGCCCCAGGGCCGAAACCGTGAAGATTATGGGATAGAGCTTCTCCCAGTACCAGAGCTTGGCGAAGTAGAGGCCGATCGGAGCCGGCGGAAAGCGCGTCCCCTCGGCCGTGGCCTCGACCAGCCACCGGCAGGCCCTGGCCAGAGCCGGCGCGACGATCGATGGAGCCGGCAGGGCGGAAACCGCCGCAAGCGCCTCTGCGGCCAGAGCGGTCTCCTCGATGGAGGGCGGCAGATGCCGTCCGCCCCCGAAGCTCCCGTCGGAGCTCTGGACGGACACCATCCAGCGGGCCGCTCGGCAGAGAGCCTCCCGCCACGCTTCCCCTGGGGGCGTCAGCTCCGCGCAGAGCATCACGCGCGCCGTCCCGTAGACGGGATTGGCCTGGTCCGCCGCGTGCTGATTCCCGAACCAGAGGGGCGCCCACGAGCCGTCCGCCTGCTGGGACCCGATGAGGTACTCCCAGCCACGCTCGATCGCCGCGTCGAGCCGGGCGGACGGGCCTGCCCGCCACGCGCTCCACGCGCGGAGCGCATGGGCGGTGAGGTCGGGGCAGCTCCGATCGAACGGTAGCTTCCCCCACCCGCGGCAGAAGGTCGGAACCCCCCCGTCCCGGTTCTGGAGGTCGAGGAGCCAGCGGACTCCCGCCTGCGCCGCGCGCTCTACCTCGGCGTCCTCCCCGCCGAGGTGGCGCAGGGCCAGGAGAGCTCCGGAGGTGTCGTCTCCGTCGGGGACCCCGCCGCTCAGGTCCGTCCAGGCCCAGGCGCCTGCAGGCGACTGCGTGTAGGGGTGCTCGACGCGCGTCTGCTGGCCGAGGAGCCAGCCGCGGATCGCCTCGCGGTCCGCTCCGGAAACCGAGTCCGCGCCGTTCCAGCGGGAGAGGGCCTCGACCGAGAGCGTCGTGACCCAGGTCGCGAGGTTCGTGTCGATCGGCCAGCTCCCGTCCTCCCGTATCGAGGACTGGAGGAAGGCCACCGCGCTCCTCGTCACCGGGTGGTCCACGAGGCCGCTTCCGGCAAGGCTCATCGTGACGAAGCTCGTCAGAGGAGTCGCCTCGAGGAATCCGCCGGATGCGGGCTGGATGGACTCCAGCGTCCTCAGGTTCTTCGGCTGAGCCAGGTCCCGCAGCAGTCGGGCAAGGGGATTCCGCGCAGGCCGATGGAAGTGGCGGGCCCATCCGATCGCGATGAGCGCCGGCAGCGCGTAGCTCACGACCTGGAGGTGGACCCACCGGAACCAGGAACGCGGCAGGGCCGCCAGCTCGATGGGCAACTGGGGGACGTCCCGCCAGGCTGCCGCTCCGCCCCCGAGCCTCCCGGCCAGGGCGCCCATCGTGAGGATCGGGACGGAAAAGGTGCGGTCGCTCCCATAAAGCCGCGTGATCGCGCCGGCGATGGAAGCGGCGTCCAGCCCGCCCACCTCGGCCTGCAGCCAGGCCTCGGCGCGCCGGAAGGCCGCCTCTTGCTCGGGGCTCAGCCCGAGCGCGGCCCAGCAGAGGGTCGTGGTGCTGGCGCTGCTGGGGCTGCCGGCCGTGTCGCCGTAGCCGCCGTCGGGGTTCTGGTGCTCCGCGAGCCACCGCAGGCCTGCCCGGACGAGGGGCCCCGAGTCGGGCCCGCCGTTCCGCCGAACGACCTCGAGGGCGGCGGCAGCCGTGGCGGTGGACAGGGCGCTCGAGGAGAGCTCGCCTTCCCAGTGTCCCCGGGGGACGCGCAGGGAAAGCAGCTTCTGCCGCGCCGAGCGCCAGGTCCGCTCGATGGCGGCGAGGTCGGGGGCGGTCGCGCTCGTTCCGGAGGTCTTCACGCCAGGCTCAAGTGCCCCAGCGAGAGCAGGGCATAGTAGGTGTATTCGCAGTCCGGCTCGTCGTCGGACCAGCTCCCGCAGAAGGCCTTCCCGGTCCAGAGGGTGTCGAGGAAGTCCAGCGTCGCCTCCCGGATCCGTCCGAGGGGGGCTTTCATCCCCGCAAGCCCGTGGAGCGCCGTTGCGGTCGAGAGGAGGTCCGGGATGGGCGCGCCCCGCGTGGCGGTGAACCCTCCCTTGGGATGCGCGCGCTCCAGGAGCCACCGGTCCGCCCCCTCGGGGATCGGGTGGGAGAGGCAGCGAAGAAGCGTGACGGCCGCTGCCGTGGTCGTCGCCGCCCCCTCCGGCTGGCCCCGTGAGTTGGCGAACCCTCCGTCGGCGAGCTGGAGGGACGCAACCGCCTGCGCGAGAGCGCCGGGGTCCGCCACGGCGGCCCCGAGGTCCTGCAAGGCGCCGAGAGCCAGAAACGCGTGATAGACCGTGCCGCCGGCCTGCCCCGGCGCGGCGCAGTAGCCGCCATCCCCGGCGCGGAAGGCCTCGATCCGGGCTGCGATCCGCCCGGCGATTCCCGCCTCGAGGCTCCCGCGAGGCAGAGCTGCCCACGAGCGGGCCAGACAGGTGAGGTGGACCAGGTCGAGCCCCTCCCCATCCCCGAACCGCTCGAGATAGCGCCGGACCTTCTCCACGGGGACCTCGCGGCGAAGCGCGATGTGCCCCTCCAGGCCGAAGACGGTGTAGTAGAGGTCGCTTTCCCCCGCGCGGTCTCGGACGCCGCCGTCCTCGTTGAACTGCGAGCGCAGGAACTCCGCGACGCGCTCGGCGGCGTCGGAAAGGAGGCTCGGCGCCAACCGCGCGACTTGCAGCATTTCGAGCCTGAGGCTCACCGCCGTTCCTCTTGAGCATGAGGCATGATGGGAGGCCCAGATCATAACAGCCTTGCGAGGGGCGTAGAAGCATCCCGGGAAGCGAACCCCTAGCGCGGGATCGGCGAAGAGGGTCTCAGCCGCTCACGATGCCGGACGCTGCTCCCGGCGCGCGGGCGGCGGCGTTGCGGGCCTGGAACTCGCTGCAGTACCCTTCGATGAGCCGCTCGCCGAAGATCTTGCCCACGACCCTGCGCAGAAGCCCCTTGAGCGTCGCGTTGGAGAGGAACCGCAGGGACCTTATCGCGTCCTCCTTGTAGGCCTCCAGGAGGTCGTCCGCCTTCGAGAGGACCGCGCGCTCCCTCAGGATCCTGCGCACCTCGTCCGCGACCTGCGAGTAGCGGGCCTCGCGCCGGAAGAGCGAGGCGATGAGGTCCCTCTCGGCGCCCTCCTCCGCCCGCTTGTGGGCGATCGCGAGAAGGAGCGATGGCCGCAGGTCCTCCAGATCGCCGGAGTCGCCCGTCCCGGCGTAGTCCTCCAGGTCATCTCGGATCTGGTAGGCGATTCCGATCGACTCGCTGTACTTCCGCAGGACCTCGTGGGTCGCCTCGTCGGCGCCGCCCAGGGAGGCGCCCAGGCGCAGGGCGACCTCGAACGCCGGAGCGGTCTTCTGCCGGAAGATGTCGAGCACCTGCACCGACGTGAGCGGCGCGGGCCTCCGTGCCCAGATGAGCTCGAGGCCCTGCCCGCGGCTGAGGGTCAGGTGACCCGCCGCGGCCGTGCGCAGGAGGTCCACCTTGACGCGCGGCTCCACCGCAAGCTCGCCGATCAGCCGGTAGCCTTCGCCCAGCAGGGAGTCCCCCACGTTGAGCGCCGCCGGCATCCCGATCTCCGCGTGGAGCGCTCGTTCGCCGTAGCGCTCGTCGTCGCCATCCTCGATGTCGTCGTGGATCAGCGACGCCTTGTGGAAGCACTCGATCGCCACCGCCAGCTTCCGCAGATCGGGGGTGGGCTGAGGCGGCTCGTCGTGCCGGTCGCTCTGGAGGGCCATGTAGGCGCAGGTCGCGAGGTACGGACGCCACCTCTTCCCCGCCTTCGAGAGCCAGTCGCGCGCGATGCGCGAGGTCTCGTCCGCGGGCGCCCCCAGGATCCCGGCAAGCGCCTCCGGGCGGAACCAGGTCTGGACCTCCTGCTTCAGCGCGTCCAGGTCCAGGCGGTAGGTCTTGTCGTCGGAGGTCAGGTGGATGACGTCCCAGACCCAGTCGAGGTCCACCGTGGTGTTGACGCAGTCGTCCTGGAGGAGCGGGATGGCCAGGCCGGGGACGGCCGCGGCCTCCAGGTGCGGGAAGCACTTCTCGAGCACGTTGATGCAGCTCACTCCCACCACGGCATCGATCTTCCCCGTCTCGATCATCTGACGGACGATGGCCGAGCCTTCAGCCACGAGGACGGCGTATCCCAGACGCTCCGCCTCGACGGTGAGGTCCTGGATCGAGCAGAGGCCGCACTCCTTGCAGAGGAGGCCGAACTCGTCGAACGGCGCAGGGCACTTGTCCTCGACGCGCAGGCACTTCGGGAGGAGAAGCAGGCGGCGCTCGTAGGGGATCCGCGCGACGGTGTCGCGCCACGCGGCGTTGGAGAGGAGGATGGCCGTGTAATCGACGTACCTGGCGTCCAGGCCGGTTGTTCGAACGACGGCCTCCGAGTGCTCGCGGAGCTCCTGGAGCGTCAGCGGCGGCACGACTCCAGTTCCCCTGACGCGCTCAGCGGCTGCCTTGGCGAGGAGGTTCCGCACCCGCTTGTCGTCGGGGATGTTCGACTGGGCGGGGCGGTAGCTCTGCTTGGGGATCAGCGTGGGAAGGGTGAGCGAGAATCCGTTTCCGGACCGGAGCGTCACCGGGATGGCCACTAGATCGCCGGAGTTGTTCGATGGATTCTCGTTCATGCTCTTCCTTGGCGTTCCTTCTCCCCTTTGCGGGCGAGGCTTTGGTCAACGGTCCTATTGCTCGGGCCTGCGGCCTTTCCTTACGTGTACGCTCCAAACCCGAAGAACCAGTGCTTCTTGGCGAAACGATAGAGCCAGTTCTCCTCCGGGGCCTCGCGGCCCGGCTGGTGCTGGCTCGGCCTGGACTCCATCGCCGCCAGCTCGGCCATGGCGCTCTTCCGGAGCGTCGTGTCACGGGCGCCGTGTCGCTCGACGACATGCCGCAGGAGGTCCGGACGCTCGAGGACGATGCACCCGCGAGTGGCCCCCGCCGCGGTCTTGCGGAAGTCCGCCAGCAGCGCCGACTCGGTCATCGTCTTGAAGATGTCGCCGCCGTTGTCCTGGATCGACTCCGTGGCGAACTGGATGATCGGGCAGGGCTCGACGTGCCCGAACGGGCCGATGTGGTGGCTGATGCCCGTGGCGGCTGGGCAAAGCGCCTGTCCCTGGTCGTCGTAGTAGGCGTCGATGATCCCGATGGGCTTCCGGTTGCGCATTTCGATGACGAATCGGCGCAGCGCGATGACCTGCTCTGGCGCGAGCGCCAGGCCGGGCGTTGCGACCGGTCCAACGGGACGATACGTGTGGAACCACGTGTAGTGCACGCCCAGGCGGATCAGCTCATCGATCCACGGCTCGCGCACGACGTCATCGTAGTTGCTCTGGCAGACGCTCGTGGCGACGCCCGTGATCAGCCGGTGCCGGACGCTGGCCTCGAGCCCGTCGAGGGTGTGCCGCAGCACGTTCTTCCGGCCGCGCCGGACGTCGCTCACCGCGGCGCTCCCTTCGATCGAGATGAGGGGCGTCGCGTTTCCCGCCTTGCGGAGGTCACGGGCCAGCTCATCGGTGATGAGCTGGCCGTTGGTGAAGATCTGGAAGTAGCAGTCCGGGTGGGCCCGCAGGAGGCGCAGGAGGTCGGGGTGGACGAACGGCTCGCCTCCGAGGATGCCGAAGAAGCTGTTCCCGTGCTTCTTGGCGCTGCGGACGAGGCGGTCCAGGTCCGAGAAGGCGATGACGGACTGAGGCCTGTCCACGTCCACCCAGCAGCCCTGGCAGCGGAGGTTGCATCCGTTGGTGATCGAGATGTAGAGGAACGGGGGAAAGGCCTTCCCCTCCTTGAGGCGCGCCTTGAAGCGCTCGACGGACCGCATGCCCTTCCATCCGAAGTTGTAAGCGAACTTCCACAGGAGGCGGAGATCGGTGGACCTGAGCATCCGGCGCGCGAATTGCAGCATCACCATGCTAGATCCCCCACTCCTTCTCGGTCGGCGCGGGCCGGCTGTCCTTCACGGTCTGGGAGCGCGCCTGACGGGCCGCCATCTTGGCCTTGGCCCTCTCGGCACGGGAATGGATGTCCTCCACGCTGGGGAGGCTCATGAGCACCTCATCGGGGATGTCCAGCTCCTTGCCCAGCTCCTTGAGGCAGCGCTTGCGCTCCAGGATCGCCCGGGACTCGTCCCGCTCGGTCGAGAATCGCTTCCGCGCCTCCTGCTGGCGGCTGCGGAGCGACGCGTAAAGGTCGCCGCCCAGGAGGGCGGTGATGTCCACCTTCATCGCCTCCCGCCGGACGTCCTCCTGCTTGACGGCATCGCCGTTGATCGGGCCGTTCTTGTACTTCGGAAAGAGGATCGCGACCTCCGGGCAGACGCGGGAGCAGGCGGGGCAATCGGTCTTGCAGTTGCTCTGGTTCTGCACCTGGATGCGCTGGCCCTCGTCGACGCCGTAGACGTCGAACAGGCAGAACGTCAGGCACTGCATGCAGTTCGTGCAGCGCTCGTAGTCGATCACGGGGAACCAGGGCTTCCACTCGCCGAGCCGGCGGGCGCCGGACCGGGCGCGGACTTCCCGGGCCGCCTCCAGGGCGTCCTTGCCGGAGAGGTCGTGGACGTGGAGCCCCGCCTCGGCCGCCGGCAGCTCGCGGAACCTCCCCAGGAGCAGGATCGGAGCGCCGTCCGCCGGCGAGACTTTCCCGCCGTTCGCGGGCCGCGTGACCTCGAAGCCGTCCTCGAGGAGAGACGTAAGGAGCCGGAAGCGCTCGTCGGGCGAAAGCGCCTCGCTCCCGGCGCCTTCGTAGAGGATGACCCGGAGGTTCGTCCCCTGCGTGCGGCTCACAGCCTCGCCTCCTCTCCGTCGCCGGCAGCGGGAGGAGGGACCAGGCGCTCCAAGACCTCCCCGGCGCTCTGCGTCCGCATGTTGAGGATCTCGACGCCCTCCGCGGGAAGCGGCGCGCCCGCGGCGTGGAAGAGCCACTTCACGGCCCGCGGATAGCAGGCCGCTATCCGCGTCGCGCCCGAGCCGGCGATGCGCGCCAGCGCCGGGTCCTTCCTCGCGGACATGTCGCAGAGATCGGGCACGGCGTCGAACGCGGCGCCGGACTCGCTGAGCCGCCGCAGCACCTCGGCCTTGACCTCCGGTGGCACCACCTTCGCGTAGGCGCAGTGGCAGTAAAGGAGCCGGACGCCGGATCCGCTGCCGTCTGGGGTCCCGGTGCTCACGGGGCGCCTCCGATCATCCGATGTGTGGGGACGGGCCGGGCGGGCCGGAAGCGCTCCATGTGCTCCACGCTCGCGCGGACCCCCTCCGCCTCGAGAGCCGATAGCTCCGCGTCGGTCACTTCCTTGAGCAGCTCCGGATCCGCCTCCGCTCGAAGGTTCACGATGAGCACCCCCCCCTCGGCCTGCTCGAGGAGCGACTCGCGCAGGTCGGGCTCCTCCTCGCTGCCGACCAGGCTCACCGCGGAGAGGATCCCATCCTCTTCCTCGGTGTCCAGAGTCATCTTGAGGTGCGCAATTTCGGCCCCCCTGGAGGCGACGGCGTCGCGGATCGAGCGCGCCAGCCGCAGAAGGAGATCGTTCCCATCGAAAGGGCGCGAGGCCTGGAGCCGGACCGTGGCGTTGAGCCACCCGAGCTGCGCCTCCCCTTCCGCATAGAGGTCGTACTCGATCTCCAGGTCCGCGCCTTCGCGCCCCTCGGAGTCGAGGATGAACGAGAACCAGGGATCGAGCCCCGTCCCGTCCCGGGCGGAGCCGCAGAAGACCTCGGCCCGCGGGAAGGCCTCTCCGATCGCTGCCTCGAGCCGCTCCCGCAGCGGATCGCCCGCGAGGTCGCACTTGTTGATGAAGATCGCGTCCGCCTCCTCGAGCTGCTTTCGGTAGACGTAGATGACCTTGTCCGAAAAGGCTCGGCCCTTCTCGAGACCGAGGATCCTGGCGGCTCGAAGGGGATCGACGAGCACGCTCAGGGGGGCGATCGAGTAGCGGTCCCCGTACATCCTCCGGAGGGGATAGGAGACCGTCGCCACGAGGTCGGTGCAGCTCCCCACGGGCTCGGCCACGAAGACGTCGGGGCGCGTCTGGCGGGTGAGCCTCTGCGCCGCCTCGAGCAGCGAATTGAACCGGCAGCAGAAGCAGCCGCCGGCGATCTCCTCGACGGAGAAGCCTTTGGACCGCAAGAGGGCGGTGTCGACGAGGCCGTCCGACTGATCGTTCGCGATCAGGCCGACGCGACGGCCCTGCTCGGCGAGGCGGCGGGCCAGGCGGGCGACGGCGGTCGTCTTCCCGGCGCCCAGGAACCCGCCGATCATGATGTACCTCGCACGTTCGGAATTACTCGCCTGATGACTCATGGCGCTTCCCCAGCATCTTGTCGATAGTCGCATCCAGGACCGCAACGTAAGCGTGCACGTCGACGCAGCCGTCTCCGGGCGCCCCGCGGAGCGCGAAGAGCCATCCTCGCCGGTAGGGATCGGACCGGACAAGCTTTATTTCACGGTCGAGGTCGGGATTAGAGCCCTCGAAGCGGCCGGAGAAGGGCGAAAAAAGGTCGCTCGAGGCCTTGAAGCCCTCGATCCAGCCGATGGCCTGCCCGGTCTCGACAGGCGCGCCGGGCTCGACCTCGAAGGCCAGCTCCACGATTTCCCCCAGCATCCGGATGGCGAACTTGGTGAAACCGACGCGCCAGAGGTCGCCTTCCTCCCGGCGCAGCCAGTAGTGGCCCGATGTATAGCGGCGGTCGCCGCGGAGCCTGGTCGCGAACCTGGATCGTCTGTAGTGGATCTCCTCGGTCCCCATGCAGGCGCCGGCGCGGTTCAGAACCGGATTACACCCGGGTTTGAACCCTGCGCCTCGGTCTCCCTGAACGGATAGGAACTCTCGCCCGAACCCTAACCCCTTGTGCCGCTTATGTCAATGGGTCAGGGGCGTTCTC
>JACQVW010000847.1 GCA_016209535.1 Planctomycetota bacterium | reverse complement strand
CCGACGCGGGCCCGCCGTCGTCGCCGGCGCCGTCGAGGGCCTCGACCTCGGCGCCGCCCGGCGCGCCGTCGCCGCGGCCCGGGGCGCTGCCGTCCCAATCGTCGGCCTTCGCCCTGGACCACGAGCCGTCGAGGCTCGCGGCCTCGGCCGCGCCACGGGCCGCCCCGTAGCGCGCCTCGCCGGGGCGCGCGTCGTAGAGGTACGCGAGGCCGCCCGGCGGAAGGAGCCAGCCGCCGAGGGCCTCGAGGGCTGGCACGCCGACCTCGATGGCCGGGGACGGCGCGGACTCGAGCCTCGCGCCGTTCACGGCGGCGACGTCGTAGCGGTGCGTCGAGCCGGGCGCCGGCCCGAAGTCGGTGAAGCGGGCCTCGCGGACGGGCGACGCCGTGAGGAGGAGCCCGTCCCGCCGCAGGAGGTAGCCGAAGACGCCCGACTCCGGGTCCTGAGCCTGGGGCCGCCAGCCGAGCGCGACGGCCCGCGGCCCGGCGTGGGTCGCCTCGAGCCCCGCCGGCGGCTCGGGCGGCGAGGCATCGGCCTTGCCGGCGACGAAGGCCGTGGGCTCCGAGAGGAGGCTCCAGCGGCCCGTCGAGTCCATGTGGGACACCCGGAAGAGGTGCTCGTGGCCCGGCTCGAGCAGGTCCGCGGGCACGGCCGTCTCGACGAGGCGCTCGTCCGTCTCCTCCTGCCAGAGCGGATAGACCCAGTCGCCGCCGCGCTCGATCACCATCCAGCGGCTGCGCGCGTGCGCGTCTCCCGCGTCGGGGTCTGCGAAGGGCCCCGAGCGGAGGACGGCGGGCGTCGCGGCGGGCCAGCCGGCGAGCGGGGCCGCGTTCTCGGGCGTCGCCGGGACCTGCAGGTCCCGGTAGTAGGGCTCCACGGTGTGGGCCTGCTGGCGGATCCAGAGCTTGAGGACGCGCATCCGCGTCGTGAAGGGGAGGTACTTCCTGCAGTTCCCGCCGGCCGTGCTCGGCCAGTCGGGGCAGGCCGTGCGGGGCTCCGTGTCCCAGCGGTCCATGTCGGCGCCGGCGAGCTCGCGGATGAGGGCGCTCCACCCGTCGATGGTCCCGAACATCCTCCTCTCGTCGTAGAGGACCTGGGCGAGGAAGCGGAACCGGTTCCGGAGCTCGGTGCGGTACAGCGGCAGGACGCGTCCCACCAGGGGCTCGTCGCCGCTCGAGTCGGCGCCGAAGGTGTTGTCGAGGTCCCAGGGGGCCACCTCCCAGCGCCGCGTCGCGCTCGAGAAGTAGTAGAAGAAGTTCTTCAGCGAGTCCATGTCGTGGTTGTCCGACAGCTCGACCACGGTGCGGAAGGAGAGGTAGCGGTCCACGTCGAGGTTCGCGTCGAAGAACTCGCGGGTAGGCGTCCTCCCGTAGCCCGAGGTGAAGGCCCGCACGTCGTCCATGGACGGCGTGCAGTCCGGGTGGATCTTCACGGGGCCGCCCTCGAACTTGTAGAGGCTCGAGAGCTGGTCCGTGGGGCGCCCGCTGTCCTCGAGGAGGGTCGTGTCGAAGGCCTGCGTCTCGAGGAAGATCCCGAAGAAGTCGCCCAGGAACTGGTCGTGCTCCTCGGGGGAGCGCACGAAGCGCAGGTGTACGAAGGTCGTCGCCGCGCCGAGCACGCCCGCCTCGCGGAAGAGCTTCCAGGCGAGGCTCTCGAAGACTCCCGACTCGCCCCGCGGCTTCCCCGGGTCGTGCTGCGCCGACATGAAGTGGACCCTCCGGCGCCGGCGTGGGTACGGCGTGCCGTCGTTCGCGACGCCGTCGAAGAGGTTCCCCCGGTTGAAGCGCACCTTCCAGGGCCGCTTGGGCCAGCTATAGCGGTGGCTCGAGCGCAAGGCGAGGCCGCAGTGGTCGTGGACGTGGCCGTCGTGGACGAGGGTGACGAGCCACTTGTACGCGGGCTCGTAGGGCAGCGGCGTGTACTGGGCCTCCTCGATGTCGTCCGCGTCGGCCACGATGTGGTAGACGGGGACCACGTCGAGGCCCGTGTGCCTGCGGCCCGGCAGGCCGAAGGCGCTGCGGTGGTTCGCGACGTAGGCGGGCACCCCGTCGTAGACGAAGTAGGCGAGGTTGGGCTCGGGGTCGAGGGGTCTCGGCGACCGGCTCTCGACCGCGGCCGCGGAGCCGTCGCGGGCCCGCACGCGGTAGCGGACCAGCGTGCGGTGCGGCTGGGGCGGGACTCGCGCCAAGTAAAGCATGCGCTCGGCGTCGTAAGCCATGGGGATCGGCGTCCACTCGGCCTCGAAGCGCGGGTCCGTCTTCCGGATGTAGCCTCCCGCCGGCAGGATCTGGACCTCGAGGACGGCCGAGGCGACGCCGTCCGGGTCGAGCACCCGCGCCGTCACCTCGACCTCGTCCGCCGAGAGGAGCTCGCGCCGCTCGGGCTCCGCCGCCGGGACGGCCCGGACCTCGTCAATCTGGGGCCCGGCCCCGCCGCGGGCGTCGATCTCCTCGGCGGCCGAGTTCCGCGCGCCGGGGCTCCCCTTCCAGTCGGCGCTCTCGCGCCAGGCCTGGCCGCGCCCGTTGTCGCTCCACGGGTCGGCCAGCTCGATCGAGCCGCGCAGGCCGTCGGGGTTCACGGGCCAGGGGGCCGCGTCGTTGTAGTCGACGTGGTCGGCGGGCCTCCCCTCGCGGTCGACGAGGAGCAGCTCCTCGCCGCCGTCGTCGAGCTGGCCCGAGAACGGCCCGAGGGCGCCCGGGACCGCTCCGTACTTCGCCTCGAAGGCCGCCCGGTCGTGGAACACGATGAGGTGCTCGCCGGGCGCGATGGACGTGCCCTCGGGGAACGCGAAGTCGATCCCCCGCTCGAAGCTCCAGCCCGAGAGGTCGATCGGCTCGGCGCCGCGGTTCGTGAGCTCGAGGTACTCCTCTTCCGGGCAGTGGCGCAGGGGATCGGCGGCGGGGTCGCGCACGGGGTTGTAGAGGACCTCGTCGATCACCACGGCGTGCCGGGCCGGCAGGACGCCGGCGCGGGAGTTGGGCCGGCCCGGGGTGCCCGGCGCCCCCGGCGGCGAGGCGGGAGCGCTCGCGGCGAAGTTCGAGAAGTCGGTGACGTCGCTCGAGGCGTCGATCCGCTCGAGCGTGGCCCCCTCGCCGTCGGCCTCGACGGCCCAGGGCCTGCGGTCGAGGAACGTCACGTGGTCGACGAGGGCTCCGGCGCCGTCGAAGAGCCGCACGGACTCGCCGTCGTTCCCCAGGGGGAAGCCGAAGTCTCCGACGCAGGGGACGCCCGGGCCGTACGCCTCGCGGACCGCGCTGCAGGAGCGCGCGATGACGAGGTGGGCGCCGGGGGCGAGGAGCGTCCGGGGGGGCACGGTGAAGGTGTGGAGGTCATCGCGGTCCTTGAGCTTCCAGCCCGAGATGTCCACCGTGCCCTCGCTCCGGTTGAAGACCTCGACGAGCTCGAAGAGGCCGTCGGGCCCGAGCGAGTCCGGCGGGTTGTAGCTCACCTCGCTGATCACGACCTCGCGCCCGCGGGCGAGGTCCGTGGAGCGGGCGGACCCGGCGGCGCCCGCCGCGGCGAGCAGGACCGCTGCGCGGAAGGTCCTCGTCACCGTCCGCCTCTTCGGCTTCGATCCTCGCATGCCCCCCATTTTACGCCCCGCGAAGCTCGAGGACCGTGATCTCCGGCGGCACGCCGAGGCGGAGGGGCAGCACCGTCATGCCCACGCCGCTCGAGACGAGGACGGGGCAAGCGGGGCCCTGGACGAGGCCGTGAGCGTACTTCTGGCCGAAGCGCGAGGGCACGATCGGCGTGCCGAGGCCGGGGACCCGGATCTGCCCGCCGTGGGTGTGGCCCGAGAGCATGAGGTCCACGCGGAATCCGCCGCGGCGGAGCTCGGGCTCCTCGGCCGCGTCGGGGTTGTGCGAGAGGAGGAGGCGCGGCACGTCCGCGGGCACGCCTCCGAGCGCGCGCTGGAAGTTGACCTCGTCCTCCCACAGGTCCCCGATCCCCGCCACGCAGAGCCCCTCGCTCGCCGAGGCCGCGAGCCTCCGCTCCGGCGTGACGAAGACCCGGCCGTTGTCGATGAGCGGGACGCCCGCCCGCTCGAAAGCCTCGCGGAGCAGCTCGCCCGTCGGGTCTTCGTACCAGTCGTGGTTCCCGAGCACGGCGAGGGCCCCGATGCGGGGCTCGAGCTCCGCCAGGGCCCCGACGGCGGGCCGCACGTAGGCCGCCGACCGGTGGACGTAGTCCCCCGTGAGGAGGACGAGGTCCGGGTCGCACGCGTTGGCGACGCGCACGGCCTCACGCACTTGCTCGATGGAGATCCACGGCCCCATGTGGATGTCCGTCAAGTGCACCGCGCGCAGGCCGTGGAGGGCGGGGTGGAGCTCGCGGATCCGCACCGCGCGCCGCGAGACGACCAGCCGCCGCGGCTCGAGGAGGAGGGACCATCCGAGGAGCCCGCCCGCCGCGGCGCAGGCTCCCGCGGTCCCGGCGCGCAGGAAGAGGCGGCGCGAGAGCCGCGTGGCGGCCCTGGGGTCCTCTTGCCTCGTCCGGCCGAGGATCCCCGCGAGCACCGCCGCCGCGGCCCACGCCAGGGCCGCGCTCGCGACCACGAGGAACGCGTGGTCGACCAGGTTCGGGTGGCGCCTGCCCCGGATCCCGAAGCGCGCGAGGATCCCCCGTGCCGGCGCCTCGAGGACATCGCCGAAACCGCAGAGCGGCGCCGTGACGCCTTGCGCCGCGCCCCGCTCGTGGAGCGGGGTGATCGCGGCATGGAGGAGGACGAGGTACAGCGCGGCGAGGGCCGCGGCGCTCCGTGTGAAGGGGAGCCGGCGCCGGCTTGGGCGCGCTGGGTGTCCGGTGTGTCCGGTACGGGCGGGCTCCGCCATGCTGGTCCGCGTCTCCTCCATGCACCGGCGGATGGTCCGGGATCGGGGCGCCGCTGGGTAGGGAAATCCATTGGTCCTTGTCCCCCTCCCCGCCCCCGTGCGACAATGCCTCCGCGTCAGGGCTCGCGCGCTCGCGGAGCCCCGCAGGGCGTGGAGACCCTGCCGAACCGCCGTTCCGCTGAGATGCTCGCCCAGGAAACCGTCCGCGACAAGGTGCGCTTCCTCGCGCACTTCCGGAAGAGGCCCGTCAGTCTCGGGCAGCTCTTCGAGTTCGGCTCCAGGCCGACGGCCGAGAACCTGCTCAAGGGGGCCCAGTTCCTCCACCAGGAGCTGCCCGTGAGGCTCGCGCACCGGATCGTGGAGCTCGAAAGCCTGCCGTCGGGGCTCTCGGAGGTGCCGAGCGTCCGCGTCGTCCGGGACATGTACCTGGAGTCGCTCCGGGAGCTCGTCGAGCTCCCCCGGCCCGCCTCCACCGACGGCGAGGTCGGCTTCATGCGCTTCCTGGGGCGGATCAAGACGCGCCACAACAACGTCGTGTCCCTCATGGCGCGCGGCATCCTCGAGCTGAAGCGAGCCGAGGGGCCCGACGCCGTGAGCCCCAAGATCCACGAGTTCCTCGACAGGTTCTTCATGTCCCGGATCGGGATCCGCATGCTCATCGGCCAGCACATCGCGATCCACTACCCGGCGGGGTCCGAGATCGTGGGCCTGATCCACGAGCGGTGCTCGCCCGCCGCCGTCGTGCGCAAGGCCGCCGAGGACGCTCGGAACCTCTGCCGGCTGCGCTACGGCGCGGCGCCCGAGGTCACCGTGCACGGCAAGGTGGACCGCTGCTTCACGTACGTGCCGAGCCACCTGCACCACATGATCTTCGAGCTCCTGAAGAATTCCATGCGGGCGACCGTGGAGCTCCACGGTGCCGACTGCGACCCCTTGCCCGAGATCCGCGCCGTCGTCGCCGAGGGCAACGAGGACGTGACGATCAAGATCTCCGACGAGGGCGGCGGCATCGCGCGGAGCGGGATCTCGAGGATCTGGACGTACCTCTACACGACCGCGCCCCCGCCGCCGCCGGAGGCCTTCTTCGCGCACCACGACGACTTCGATGCGCCCTTCGCCGGGTTCGGGTTCGGGCTGCCGGTCAGCCGGCTCTACTCGCGGTACTTCGGCGGGGACCTCCAGGTCCTCTCCATGGAAGGCTACGGCACCGACGCGTACCTCCACCTGAAGCGCATCGGGAACACGGGGGAGGCGCTGCAGTAGCGAGGCCTCACACCCCTTCACACCCAAGGAGCAACCTCCATGTCCGCACGATCGCCTCTCCCCTGGCCCGTCGTGAGCCGCTGGATCGTCATGATCGCGGCCGCTGCCGTCCCGCCTCTGCCCGCCAGGGCCGCCGAAGCCGAAGAGGGCAAGCTCAAGCCCCTCTTCAACGGCAAGGATCTCTCGGGCTGGGTCAACGTCAACGGCGCGCCGAGCACCTGGAGCGTCCGCGACGGGACGATCGTCTGCACGGGGAAGCCGATCTGCGTCCTGAGGACCGAGCGCCAGTACGAGAACTTCATCGTCGAGCTCGAGTGGCGCCACCTCGTGAAGGGCGGGAACGCGGGGTTCTTCGTCTGGTCCGACCCGATCGCGGCGAAGGGTCAGCCCTTCACGAGGGCGATCGAGTGCCAGGTCCTCGACGGCCGCGACTCCGCGAACTACACGAGCCACGGCGACGTCTTCGCGATCCACGGCGCCGTCATGACGCCGGACCGGCCCCATCCGGCGGGCTCGATGCGCTGCCTGCCGAGCGAGCGGCGCTCGAGGCCCGCGGGCGAGTGGAACCACTACCGGATCACCTGCGTCGACGGCACGCTCAAGCTCGCCGTGAACGGCAAGGAAGTCTCCGGGGGGAGCGGCATCCGGCCGCGCAAGGGCTACCTCTGCCTCGAGTCCGAGGGGTCCGAGGTGCACTTCAGGAACATCCGGATCCAGGAGCTGCCGCCATCGAAGGAGCCCCTCGTGCCCGAGGACGTCGCGGCCGCCGACGAGGGCTTCCGGTCCCTCTACACGGG
>JACQVW010000860.1 GCA_016209535.1 Planctomycetota bacterium | reverse complement strand
CCCTCACCCCTCACCCCTCGACCTTCTTCTTGCCCTGCGCCTGCCTCGCCAGGTGCTGCCTGAGGATCTCGTGGAAGCGGCGGTCTTTCTTGAGGTTGTCGAGATCCGGGTCGTCGCGGAGGTGCTCGATTCTCGAGTAGCCGAGCTGGAACGCCCGCGCAAGGGCCTTCAGCGCCGCCTCGACGTGCCCGAGAAGGCTGTGGGCGCACGCCAGGTTGTAGTGAAACTTGGGCTCCCGCGGCTCGAGCTCCACGAGCCTCTCGTCGATCCTCAGGCCCTGCTCCAGGAGACCCTGCTTCGAGTAGATGTCGCCCAGCGCGATCAGGACCTCGAGGTTGACGGGGTCGGTGCGGAGCGCCGCCTCGTAGAAAGCGCGCTCGAAGTCCGTCCCCAGTCGGTCGGTAAGCCTCTCCGGAAGCTGCACGTCCTTCCAGCTCCAGCCGCGTCGCTTCATGGTGTCCTGGAACCTCTCCTCACGGCGGCAGCCGGAGCGCCCGCGCACTCGAGTCTCGCAAGCGCCGCAGCCGGCTGCACTGGCCTAATGGTAGCACCACTCTTCGGGGTACGCAAATGGCGAGCCGGTGAGCGGAGGCGGGGATGCCGGGGGACGGGGGAACGCGAGCGCGAGGCCGGCTTGACACCCCGGATGAGCACCGTAGCATAGCCCTTTTCCCCTGCTCGCGCGGATCCCCCCTGGGATGCCGTGAACCAAGCCGAGGTGCCCCTTGCGATTCCTCCCTGTCCTGAGCCCGCCGCTGAGCCCACCGCCGGCCGACCGCCAGGATGCGGCGTGCCCGGCGCCTGCGGCCGCCCTCGATCCGGACGGCGACGTCACCGCATCTCCCGACGCGGGCTTCGTCCCCAGGGAGAAGCGCGTGTACTTCGAGGTCTTCGGCTGCCAGATGAACAAGCTCGACGCCGAGCTCATGACGGCGGTCCTCCTCGAGGAAGGGTACCGCTTCACGCCCGAAGTCCGCGACGCCGGCGTGGTCCTCTACAACACGTGCGCCGTCCGGGAGCAGGCGGAGAACCGGGTCTTCTCGAAGCTCGGGGCCTTGAAGCCCCTCAAGAGGCGGCGGCCCGGCATGGTGATCGGCGTCCTGGGCTGCAGCGCCCAGAACCACCGGGAGGCCATCTTCGAGCGCTTCCCTCACGTGGGGATCGTCTGCGGGACGGGAGAGTTCCTCCGGCTGCCCGAGCTCATCGCCCGGGCCCGCACGGAGGGGCCCGTGGCGGCCCTGGACCTCGACTTCGAGCACACGCCGCGCTTCACGCGCACGAGGAGCTTCGGGCCCAGCCCGCAGCAGGCCTACGTCTCCGTCATGCGCGGCTGCGACCAGGCCTGCACGTTTTGCGTCGTGCCCCGGACGCGGGGCAAGGAGGTGTCGCGGCCCGTTCGCGAGATCGTCGACGAGTGCCGGGCGCTCGTCGACTCGGGTGTCGTGGAGATCACGCTCCTGGGCCAGACCGTGAACTCCTACGGCAAGCGGCTCGCGAAGGGAAGGGTCATCGGGCTCCAGCACGTCCTCCACGAGCTCAACAAGATCCCGGGGCTCCAGCGCATCCGGTTCATCACGAGCCACCCGAGGTTCATGACGTCGGAGCTGATCGACGCCATGGCGGGCCTGGAGAAGGTCTGCGAGTACCTGCACCTGCCGGTCCAGTCGGGGTCGGACGCCGTGCTCCGGCGCATGCTGCGCACTTACACGGTGGACCGCTACCGGCGCGTCGTGGAGGAGTGCCGGGAGAAGGTCCGCGGGCTCGCCCTGGCCACGGACGTCATCGTGGGGTTCTGCGGGGAGACGGACGCGGAGTTCCAGGAGACCGTGAAGCTCATGGAGGAGGTCCGGTTCCACGGCGCCTTCGTGTTCCGGTATTCGGAGCGGGCGGGGACGCGGGCGGCCGCGGAGCAGGCGGACGACGTGCCCGACGAGGTGAAGCGGGAGCGGAACCAGGTCCTCCTCAGGCTCCAGAGCCGCGTCTCGACGGAGATCCTCCGGGAGCGCGTGGGCGGGGTGGAGGAGATCCTCGTCGAGGGCCCGAGCAAGCTCGACCCGTCCCGCCTCACGGGGCGCAACCGGGCGAACCAGATCATCGTATTCCCCGGGAGGGCCGACGAGGGCCTCGCGGGGAACCTCATCCCCGTGAGGATCACCGAGGCGACGAGCCTCGTCCTGGTGGGGGAGCGGGTGCCGGCGTGAAGGACGCGCTGGCACCGGGCTGCTCGAGCTGACGTGGGCCGCCTGGAGCGCGTGGAGCCCGTGAAGCGTGGGAGGTCCATGGAGCAGGGAGAGTGCGTGGAGCTCATGCGGCGCGCCCTCGAGCTCGCCCGGCGCGGGCTCGAGTCCGTCTCGCCTAACCCCATGGTGGGGGCCGTGCTGGCCCGCGCCGGCCGGATCATCGGCGAGGGATATCACCACCGCGCCGGCGGCCCCCACGCCGAGGTCGAGGCCCTGCGAGTCGCCGCCGTGGACTCTCGCGGCGCGGACCTCTACGTCACGCTCGAGCCGTGCTCGCACCAGGGGAAGACCCCGCCGTGCACGGACGCGATCCTGCGGGCGGGGATCGCGCGGGTCTGCTTCGCCGCCCGGGACCCGAACCCCCTGACGCGGGGTGTGGGGCCGCGGATCCTGCGGCGAGCTGGCGTGGAGGTGAGCGAGGGCGTCCTCCGCGCCGAGTGCGAGGCGCTGAACGCCCCCTTCTTCCACTGGATCACCACGGGGAGCCCGTGGATCGTCCTCAAGTGGGCCATGACCCTGGACGGGAGGACCGCCACCGCCTCGGGGGAGTCGCGGTGGATCACGGGACGCGAGGCGCGGAGGCACGCCCATGGCCTCCGGCGGCGCGTGGACGCGGTGCTGGTGGGGACCGGGACGCTCCTCGCCGACGACCCGCTCCTCACGCCGCGGCCTGCGCGGGGCAGGCGCCCCCTGCGGGTCGTGCTCGACCGGCGCGGGAGGCTGCCCCTGGGCCTGCGGCTCCTCCAGCCCGGCGGCGGAGGGCCCGGCGAGCGACTGTACGTCACGTCGCCCCGCTGCCCCGAGCGGCGCCGGCGGAGGGTCGCGGCCCGCGGGCTCCGGGTCCTCGTCGTCCCCGAGTGGCACGGGAGCATCGACCTCGAGGCGCTCTTCCGCGAGCTGGGGGCGGTCCAGGTCTCGCAGGTCCTCGTCGAGGGGGGCGCGGCGCTCGCCGGGAGCTGCCTCGAGCGGGGCCTCGTCCAGGAGATCGCGGTCCACGTGGCCCCCCGGGTCCTCGGCGAGGCGGGGGCCCGGCCCGCGGTGGAGGCTCCGGGCCCTCGCCGCCTCGCGGATGCTCTACGGCTCGAGTCGGTCGAGGTGACGCGCCTCGGCCGGGACGTCCTCGTCCAGGCGAGGGTCCCGCCCGGCACGGGCCGGTGAGGCGGCGAGGTCCGCGCGTTTGCCGCCGCCGATGGCCGATGATAGCCTTCGTGATGAGGCTCTTCGACCGCACGAGGCTGCCCTGCCGAGGCTTGCTCCTCCATGCGCTGGCCTTGCCGGCGCTGCTCCTCCTCGGGGCCGGGTGCCGGGGCCGCGCCGAATTCCGGCGGGGGGAGGAGCTCTTCGGGGAGGGCCGGTACCGCGAAGCCTACCGGAGCTACTGGGACGCCTGCCGGCTGAGCCCCCGCGCCGAGCACCGCGACGCGCTGCGGCGCGCCGGCAGGCGAGCCGCGGAATCCTTCTGCCGCGCCGGGCGCGACCAGGAGGCGCACGGCCACCTCGAGCAGGCCCTCGAGAGCTACGCGCTCGCGGCGGAGTACGACCCGGGCTGCCTCGAGGCGCTGGACGGCTACGACCGGGTCTGGGAGTCGCTCGAGACGCACCGCAGCCTCGAGCGGGAGATGGCCAGGGCGACCGCGACGGGAGGCTCGGGCCTCGAGGAGGCGCGGCGCGCCCGCGATGCGGCGCTCGCCGGACCCTGGGCCCCGGGGCGCCGGGAGGCGCTGGCGGAGGCCGTCGAGCGGTGTGCGGCCCGAGCAGTGGCCCCCTTGCGCGCGGCGACCTTCGGCGGTCCCCTGAGCGAGGATCGAGCTGCGCTGCTCGCCCTCCAGGAGGGCTGGGGCCGCCTCGGCGCCGAGGCGGAGGAGCTCGCCCGCGAGGACGAGGAAGGCCTCTTCTCGCCGGATCGGGAGGCCCGCGAGGTGGCCTCGTGGGGCCTCGCCGCGCCGGTCCTCGGCCCGATCGGAGAGGAGGCCCGCGGGGCCCTCGCCGTCGTCGAGAGGGCCCTGGCAGCGCTCGACGAGCGGTCGAGGGGCGCCGCGCTCGAGGCGGCGGGGGACCTCGCCGCGGCCCTGGAGGCGTACGCGCGCGCTGCCGAGGGACACCCGTACCACGAGGCGGCGAGGTCCGACCGGGAGCGCGTGCGCGCCCGCCTCGCCGAGGAGTCGTACCAGTCCGCTCAGGTCCGCTGCCGGGCGAGGGAGTGGAGGGAGGCGCTGCCGCACCTCGAGGCCCTCCTCCGCCACGCGCCGGGGCACTCGGGCGGCCTCGAGCTCCTGGCCATCGCGCGGCGAGAGCTGGCGGAGCGCCACGTGGCCGCGGCTCGACATTTCGAGGACTCGGGCCTGCCCTCGAACGCCCTCGTCCGGTACCGCATGGCCCTGGAGCTCAGGCGGGACGACGGTGCGCTGCGGGAGGCGGTGCGGCGGCTCGAGGAGGCGATCGCCGCCCGGCTGCGCCCGCGGCTTCGGGCCCGCCTGCGCGCCGTCGACGCCGAGGAGCGCCGGCTGCGCCGCGAGCTCTGGGGGGTCGACGACGAGGCGCTGTCCCGCCTCGAGCGGACGCTCGAGGCCGCCGTGCAGGCCGAGCTCGACTCGCTGGCCGCCGGGCCGCCGGGCCGGGCGCCGGCGGGGGCACGGCCCGAGGCGCCGCTCTGGATCGAGGACCTGGACTTCTCCTACCCGCGCGGAGAGCCCTCGAGCGGCGTCGATCGGTCGCGGTGGATCGAGTCCTACGACATGGTGCCGAACCCCACCCTCGGCGCCGCCGCCGCGGTGCGGGACGCGGTGCGGGAGCGGCTCGCGAGGGTCGAAGGCGCGGCGCGGGCGGTACCGGAGCCCCGGCGCCGGTACCTGGAGGAGGAGGCGGTCCTCCTGCGCCGCGAGCTGGAGCAGGCCGAGACGGTCCTCGCGTCGCTCGAGCCGACGGTCCCCTCGGTGCGGTGGGGCGTCGCTGCGTACCCGGTCGTGCTGGTCAAGTCGCACGCCGACGTCGCGGCCCGGTACCGGCTCGACGGCGAGGACCGGTGGGTCTCGGCGGCCCTCGAGGCGGTCGACCGCGTCGTCGAGGGCGACCCGGCGCGGAACGTCCCGCCGGACCCCGAGGAGGCGCTCTCGAGGGCGGAGGCCCTCCGGATCCTCGCCCCGCGGCTCGGGGCGGCCATCGCGGCGGACGTGGGACGGCTCCTCGCCACCCGGGACGAGAGGTACTACCGGGAAGCCCTCGATCGCATCGCCTCGGGCTCCTTCGACGTGGCCACGGAGAACCTCGTCGTTTTTCTCTGCTCGCGCCGGGGCGAGGACGATCCGCTCGTGGCCGACGCGGCCTCGAGGCTCAAGAGGCTCACGGGGTGCGACCTGCCGGCCCTCTGGGGCGAGTAGGCGCCCGGGGGGGCGGGCCGTAGAATCGGCGAATGGCCCGCGTCCTCGGAGTCTTCCCCCAGGATCTGCCGTACCGCATCGAGGAGCCCGAGGCGCTGGGGGCCCTCCGGCGCTGGCTCCCGGCGCACCTGCCGGAGCGGGAGAAGCTGCTCAGGGCCTGCGCGCACACCGGGGTCGCCCGGCGCGGCTCCGTCCTGCCCCTCGCGGACGTCTTGAGGGGGAGCGACTTCACCGAGCGGAGCCGCCGGTACGCCGAGGCGACGGTTGAGCTCGGAGTGGCGGCGGCGTCCAGCGCCCTCGCCGCGGGCCCCTGGCGGCCGGAGCGCTTCCACACCCTGCTGACCGTGTCCTGCACGGGGGTGGCGATCCCCCCGGCCGACGTCAGCCTCGTGGAGCGGCTGGGCTTCCCGGCGGAGGTGCGCAGGATGCCCTTCACCGAGCTTGGGTGCGCCGGCGGAGCCTCGGCCCTGGCGGTGGCGGCGGAGGTCGTCGATGCCCGGGCCCGCGCCCCGGGGCCCAGGACCGGGCTCGGGGCCGCGGACCTGGCCCTGGTCCTGGCCGCGGAGCTCCCGAGTCTCAACTTCCAGCCCGGGGACTGCTCGGCGGGCAACGTGATCTCGAGCATGCTCTTCGGGGACGCCGTGGTGGCGGCGGTCTTGGGGCCCGACGGGGCGGCGGGGGCCGCCCCCGGCTGGCGCCCCCCGAAGGTCGCGGCTACGCGGAGCCACGTCCTCCCGCGCCCGCAGGGCCTCCTGGGCTACGAGCTCAAGAGCACGGGCTTCCACATCGTGCTGAGCCCGGAGGTGCCGGGGCTCGTCCGGGGGACCCTTGGGGGGGTCGTGGACGCCCTGCTGGGGGACGCGGGCTGGAGCCTGGGCGAGATCCGCCACTGGGTCCTCCACCCCGCGGGCCGGAAGGTACTCCAGGCCGCCCTGGAGGCGCTGGGGCTGCCCGGGGGCGCCGCGACCGCGTCGATGGACGTCCTCCGGGAGCACGGGAACACGTCCTCGACGGGGGTCTGGCTGGTCCTCGAGAGGGTCGGCCGGACCGCCCGGGAGGGGGACCGGGGGCTCCTGGTGGGGCTCGGCCCCGGCTTCTCCACGGAGCTCGCCTTGCTCCAGTGGTGAGGGCCGGCCGCTTTTTTCCGCGAACGGGTCCGGCGAAGGGCATCTTGAGGGAGCACCCGGGCCGTCCGGGAAGGTTACCCCAGTCACGCCGCTGGGACGGGACCCTGTGGGGGCCCCCGGCGGGTGGCAGGCTGGGCTCCGGAGGACAACGAATGACCGAAGCGCAAGACCGGATGATCGAAGTCCAAGACATCGTCAAGCGGTACGGGGCCACGGTGGCCGTGAACCACGTGTCCTTCCGCGTGGGGAAGGGCGAGATCCTGGGGTTCCTCGGCCCCAACGGCGCCGGGAAGTCGACCACCCTCAAGATCCTCACGTGCTACATCGTCGCCGACTCGGGCAAGGTGTCGGTGAACGGCCGCGACGTGCTGGAGGACTCCCTCGGGGTGCGCCGGTCGGTCGGCTACCTGCCCGAGAGCACGGCCTTCTACGCCGACATGCGCGTGGGCGACTACCTCCGCTTCGTGGCGAAGGCGCGGCAGGTCGACCCGGCCCGGATCCGGGAGGCCGTCGACCGGGTGGTGGGCATGGTCCAAATCGAGCGCATGCTCAAGAAGAACGTCGGCCACCTCTCCAAGGGGTACCGCCAGCGCGTGGGCCTCGCCCAGGCCCTGATCCACGACCCGCCCATCCTCGTCCTCGATGAGCCGACGAGCGGCCTCGACCCGCACCAGATCATCGAGATCCGCGAGCTCCTGCGGGAGATAGGGAAGACGAAGGTGATCGTCTTCAGCTCCCACATCCTCCAGGAGATCTCCGCCATG
>JACQVW010000823.1 GCA_016209535.1 Planctomycetota bacterium | reverse complement strand
CTGCGCCCTCGAGGCGCGGGAGCCGCGTCCCGAGCCGGCCGGCTGGCTCGCGGAGGCCGAGTCGATGGAGCCCCAGAGCCCGATGGTCCTCCTCGCCGGGGCCCGCCTGCGCCATCGCCGGGGGGACATCGAGGAGGCCCGGAGGCTCTTCGACCGAGCCATCGCGAAGCTCCGCGAGCGCGGGCTCCTCGGCTGGGTGCCCTACTACGAGCGCCGCGCTCGGGCCCGGGGCCTCGTCAAGGCCGAGTGAGCGGCCGGCGGGCGTTCGCGGGACGGACCCACACGGCACGGGCGCTCATGGGATCGGCTCCCCCAGGCAGTACGAGATGGTGTTCAGGAGGTTGAGGGTCACGATGGCGCTCCGGCGGATCGCGGCGAGGCGGCCTCCGTCGTCGCAGAGCCCGGCCAGCTTCGGGATCTCCTCCAGGATGGTCCGGAGGCCGTTCCGGTACGCCTTCCGGCCCTCGGGGCCCAGACAGGGCTCCTTCAGGTACGTCGCGGGCCCCGGACAGGTCCCGAAGAGGCGCTGGTCCAGCTTGAATTCGCCGGGCACGGGGATGCCCCAGACCTTCGCGAACGGCTCGGCCGACCACTGCTCGAAGTAGGAGTCCTCGGCCACCGCGAAGATGCGCGCCAGGCGGCGCAGGGCCTCCTCTCCCTTCGGCTTGTAGAGGCGCTCGAGGACTTCGGCCAGCGCCTCTTCCGGGGAGCGGTCGACGTCGGAGAGCATCCGGCCGCCAAACGCCATCATCGCCTCCTGTCCGGGATTGCTCACCGGCCCCTGGTAGTACATGCATCCGCGCGCACCGCCCGCGTGGTGCTCCCGGAGCGCCTTCGCCGCGCGCTTGGGGTAGGGGAGGAAGTAGGAATGGCGGTCCCAGCGCGTGTCGGGATAGAGCCACACGCCGCCCGACGTCCCGTAGGCGCAGCCGAGGCGGCGCACGAACGCGGCGCGCCTCGCCGGCGCGATGTGGTGGCCGGAGTGCCCCTGGTCGAAGACGCAGTCCACGTGCTTCCCGAGCTCGACGACGGCGTCCTCCTCGGCCTCGCCGAAGTGCTTCCCCGCGGGCGCCCAGTTGATGGTGATGACGTAGACGGTCTTCCGGGGCCAGCGGCTCTTGATGTAGTCGGCGGTCTTCCGGTTGATCCGCACGTTGTACGCGACGACCCCGTCCTTCCCCGCGCACGCCGGGCACCAGCAGCACCCGAGGTCGCAAGACTCGAGGTGCACCGCGCCGAAGTCGAACTGCCCGAGGGTGAAATCGATGATCTTCCGCACGTACTCGAACGCCTTGGGGCTCGCGTCGCACATCGCGTGAGGGTGCGGGGACCCGTCGGGGTTCTTGCCCCGGACCTCGGGGTCGGCCTCGATGATCCTGTCGTAGCCCCAGCTATAGGTCCCGAGGCCGAGCGCCGGCACGAGGCCCCTCCGGCGGGCGGCCTCGATGAACCGCACGATCCGCCGGCGCCGGTCCTCGTCGACGGCGCTCGCGATGTCCGGCGGCCAGCCGTACGTGGCGAAGAGCCCCCACACGTCGAGCAGGTTGAAGCCGGCCTCCGCCTGCACGTCCATGGCGCGGACGGCGCTCGCGATGGCCTCGTCGTCGAGCTGCGGCGCGGGCCAGTTCTCGAGCGGCAGGGGATCGACGCGCATGTCGTTGATCCACGCGCCGAAGGCGATGCGGTAGTCGTAGGCCTTGCGAGGACCGGCCGGCGGGGCCGCCTGCCCGCCGGCGCCGGGTCGAGCCTGCGCCGCGCGCGAGCCTCCACCCGCCAGGAGCGCCGCCGCGGCCGCGGCACCCGTCCGGAGCAGTCGTCGGCGGGGCATCTTCATGGGGAGCCTCCAGGTCCAGGGGAGAGGGTAGGACGGATCGGACCGCCGGCGATCCCGGCGGAGCGCCCCTCATGCTATTCCGCCGGGAGCGCGGCGGCTACGCTCACCCCCGGTTCCCGCCGACGAAGGTGAGCCACTTGCGCGCGTTGAAGCGCGACCTGTCGACCTTGCTCTTCTTGGGCCCGCGCGGGCCGATGATGGTGATCCGGTTGTTGCGCTCGTGGGCGTAGCAGTAGCCCCACACGCCGCTCGAGGCGTTCACGTCCCACCAGTCGCCGACCGAGGTGATCTCGCCGTCGGAGCGGATGCCCGTGGGGGCGCCGTCCAAGACGTTCGCCTGGGAGAAGAATCCGTCGTGGCCCCGCACGTCGACGATCGCCCCCCACCGCGGGCTCTCGGGGGTGCCGCCCACGTTGAAGTAGTTCGCCTCGGCGCGCCAGCTCGTGCCCGAGCGCACCGAGAGGGCGCAGCCTTCGACGAGCGCGCTCGCCGGCGCCGTGATGCGCGTGCGGCGGACCATGACGTTGAGCGTCGCGGGGCCGAGCCCCTCGATGCCGTGGAGGCGGAAGCCCGAGATGGCGCAGCGCTCGACCTCGCCGTCCTTCAGGTTCTCGCAGACGATGCCTCTGTCCGCGACCCCGCCCCCGAGGACCGAGAGGTCCGCGATGCGCGTGCCGACGATCTCCGAGGTCCCCCGGATCGCGACGCACGTCCCGGGGCTGAGCTTCCGGAGCCGCGTCGCCCCGGCGCCGTCG
>JACQVW010000087.1 GCA_016209535.1 Planctomycetota bacterium | reverse complement strand
GGGGAGAAGCGGCGGGGGGGGGGCCAACCGCGAAGGTGCGGGAGGCCGCGGCGAGGCAGGACGCCGCGCGGCGAGCCGGCGGGATCCAGGCGGGCGAGGCAGGTTCTCATGTCCATGGCCGCACCGTGAGCGGCGGGGTCGGCGTGATCGGTACGCGCCCCCGGGACTCCGATCCCGGGAGCCCGTGTCTCCCCCTTTATCGCCCGATTCGCCGCGGATCTTTACGACCCTGTTCCGGCAGGCGTCCTGGCCAGGGGGGGCCGCCCCGGATAAGATCGGGCCTCCATGGAGACGTTGCGCGCGCGGACCGCTTGCCCTCAGTGCGGAGGGGAGATCGAGGACGGCGCCCGGTGCTGCGCTGCCTGCGGCGCGGCGCTCGTCGCCGCGCCGGACGGCGGGGCCTCCCAGCCCGCCTTCGAGCTCGCGGCGGTCGAGCGCCCGAGCGCTCCCGGGCTGGCCGGCGCGGCTCGCCGGCTGGTCGCCCGCCTCGCCGCCGCCGGCGACACCGCGGCGGCGATCGCCTCGAGACCCAGCGCCGCCTTCCGGAGCTTCGGGCACGAAGGTCCGCTGGGGCCCGCCCTGGCGTTCGCGACGCTCATCGGGGGTCCGTCGCTCCTCATCGACGCCGCGCTGAAGGCCCTCCTGGGAGGCGAGGAGCCGCCGTCGGGGCCGGCGGCGCTCGCCCTCGTCTTCGCCGTCCCGCCCCTCTACGTCGTCCTCCGGAGCCAGGCCCTCCACCTCGCCCTCGTCCTCTCGGGGCGGGCCCGGGGCTCGTTCCGGGCGACCCTGCGCGCGGTGGCCTACTCGAGCGGCGCCGTGGCGCCCCTCCTCGTCGTCCCCGTCGCCGGGGAGTGCCTCTTCCTCGCGGCGGGGGCCTACGTCGAGGGCACGGGGATCCGCTGGGGCCACGGGCTTGGCGCCCGGAGCGCGGCCCTGGCGGAGATGGCCCTCGCCCTGGCCCTCGTTATCGGAATGGCGGCGGTCCTGGCCGTCCGCCTCCTTTCCTGGAGTCCCGTGGGCCCGTGAACCGAAACATCGGCCGCAGCAGAATCGGGCGCTCGAGCGTCCGACCTCAGACCACCATGAGCTTGCCCCTCCTCGGCACCCTCCTCACGAGCCTCGTCACGGGCCTCGCAGCCGGCGCCGTCGCCGCCGGCTGCGCCGGGAACGTGAACGACACCCTGGCCGAGGCGAAGCGAGGCGATCCGGAGGGGGTGAAGCAGGCCGTCGTGGACCTCGGGCTGCTCCTGCGGCAGAAGGAGGCGGCGGACCGTCCCTACGACAGGGCCGACGAGGCCGCAGTCGAGTACCTCCGCGAGGCGGCCGAGAAGAGCGTGGAGGCGGTGACGAGGGCCATCGCGGTCCAGAGCCTCGGGCAGCTCCGCCGGCCGGACTGGATCGACCTGGCCATCGGGAAGCTCGATGACCGGTCCTGGATCGTGCAGAAGGAGGCCGCCGAGGCCCTCGGGCGGCGGCCCGACCCCCGGGCGTCGGGGCCGCTCGCGAGGAAGCTTGAGGGGGAGCTGCGCGCCGAGGTGCGGCTCGAGGTCTTGAAGGCCCTGACCCAGACGGGAGGCGAGGAGGCCTTGAAGGCGCTGCTCTCGGCCTTCCTGGACGCGTCGGCCCGCTACAGGAACATGAAGCTCGCGGCCTTCGACGGCGCGCGGCAGCTCAGCGGCAAGGACTTCCCGTTCGAGGACGCGAAGCGTTGGAGAGGGTACTACGAGGAACGGTTCCCGGCGCCCCACGCGGCCGGGGACGGTGAGCCGAAGGCTGGGGCTTCCAGGCAGGACGAGGAGAAGGAGGGAAAGGAGTAGTGGCGCGCCGCAAGCTGGGCTTCGCCTTGAAGCTCCTCGTCGCTGGTGGGCTCTTCGCCTGGCTCTTCGGCTCGGGCCGGATCGACCTGCGGGACTTCGCCGCGATCCGCGACGGCTGGCCCTGGTTCGTGGCGGCGATCGTGCCCTACGGGCTCGTCCTCCTCCTCTGCGCGCTGCGCTGGCGCCTACTCCTCCGCGCGCAGGGGATCGAGTACACCCTGCGGGACACCGTGGCCTTGACCCTCGTGGGCCACCTCTTCAACCAGTTCCTCATCGGCACGACCGGCGGGGACATGGTGAAGGCTTACGCCGTGGCCATCGAGCAGCCGGGCCGGCGAGGGGCGGGCGTCATGTCCGTGGTGGTGGACAGGATCATCGGCCTCCTCGTCCTCGTCCTCGTGGCCCTCGGGGCGATCACGTTGAACCTCGAGGCCATCGGCGGCGAGCCCCGCCTCCAGGCCCTCGCCTGGCTGGCGGGCGCCCTCTTCGCCGGGAGCGCATGCTGCGGCTACGCGTTCTTCTCCGAGCGGGTGAGGTCCCACGCCGCGGTGCGGTGGCTCACCTCGAAGCTGCCGCTGCGCGAGAGGATCGTGCGGCTCTCGGAGGCCGTCTACGTCTACAAGCACCACCCCGGGGTCGTGCTCGCCGCGGTGGCCCTCTCGGTCGCCGTTCACCTGCTCGTGGTCCTGACGAGCCTCTTCCTGGCCTTCGCCCTGACGCGAGAGCCCTTCCCCTGGGCCACGTTCCTCTTCCTGATACCCCTCGCCCAGATCGCGATGGCGATCCCCGTGAACCCGCCCGGGGCCGCCGGCACGGGCGAGTGGATCTACCAGAGCCTCCTCCCCTTCGCGGGGGTGCCGCAGGGTGGGGCCGTCTGCCTCCTCCAGCGCTTCGTGTACTACGCATGGGCCTGCGTCGGGTGCTTCTGCTACCTGCGGAGGAAGAGCAAGGTCGCGCGGGCCATGGAGGCGGCCCAAGAGGACGAGGAGAGCCATGAGGCCCAGCAGCGCCATGAGGCCCAAGGAGACCATCTCGCTCGAAGCGTCCGGGACCCTGGTCCCCCGGCCCACCGGCATCGCGAACTATGCGAGAGGGTTGATTCGGGCGCTCGCGAGGCGTAGCCCGGGACGCTACGAGCTCCTCTGCCCCCTGGGCCGCGCCCTTCGGGCCCTGCGCACCCCCGCTGTCCGCGACCTCGCGGACGCGGTCCCCCTGAGGCTCTACCTCTCGGGGAGGCGCCTCGAGCGGCGGACCGCGCTCGTCCACGCCCTCGACACGCGGCTGCCCTCCGCGTACCGCGGCCCCCTCGTGGCCACCCTGTTCGACACGATCTCCCTCCTCGAGTCGAGCGCGGGCCTCGGCCTCTCGTCGAGGCGGTTCCGGGAGAGGAAGGCCCGGGCCTACGGCGAGATCGCGCGGCGCGCCCAGGCCATCGTGACCCTCTCCGAGGCGGTGCGCCGCGAGGTCATCCAGCGCCTCCCGACGAGGGCCCGCGTCGTCGTGGTGCCTCCGGGGATCGACCCGCCCGACCCGCAATCCCAAGGCGAGGCCGCGCGGGCGGCCCTGGCCCGGCGCGGGATCGAGCCTCCGTACGTGCTCGCCGTGGGGGCCCTCTGCCCGAGGAAGAACATCGAGGGGGCGGTCCGGGCGTTCGAGCGCGCCGCGGCGCGCTCCCCGGGTCTGCGCCTCGTCCTCGCCGGCGAGCCGGCGTACGGGTGGGCGGGAAACGCCGGCGAGCGTGCGGTCCGGAGGCTGGGCGGCCGCGCACACCTCGCGGGCTACCTGCCGCGACGGGAGCTCCTGGCCGCATACGCCCACGCGGCGGCCCTGGTCCACCTCGCGCACTACGAGGGCTTCGGCCTCACCGTCGCCGAGGCCCTCCAGGCGGGTGTACCCGTCGTGGCGTCGTCGGCGGGCGGCATCCCGGAGGCGGCCGGGGGTGCGGCCTGGCTCGTCGACCCCGCCGACGAGGCGGCGGCGGGGGAGGCCCTGGCACGCGTCCTGGAGGGGGGACCCGAGGTCGAGGAGCGCCGGGAGCGGGGCCTCCGGCACGCCGCGAGCCTGTCCTGGGACGCCGCGGCGGAAGGGATCGAGCGCCTCCATCACGAGATTCTGGGCCTCGAGGTACTCCCCGGTCGCAGCTCCACAGAGGTTTGAGGACGGCCGATAGGATGCGGTAGACTCTGCGGGTGCCCGGGGTCCCCACGGGTACCCGCAGGTGCCCGCGTCCCGCGGCGACGAGGTCCGGTAAGACGCATGACAGCGACGCAAGGCAGCCAATCCCACCGCCGAGGGCCCCTCGAGGAGCTGCGGTTCTGGCTCCGGGCGGCTCGGCTCGTGGGGGCCATCCTGCTGGAGGGCCTCTACACGATCCTCCAGCTCGCCCTGTTCCTCGTCCTCGGCCGCAGGGTGCGCGGGCGAATCCACGCCGTGATCCTGGGCCGATCGCACCGCCGCAATGATTGGAACGCGCTCCGGCCGATCTTATAATCGTGCCCGTCAACGCCGTGTTCGAGTGGCATAGCCCGTGAACGACCTAGAGAAGGTAAAGCTCCGCAGGATCATCGGACCGACGCCGAGCGGCGCCGCGGTCCTTCTCGGCAACGAGAAGAAGACCTTCGTCGTGTTCGTGGGGTACTTCGAGGCCGCGGCGCTCATCCGGGAGATCAACAAGGAGGTGCCGGCCCGGCCCCTCACCCACGAGCTGATCCAGAACATCTTCCTCGGCTTCGACGTGGAGGTGAAGCACGTCATCATCTCGTCGATCCTCGACACGACCTTCTGCGCCACGCTCATCCTCCAGCAGAAGCTCAAGGGTGGGGAAGCCGACTGGGTGGGGCGGAGGAACGAGGTCCGCATCGACGCCCGCCCGAGCGACTGCTTCGTCCTGGCCCTCAAGAACAACGTCGACATCTTCGTCACCAGGGACGTCTTCGATCAGGTGCAGGACGTGTCGAAGATGACCGAGGAGGTCGAGAGCACCCTGGCGTCGGGAGGACAGCCCGGAGGGCCCGGCCTGGGGGACATCGAGTTCGACCTCGCGGGCGGATCGGAGGAGCCCTCGGGGAGCCAGGAGGCCGAGGAGGTCTCCTTCGGCCCCTACGAGGGACCCGATCTGGACCCCGAGACCGAGGCCGGCGCCGGCGATGAGCCCGAGGACGACCCCGACGAGGACCTCGAAGAGGGCACGGAGGAACCGGACTTAGACGCGTCCGATGAGGGTGACGCAGACCCCGAGGACGAGGATCCGAAGGGGCGAAAGGAGAGGTGATCTCACCATGACCGAGGCCCTTCGAGGATCTTGTGGTTTCTGTCGTTCGCGGCCCTTCGCCTTCCTGCTCGGGCTCGCGGCGGGGTGCGGGGCCGCCGCGCTCTGGTTCCTCGGGGGCCCGCCGGGCGAGGGCGACGGCGAGCCCTTCTCGCTCCTCCCTGCGCTCGTGAGAGAAGCGAGCGCCGAGCTGGGGACCGGCGACTTCGAGTTCTTCCCGAACCGCCGCACCATCTGGATCGTGAACCGCTCGAACGGCCGCATGGCGATGTACCACTTCCACGACGACGAGGTGGGCAGCGTCGACCGCTCCCGCGTCGCGGCCATCAACCTGCAGAGCTTCCCGCGCGAGGACACGGTGATCACGCTCAGCGACCGGAACCTCAACAACGTCCTCTGGGTGTGCAACGTGCGCACGGGCGACGTCCAAATGTGGACGCCCGCCCGCGACGGCAGCCTGAAGGCCGAGACGCCGATCGCGAGCTCGAACGACCTCTCAGAGCGGCCCCCGGAGAAGGACAAGGCCGCCGGCCCGGCAGGCTCGAAGGGCGAGGCGCGTCCTTCGCGCTGACGCGTGCTCGGCGCCGAGAAGGGACCTCGCGGCCTCAGAGTGCTGCCACCGGCGGGCCTCTCGATCTGCCGCTGCTCGATCCTCCGCTGCTGCTGCTTGCTCCTCCTCCTCGCCGGCTGCTGCGTCGCGCCGCCGCCGGCCGCGAAGTTCTTCGACCGGAAGACGCCCCTCGACGCCTTGAAGGGCTTCGTCTACGCCGTGGACGCGCGGCAGTGGGACTACGGCTACGAGAGCCTTACCGAGTCCTCGAAGTGCGAGATCGGCCGCTTCCGGTTCGCTGCGGCCGTGCGGTGGGCGAAGGACCCCGTGTTCCACGAGGTCTACGTCTACGACATCATCTCGGACGCGATCACCCGCCGCGGCCCCACGGAGCTGAGCTCCGGCGGGGCGAGCGCGACGATCCGCGTGACCCCCAAGGCGCGCGGCCCCGACGGCCGCGCGATCTACTTCGAGCTCGATCTCGCCTTCCGCCTCGAGGAGGGGGAGTGGCTGCTCGACTTCCTCGAGACGGTGAACGCTATGCAGCGCGAGCTCGAGCGCGGCGCAGGCGACATCTCGAGCCGGTAGCTCGGAGCCGGTAAAGCCGGCCACGTGACGGCGGTCCAAGCCTTTGTCAATCTTCCCGGAACTTTGGCTCCGGAGCGGGAGTTGCCAGCGGGCTTTTCGGGATTTCCTCTCAAGCGGATTCCTGGAGCTTGCCGATAAGTGGGTCGCCAGGCCCGCGGCAGCGTGGAGAGCCGCGCGGCGCCCTGGAGAAGAAGTGAGAGAGAGGGACTCCGAGATGGCGCGGAAAGCTCACGCCGGCACCGGCTCCGGTGGCCGCGGAAACCTCGCTGGCTCCAGCGAGAGCGATGATGCTTGCCGGCCCAGGGTCCGCAAGCGCGGCGAGGCCGTCCGCGGCCTCGCCGCGCGGGTTTCACGAGCCCGTGAGCGATGCCCTGTAGCCCCAGGATCGCAGGACCCAGACCGCAGGACCCACCGCAGCCTTGATGCCTTGATCCCCTTGCTACCCCATACCCTACTGCCCTCCTGACAAGGGCAGCCCACATTTTCTACCCTCCATGCACCCCGGCAGTACCCTTTGCCGGGGTGTTTTACTTGGTGCTCTACTTGGTGTTTTGCGTTTGGGGTGCGGCTCCGGGGCATCGTATGGTAGTGGCCACGGATCGTAAGCGGCCTCGGGCGAGCCGAGGAGGCACGCGGTCGTGCGTCCCTCGCCCGCCGGACGGCGCCCGGAGTGGCGCGAGGACCGTGGAACCGTGGACTCGACCTTCGACCCCCAAGCAGCCCTCGACCTGCAGATCGCGCGGTACCGCGAGATGACGGGAGAGGAGCGGCTGTCCCTCGCCTTGGAGCTCCACGAGCTGGCTTGCGACGTGGCCCGCGAGGGCATCCGCCGCCAGCACCCGGACGCGAGCCCCGCCGAGGTCGAGCGGCTCCTCAGGGAGCGGCTGAGCCTGGTGAGGCTGCCGAGGCCGACGCGCGAGCCGTGACCGAGAAGGACCTGCTGGTCGACTGCCTCCAGCGGCTGAACCGCGCCGGAGTCGAGTACATGCTCACGGGCTCCATGGCCAGCAACTACTGGGGCATCCCCCGAACGACGCACGACATCGACTTCGTGGTGGAGCTACCGCCGCAGGCTGTGCCCGCCATCGTGACGGCGTTCGCCGGCGGCTTCCACCTCGACGAGCGTTCCGTCCGCGCGGCGGCTCGTCCGCCCTACCAGTTCAACGCGATCGACTTGAGGTCCGCCTTGAAGGTCGATTTCTGGGTGTTGAGGCCTGAGCCGTTCGAGCAGGCGATGTTCGACCGGCGCGCGCGCGCTGCGATCTTCGGTGAGCCCGCGTGGATCGCGACGGCCGAGGATGTCGTGCTCCACAAGCTCTACTGGAACACGATCACGCCCTCCGAGCGCCAGGTCGGCGATGCGGCGGGGGTCGTCGCGGTCCAGGGAACTGCCCTGGACCTGAGCTACCTGCGGCCCTGGGCAGACCTGCTGGGAGTCAGGCCGCTCCTCGAGGACCTCCTGAGCGGCCGCTTGCGGCCGAAGAGCACCTGAGCAGGGGCGCCGTTTGTCTGGCCCTGCGGCGAGTCATCCACGCTTGCCCAGCCTCTTGTCGAGCTCAGCCTGGATGGCTTCCCAAGGGACCACATCGTCGGGGTTCTCACGGTGCTCCTTGAGGCGGCGGTCGATCGCGATGGCCTGTCGGGGGGAGAGATCGGGCTCGTATCCGTGCTCGACCAAGCTTTCCCAGAGGCTCTGAGCGAGATGGATCCGCTCTCCGAGGGGCAGCGCCTTGGCGGCCTCGAGCAGGTTGGTCTTCGTGAGGAAAGCCTATTGAACGAAGTCGTGGATGACAAGCTTGTCCTCCGAGGGCATCAAAGGCCTCGCGGTCGCCTTCGCTGGGCCTCCCGATGAGTCGCTCGATGGTGCCCGCCTCTTCCATGATCCACCCGCAGGTACTCTGCTCGAGACACCGTCACTGGCCAATGGTGGGGCCGACGGGACGGCAGGAGCTGAGCTCAGTCTCCCGCGAGCCAGGGGAAGCCTTGGGCCCTGCAAGCGACCCTACCGCTCGCAGGTCTCGGGGCACTCGGCGATCGCCGCGCACTCGCTCCCCAGGGGGTGGGGCGGGCCGCCGCTGAAGAGGAACTGGAGGAGGCCGACGGCGTCGGAGAGGTCGACCTTCCCGTCGGGCTGCCAGTCGGCGAGGGAGACGTTCGCGGCGTCGATCGCCGCGCCGTCGCCGCAGGGGAGCCGCTCGGGCCCGCCGAGGAAGAGGAAGCCGAGGACGCACACGGCGTCCGAGATGTCGAGCTTCCTATCCTGGTTGCAGTCGCCGGGGCGCTGGAGGCCAGGAGGGGGGCCTTCCGGCACGACGTACGTTTGCTTGCAGACGGCGTTTTCCGCCTCGGGCGAGCACTCCGCGCCGTCGCTCACGGACACGGATATCGAGTACGTGCCGGGCTGCAGGTCGAAATCCGCCACGGGCTCCGCCTGGGGGCCGATCTCCTGCGAGAAGCTGACCCCGCGCCGGGCCGCGAAGGTGTAGAGGATGGGGTCGCCGCCGTCGTCGATCGCCTGGACGGTGGCGCGGGTGTTGTTGCCGGAGTCGCTGATCTGGGTGATCTCGAGGCCCTGGCAGTGGGTGTCGCAGGGCGGTGGGGGAGGCGCCACGGTGATCTCGGCCCAGCGGAAGCAGGAGGGCGCGCCTGGCCCTGCGCCCAGCACGACAACCCCCTCGCGGTACCTCTCGTCATGGAGCACGAGGAGCGGGGCGTCAGGCCTGGTGTCACGTTCCGGCCAGGCGCGAAACTCGACATCGCCTCCGCTCGTGCGCAGCTCGAGGATGACGTCCCCTGCGGTGGGATCAAAGTCGACGCTACCGGCTATTTGATCCAGTCCCCGTCCGTTGACAACGCGCCATAGCCCAGCAGTGCTGCGATCCGCGACTACGAAACAGAAATAGCCAGTCGCGGTGAACATATCCCCGTAAGACAAGGAAGCCCAGGAGCCGACCTGCGCCTGCGCCTGGAACCGGACGTCGCCGGAGAAGACCTCCAGGGTCGCCAACGTGCCGTGGTGAGGCGGGTTCAGGGACGTGATGCAGATCCCCCCTCCCGGCTCCTCCTGTACCTGGGCCGGGCAGCAGGCGTTCTGGCCAACCCCCCACGTGAGCGGCTCTCCGTCATCCCAGACGGGATCCTCGATGAAGTCATCCCGGATCACCTGCACCTCGGCCGGAACCGGCCTGGCCCCGAGCGCCAGGGCCAGCGCCACGAGCGCCTCGAGACAGCGCGTTGGTTTCGTCATGACAGTCCTCCTTGATCTCGACTGGGGTCCGAGCACCGGCCTCACCGTCTCGAGCGCCATTCGCAGGAGAAACCCGGCGTGCTGGTTTTCAGGCTCGGACTCCGACAGACTCTTCACCTCCTCGATGAGCTCGAGGCGCTCCTCGCACGTCGCCTCGCTCCTCCGGGACGCCCGGCCGAGGAGTGCCGAGGCCAGGAGCAACCGCGCGGTGACGTCGCCCGGAGCCGCGGCCACCGCCTCGCGCCCCGAGGCCACGGCCGCGGTCCAGTCCTCGAGCTCGAGGTGGAGATAGCTCTCCAGGCGCGCCCGCGCGCCCGCGGTCACGATCCGCGCGGCCCACGGGAGCGTGCCCGCAGGGTCCCGGAGCGACACGTGGACGAGCGCGATCCAGAGCGCCGCCTCCTCGCGGCGGCCCGCCGGGGCGTCCAGGAAGAGCGACTCGAAGATCGACCGCGCCCGCGCGGTCTTGTCCTCCTCCTTGGCGAGCAGGTACGCTTTCCCGAGGAGGAGCGCGGGCTCGAGGGAGCCCGGCGCCCTCTCGCGCGCCACGGCGAAGTCCTCGATCGCGCCCTCGAGGTCCTCGAGCCCGAGGCGGGCGGCGCCGCGGCCGAGGTAGGCCTCGAGGAAGAGCCCCGCGTAGGGCTCGCCCGCGGCCCGGGCGATCCGGAGGAGCCCGTCGTAGGCCTGGAGCGCGGCCGGCCAGTCGGCGGAAGCTCCGCCGGAGCCCAGGGCGCGGCGGGCTTTGAGCCACAGGCGAGTCCACTCGGCTGCGCCTGCGGAGAGCTCCCCCAGGCCAGGGCCGCCGGCCCCGGATCGCCCCGGCCCCTCGATCTCCTCGAGTAGCGCGGCCGCGGGCACGAACCCGGGGTCGACTGCGAGCGCGCTCAGTACCGCCGCGCGCGCGAGGTCGTCACGGCCCAGGAGGCGCTGCGCCCGGGCGAGGTGGTAGTGGCCGTCCCGCTCCTCGGGAAGCTCCTCGGTGAGCCGCCGCAGCTCCCCGGCCACCTCGCGCACCGACCGCAAGGCGCCTCCCTCGAGGAGCCGCCGCAGCTCCTCGCGCGAGAGGGGCGAGAGCGGGCCAGGTGGGAGCGCCACCGACTGCGCTCGCGAGGCCGCGCTCGCGGCCAGGCGCGCAGCGAACTCGAGGACCGCCGGCCGGTACCTCTCCCGCGCCGCCTCCCGCGCCGCGCGCTCGCCCCGCCAGCCGAGGACGCCGGCGAGCGCGAGAAGGAGCGCGAAGCCTAGGCCCACCGCGAGCCGCACCCGGTTCCGCCGGAGGCGCCGGCGCAGCTGCTCCCAGGCCCCCTCGGGCCGCGCCTCGACGGGATCGCCCCGGGTGAACCGCCGCAGGTCCTGGGCCAGGGCCTCCGCCGTGGCATAGCGCGCGGCCGGGTCCTTCCGGAGACACTTGAGGACGATGGTCTCGAGGTCCTGCGGGATCCGCGGGTTGATCCTGCGCGGCCCCGGGGGGTCGCGCAGCAGGATCTGGCTCAGCGTGTCCTGGTGGTCCCGGCCGCGGAACGGGGGCCTCAAGGTCAGGACCTCGTAGAGCGTCGCCCCGAGGGAGTAGATGTCGGTCCGGTGATCGATCGCGACCCTCCGCGCCCGCGCTTGCTCCGGGCTCATGTAGAGGGGCGTCCCGACCAGCTCGCCGCTCCACGTGAGGCTCTCCTGGCCCTCGAGGTGGGCGAGGCCGAAGTCGAGGATCCTCAGCCGCCCGTGGACGGCCCCTTGAAGAATGTGCTCCCTCCCTGGAGGAATGTGGACGCTCCCTCCTTGGTCGCGTCCACGGTCGGGAGCACCGTCGCCTCCGCGCTCGAGGATGAGGTTCGATGGCTTGATGTCGCGGTGCACGATCCCGCGCGAGTGGGCGTGCTGGAGCCCCTCCGCGACCCCGGCGAATGCCTCGGCGGCCCGGTTCGCGTAGACCGGCAGGTTGTCGTTGCCGCCGAAGGCGTCGACGCGGCCGTCCTCGGTCTTGCGGGCGAGGAGGCGCGCCAGGCTCTCGCCGTCGATCAGCTCCATGGCATAGTACGGCGTCTCGCCCTCGAGGCCCATGGCGTGGACGCCGACGATGCTCGGGTGGCTGAGCTTCCCGGCGGCCTTCGCCTCGCGCAGGAAGCGCTGGAAGGCGCGGTCGTCGTCGGCCGCGCCCGGCGGGAGGACCTTGAGGGCCACGCGGCGGTCCATGGAGCCCTGCCATGCCTCGTAGACGACGCCCATGCCGCCGCGCCCGATCCGGCAGAGGAGCCGGTAGTCTCCGATGGCGTTCAGCCTCGGCGCGTCGTCGACGGCCGCGGCGAGGTCGAGGAAGGCCTCGAGGCGGCGGAGGACCTCGGGCCCGACGGAAGGTTGCTCTTCGAGGATGCTACCGGGGTCGATCCGCTGGCCCGCGTTGAGGCGGTCGACGTAGGCGGCGACGAGCTCGTCGATGCGCCCGTCGCTCCTCGAGCCGCCTCCCCGCGACCGGACGTCCGCCTCGTCACCGCCGGCCATGGTCGCCTCCCGCATCGGCGAGCGCGCGGGCCGGAAGCCCGAGGCTCTCGGTGTCGCCGAAGGACTCCCTGAGCTTGGCGAGGGCGCGCGAGAGGAGCTTCCTCGCCGCCTCACTGGACCGCCCGAGCCGCGCCGCGATCTCCGCCACCGGGAGGCCGTCGAGGAGCGCGAGGCGGACGACCTCGCGGTGGTGGGGGCTCAAGCCGGCCAGGGCCTTCTCCAGGCGCTGGAGGCGCTCCTCGCGGCGCGGGCCCTTGCTCGGCGAGGTGCCGCTGCCCGGGAGGTCGCGGACGAGCTCGAGCACGGGGCCGTGCCGGGCCCGTCGCGAGGCCTCGAGGATAACCCGCTCGGCGATCGTCCCGAGCCAGCCGGCGAAGGAGCCCTCGCCGCGCCAGCGGAAGCTCCCCATGGCCTGCCAGACCCGGACGAACGCCTCCTGGAGCACGTCGTCGACGTCGAGGCCCGAGCGGAGCTGCTTCCCGAGGCGCCGGTTGACCCGATCGCGCAAGACCGCCTCGTGCCGCGCGACGAGGGCGTCGAACGCCTTCCGGTCTCCCTCCCTGGCCCTCCCGACGAGTCGCTCGATGGTCTCCGCCTCTTCCATGATCCACCCCTCTAAGGACGAAATCGGCGGCGGCCGGACCCGGAAAACCAGAAAAACCCGTGGCCCCGGGATTGTACCCTGGAATGGGGGCGGCCTGGGGCTGGCATTTGCCTCGGGCTGCTCCATGCTGCTCAAGCTCGTGGCTCTAGGCGAGGCCGACATCCGGGCGGGCCGGACGATGCCCCAGAAGAAGGCGTTCGCGAAAGCCGCTGCCGCGATCCGACGGGCAAGGCACATCTCGGAAGTGACCCGATCCTTTGATGGCCGGCGCGGCCTTGCCGAGATCTTGCTGGACCGGTTCGTCAGGATCTAGAGCAGCCCAGCGGACCCTCTGGCCTATCCGCGCGCAACGCGCACCCGCTTCTTGTCGAACACGGCGGCCAGCTCCACGACCGGCTCGGCGCCCGCGGCGCGGATCTCCGCGGCGTACCTCTTCGCGCGGATCTGCTCGAGCGCGGCCGCGAGGGCCTCCTCCATCGTCTCGGAGGCCTTGAGCACCTTGAGCTCGAGCGCGACCCCGGGCCCGCCGGGGCTGCGCGGCGTGATCATGACGTCGCACCGGCCGAGCCCGGACTCCCGGTTCGACCTCACGAGGTGCGTCCTGTCGAGCGCGACGAGGAGCCCGGCCACGAATGCCTGGTAGACGACCTCCCTCGCCCGGCCGGCGGTATCGTGATAGGAGAGCGTGTGCTCGAGCAGGGCCCCGAGGTGCTCCTCGACCGCGCTCGCGTCGCCGGCGAGGAGGGCGCGGCACAATGACTGGAGGTCCGCATGGTCCCCGAGGGACGCGTTGAGCCACTCGAGGAAGAGGCGCCGGTAGACCGTCGCGACCTCCTTGTTGGGAACGCTCAGCTTCCAGTGCTCGCGTCCCGCCTCGTCCGAGCGCAGGAGCTCGTCCGCGCGCAGGTAGCCGGACATCACGAGAAAGCTGAAGACCGTATCCCGCTTCCCCTCCAGGTCGCGGAGCACCGTCTGCTCGTCCACCGGCTTCTCGATGCTCCCGCCGCTCAGGAGCGCCTCCATCTCCCTCTGGACGCCGAGCCCGGCGTCGATGAGGAGCCTCCGGATCAGGGCGTCGCCTCCGGTATTCACCCAGTAGGGCCGGGCGCGCCTCTCCGCATCGTCGAGGTAGCTCAAGACGGACCAGGGGTTGTAGACGACGTGGCCGCCGAAGCGGTAGCCGTTGTACCATGACCGGAGCTCGTCGCGCTGCGCAGTCGACAGATCGAAGTCCGCGCAGAGGGCCTCGACCTCGGCCTCCGTGAACCCGAAGCTCGTGGCGAACGGCTTGCGCAGCAGGGAGTGCACCTTGAGGTTGTTGAGACCCGAGAACATCGACTCCTTTGCGACGCGGAGGATCCCTGTGAGCACACCCTTCTCGAGGTGCGGGTTGTCCTTGAGCCCCGCCGAGAAGAAGTTGCGGAAGAACCCCACGACCTCCTCGTAGCGCTTCTCGTCGCCGTAGACGTCGTGAATTGGAGT
>JACQVW010000855.1 GCA_016209535.1 Planctomycetota bacterium | reverse complement strand
GGTCCGAGACGTCGATCCGCCCGTCGTCGCCCGCGTCGGCGGCGTCGTAGCAGGCGGGCGGCCCCTCGCCCAGGAACAGGTACCCGAGGGTGTGGCGGGCGTCGCTGATGTCCACCTTCGCGTCGCCGTTCGAGTCGCCGCCGACGAAGACGGCGATGTCCGGGGCGATGTTGACGAGCCCGTTGAGGAAGACGAAGGAGCTCGCGAGCTCCGGCTCGACCGACTGGCCGAGGGCGGTGATCACGTTGTGGACGGGCTGGCTGACGGGGGTCGACCTCCCGCCGTCGAGGAACCGGACCTCCGTGACGGCGGCCGTGGCCCCGGCGTCCACCTCGAAGTGGAGGGCGAGGACGTCGGTCCTCCGGCCCGAGGGGATCTCGCCGCAGGCGTCGAGGAACCCGAAGACCGCGGCGCCGGCCACGTAGCCCTCGTCGACGCCGGCGCTCCCGGGGGTCGCCTTCCCGTTGTCGATGTGGTGTTGCCAGAAGTCCCATTTGCCGTCCGGCACCCGGTGGACCTGCTCGACGCGCGTCCCCCGGAGCACCTCCTCGTCGAAGTCGATCGAGAAGGCGAAGCCCTGGGTCGCGGCGTTCGAGAGGATCGAGAAGGGCATCCGGACGGGGAAGCCCGGCGCCCCGCGCACGCTCGCGAGGCCGAATTCGGCCTCGAGCTCCTCGGGTGTCTGGACGCCGCCGGAGGAGAAGCCCCACGACGTGCCCTCCAGGACGAAGCTGCGCGCGTTCTGGGGCGAAATCTCCTGCCCGAGGGCTCGGACGGCGTTGCGGATGGGCTCCCTCGACGCGCCCGAGACGAGCTCGCCGCCATCGGCGAACCGGGCCCCGGCGCAGCGGCCGGGCTGGCCTTGCAGATCGAACCGCAGCCGCAGGACCTCCGTGGCCCTGCTCGCCTCGAGAAACCCGCCCTCCTCGAGGCCGAAGACGATCCGGCCCGTCACGTAGCCCTCGTCGACCCCGGCCGCGCCGGGCCGCGCGTCGCGGTCGTCGATGGTGTAAACGAAGGACTCCCAGTCCTCGCCGCCGGCGGGCTCGATCCCGGCGAGGTCGAGCAGGTCCTCGTCGAAGTCGATCGAGAAGTCCAGGCCCTCCAGCGGCACGTTGGCCTGGACGATCATGGGCACGGCCTCCGCGGGCTGCGCCCGCTCCTCGGGCGTCCCGCCGAGGAGGAAGGCCACGTTCGTCCTCTCGGGCTTGTCGATGAGGGGCGGCGGCGTCGGCTCCACCGGGCAGTCGAGGCCCGCGGCGACGTCCGAGAGGACCGTGAGGGTCCCGCTCCGGAGGCGCGGCGCCACGGCCCGGCCCGACTCCCCGTCGGCGAGGTCCCCCGCCGCGAGCGTCATGGGGTACCGCCCCGCGGCGAGGCCGCCCCGGAGGCACGCGACGACCTCGAGGGCCGGGGCATCCCGTCCCGGAGCGATGTAGTACGCCTCGGTGAAGGCCGTCACGTAGGCGAAGGTCACGGCGGTCCGGTCGAGCCGCACGAGGAAATAGCCTCGGCCGTCAGTCCCCGTGAGGTCCCGCTTGTACGCCAGGTGGTCGATCACCCCTCCGGCCCCTGCGGCCCCTGCGGCGACCTCGATGGCGCCGGCGTAGCCGCCCAGGGACCGCGTGCTCGAGAGGCTCACGACGAGGGAGGCCCTCGGGTTCGTCCCGCCCTCGGCCACGGCGTCCAGGACCCGCATCTCCGCGGCCGCGTCGTCGATCGCCTGCCCGCCGCCGTAGGACTCGCAGGGCAGGTCGTCGTCCGTCGGGTCGGGGCCGGGGTCCGGGAAGGGCTGCGGCGGAGCCGGGCGGTCCTCGAAGAGATGCATGAGGGTCCTCACGGCATCGGTGAGCTGGACGCGGCCGTTGTCGTCGAAGTCGAGGGCCTTGTCGCAGGAGACGTCGCCGCTCGTGCGGAAGATGTGCCCGAAGACGAAGTGCGGGTCCGCGACCGTGATCCTCCCGTCCTGGTTGGCATCGCCGCGCACGAAGTCCGCGGACCGGAGCGCGGCCGGGCGGCCGCAGACGAGACCGAGCGCGAGAGCCACGACACCGGGGGAGATTGGACGGAGCATGGAGACCTCAGTTCAAGGGGCCGAGGGGCGTGCGGCCGGCAGGGACCCGGCCGCGGGGGGATCCTCAGCAATCGGCGTTCCAGCCGGGGCAACCCCCTCGCCCCGGCGCCGCATCTCGCGCCGGGGCTGGAGATGACGCGCCGGGCGCCTGGCCTCCCGCGGGCTGACCGGCGGCGCCTTGTAAAGCGCGCCTGCTAGCTCGCGGGGGGCGACATCCCCAGGGTGATACATGGGGACGGGCGGCTGTCCGTGCCGCCGCCGGGGCTTGAGGGAGGGCCGCGCCCCTTTCGTCGCTTCCGCCACCCAGCTCCAAACCTGAGCAAGCCCTGTCAGTTCACCCTCGCCTTTCCAGGCGACGAGATTCTGTCGACGCTGTCGAGAGAATCCCCTGTCTCGATTCCTCCGACGACGGACGCCAGGGAGATCCCCGCGACGTCGTATCGTCGTCTCCGCGGGTGACGACCAAAGCGAAGCCGCGGTATACTTTGGCCTGATGAAGCCGAGAGTCTATCTCGAGACCACCGTCGTCAGTTACCTGACAGCTTGGCCAAGCCGCGACTTGGTCATGGCGGCCAACCAGGCGACAACGCGCGAGTGGTGGACGAACCGTCTGCCGTTCGGCAGGATATGAGCCGCCGGTCATCTGCACGCCCCAAGAAATGCTGGAGCGAGGAGACCAAGATGCGTGACACGATCGTCGAGGAAGTCCGAGGAGTCCGTGACGCCTACGCGCGTCAGTTTGGCTATGACCTGCACGCCCTGTGTGCCGATCTGCGACGCGAGCAACAGCTCAGCGCTGGCCCTATCGTGTCGTTCCCCAGGAGGCCTGTTCGGTTCAGCCCGCGCAACAAGGCGCTCGACCCGACCGGTGAAAGGGCCTCGCGAGTTGACACGTAGCGCGCTCGGGATCGGGGTCGGATAGGTGTAGGGTCAAACCTTCACCCCCCGCGTTCGTCGCCGCCTCCTCCACCCCAGCACGAGCCCCGCCAGGGCCAGGACCGCCGAGGCGCTGCTCGAGCAGGCGCGCCGGACCTCGGCACGCACGGTCAACCTACTGATGACAGCGGCCTACTGGGAGATCGGCCGGCGGATCGTGCAGTACGAGCAGCAGGGGAAAGCGCGTGCGGAATACGGCGAGGCATTGATTGCACGATTGTCGGCTGATCTTACGACCCGATTTGGGTGCGGCTTCTCGGCACGGAACGTTTCGCAGATGGCTGCAACTCCTCCACGCGACCGCGACCCCCGCCAGGGCCAGCACCGCCGCCGCGGCGGCGCGCGGGAGGGAGTCGTCGCGGGTGAGGGCGACCTCGAGGCGCGCCTCGCCACTCCAGGAGTCTCATACCGTCCAGTCTTGCGATCGGAGCCCGGGGACGTGGCGGAAGTCACCCAGGTTTCGAGTCAGCAGGAGGGAGTCCGTCACCAGGGCCATGCTCGCGATTCGAAGATCCAGAGTGGCAAGGCGGACCCGCTGCTTGCGCAGGGCCGCGAAGCAGTCCTGAGCCTCCTGGGTGAACGGGACGACGTTCATCTTGTAGAACCATCGCCACATGGCGTCCAGCTCCGTGTAAGCGTGAACCACTTCGGCACCCGTGCGGGCCCGGCCCAGGTAGGCCATCCACCCCTGCATCTGCTCCTGGAAGCTGACGATCGACGTGGCGATGTCATCCGGCGCGAGCTCGCTCAGGCGGACTGCCAGGCGATCGCACTCGGGCTGGCGCTCACGTTGAAGGATGGAGAGGTGATCCGTGTCGAGCAGGACGGCCACCTAGCGAGGCCCCTTCCGATCTCGTTTGCGAATCGCGGCCCCGAGGCGCAGGATCTCGTCAAATGCGCGGTCGTCCTTGAAGGACCCGATAATCTCGCGCCACCAAGGCGGTCGCTTGTCCCGCGCGACCGTGGCCTTGAGCTCTCTGAGCTCCCTTTCCAGCCTGGCAAGGCGGCTCTCGATCTGGCTCGTCTTGGTTGCCATGGTGTCCTCCAGTACCCCCAGATTGTAGCAGAAGGCGGGCAGGGAGACTTCCACCTCCCCGATCCCGGGGGCCCAGGCGCCCCTGCAGCGCGCGGTGCATGGACTCGGACCGCGCGGTAACGTCGGAGACGACTCCGTCAGCCCGCGGAAGGCGACCTCTCCCGGCTGAAGGATCGGCCGGAAGCCCTCCGCATCCTCCACGCGAGCACGATCGCCGCCAGGCCCAGCACCGCCCCCGCCGCGGCCCTCGGGAGGGCGTCGTCGCGCGTGAAGGTGATCTCGACGCGCGCCTCGCCGCCCTGGTGGACGAAGGCGTGGGGCGCCGTGCCCGCCTCGCGCTCGGGGGCTTCCGCACCCGGCGCGGCGGGCGCCTCGAGGGCCTCGGGGAGGGGCTTCAGGCCGCGCGCGGCGTTCACGGCGGCCGGCGCGGCGAGGCCCGCGTCCTGCGGCGGGGCCGATAGCGCCGGAGGGCCTTCCGCGGGGCCCGTCTCGAGGAGGTCATCGAGCCGGAGGCCTTCGCGTTGCGCCTGGGCGGCCGCCGCGGCCGGCGCCGCGGGGCGGGGACGGTTGTCGCGCCATGCGCGCCTCTGGTGGCCCGCCGCGTCGAGGAAGCCCTGCTCCCGGCGCGAGGGCGGCGCCGTCGCGTCCTTCGCCTTCTCCCGCTCCGAGCGGGCCTGGCGGAGGGCCTCCTGGGCCTTCCTCGCCGCCGAGAGGATGGCGCCGTCGCGCGCCCGCTGGCCCTCGAGCTCCTCGCGGGCCACGCCGCGCTCGGCTTCTGCCTGAGCGGGGCCCCGGCTCGAGGCCTCGAGCTCCGCGACGTTGTCGCCGAGGGCGAGCTCGAGCCGCGCCAGCTCGCGCTCCGCCTGGTCCCGCTGGACGCGCGAGTCGGAGTCCCTCGCGGCCTTCGAGACGCGCTCGAGCTGGCCCAGGAGGCTCTCGACGCGCTTCGAGTACTGGACGCTCGGCGGGACGTGGCGCGCGTTGCCGCCGCTCCGCGCCACGGCGTAGCCCGAGGGGAAGTGGAGGTTCCAGACGGTCTCGAGGACCTGGACGGGCAGGACCGGGTCGTCTAGGACCCGCGGCGCCGCCAGGGCCGCGGTGCCCCGCAGCGCGGGGAGCTCGAGCCGCCGCTCCTCGTAGACGAGCGCGACCTCGAGGTCGAGCCGCGCCTCGCCCACGTGCTCCACGGGCACGCGGAGCCCTCGGGCGCCCCCGGGGGCGGGCGCCGAGCCCACGGCCACGGCCCGGCCGTTCAAGGTCACGCCCCAGAGGGTGGTTCTCTCGGGCAGCGCGAGCAGGAGGTGCTGGAGGCTCCGGTTGCGCACGGTGTAGACGGCGCGCGAGCGCGCCGTGCCGTCATCGCCGACGGTCGTCTCAATCTCGACGAGGGGGACGATGGCCGCGGGGCCCGGCGCGATCTCGACGGGCCGCTCCTCGAGGAGGAGGCTCCAGTCGAGGCGGAGGGCGCGGTGGACGGGCCTCAAGCTCGAGGGCGCGACGCCCTCGGGGACGTGGGGGAGCACCGATGCCTCGACCGGCACGAGCCCGCGCGCCTCGCGGGTCGCGACGAGGCCCGCCGACGTCTCGAGGACCGCGACGTAGGCGTCCACATCCTCGAGCCGCGACGCCCCGTCGAGGGCCTGGACGGGCTCGAGGGCGGGGATCGCTTCGCCCCGCCGGTCGAGGCGGTAGGAGAGGTCGACCGAGTACTCGCCGGCGGCGGGCGCCTGGAGGACCACCTCGACCTCGGTGCCCTGAGGGCTCTCGCGCACCTCGCGGCTCCGCTGGTTCCGCGCCTCGAGCGCCACGAGCTGCGCGCCCGCCGGGAGGCGCAGCCGGAAGCGGTCGCGGGCGCCGAGGCGGATCCTGTGGACGGCGCGGGCGTTCACGTGGACGGCGTCCTCGGCGACGCGGGCGAGGTGGACGATCGCCGCGGCGAGCTGGCTCGGCCGGCGCGCCGCCGCGAGCCTGAGGGTCGAGGCCGCCTCGGCCCGCGCCGCGCGGAAGGCCAGGCGGTAGTCCGCCCCGGAGGGGAGCTCGAGCCACCGGGGCGCGGAGGCGAGGTCCGCGGGCGCGAGGCGCCCCGCGTCGGCCACGGAGACTTCGAGGCCGCCCGAGGCCGCGACGAGGAGCGCCGTCGTCTCGCGGAGCGCCGTGCCGGCGGCCGCGAGGACGGGGAACGCAGGCACCTCGATGGCACCGAGGGCGGCGAGGGGCCCCTCGGCGGACCAGACGACCTCGGTGCCGCTCGAGGCGCGGGCTCGAAGCTGGACGACGAGGCGGCGGTCGGGCCCGACCCCGGCGGTCTCCCAGCTCCTCGAGAGCTCGGACCGGACGTCGCGGGCGGTCCAGCCCTCCGGGAGCCTCACCTCGTGGCGCAGCGGACCGGGCCCCGTGACGGCGTAACGGGACCGCGCCGTGACGGCGAGACGGTCCTCGAGGACGATCGCGACGAGGTCCGTCGTCACCGCGGCCTCGCCCGCCACCGCCTCGGCCGCGATGCTCTCCCCCTCGCCGCTCGAGTGGGAGCGGTGGAGCCGGTCCGGCGCGGGCTCGGCCCGGCCCGGGAAGGCCTTCGACAGGTCCTCGAGGGGCGCCCGGGCCATGCCGGCGAGGGAGTCCGCGGCGAAGCGGCGCGCCGCGGCGTGGCGCAGGCCGAAGTAGGCCTCCTCGCGCGCCGCGCCGGCGAGGGCGAGGCCCGCCACCTGCGCCCGGCCCCCGGCGAGCCTCGCGCGGCCGCGCACGGCGATCTCCGTTTCGCTCACGGGCCTCGAGAAGGCGATCCGCAGGCGCGCGCCGCCCGGCTCGGCGCCGCCCGAGAGGCTCCAGTCGGCCACGTCGGGCCCCGCGACCTCCGTGACGGCCCAGTCTCCGAGGACGCGGTGCTCGACCGCGCTCGCGGGCCGGCCCGTCACGCGCAGGCGCTCGGTCCTCTCGACGACGTACCCTTCGGAGGTCACCGTGAGGAGGGAGTAGGAGAGGGACTCGACCTGGGAGCTCGACGGCGCCTCGGCCCGCGGCGCGGTCCAGGCGAGATCCAGCGCGCCCGCGCCTCCCAGGTCCGCGACGACCGCCGTCGAGCCGGCCTCCTCGCGCACGAGGACGGCGTGAGGCGATGCGACGCGCGCCCCCGCCGGGAGCTCCGCCCGGAGCGTCGTGCCGGCGCCCCCGAGGAGCGCGCAGGCCACCCTGGACGCCTCCCCGTCGCTGCGGACCGGCACCGCCAGCTCGACGTCGAGGCGGTGCGCGCCGCGGCCCTTGAGCTCGACGAAGGGCGCGGGCGCGGCGGGGCCCTCGCCGGGCCTCGTCCCGAGGCCCGCCTCGACGCCGTCGAGGGCGACGCGCACGACCCGCGCCCCCTCGAAGGGGAGCGGGAGGGCGGTCCAGCGGTCCGTGAGGACGAGGAAGGCGATCGATCCCTCGACGCGCGCAGAGCCGGGGCCCTCGAGCCGCAGGCGGTACGCGGCGTTGCCGAGGACCAGGTCCCGGGGCGGCTCCGGCTCCGGCGGCTCGATCTCGGGGTGCGCGAGGCGCCACAGCTCCCGGAACACGGGATCGGGCACGAAGACCCTGGAATCCTCGCCCGGCGGGAGGCCCTTCGCGGGGTCGTAGGGCAGGAGGACGCCGCTCGAGGAGAAGGGCGGCGTCAGCGCGAGCTGGGCCGGCTGGGTCGGCTGCGGCGCCTGCGCCGGGGCCTGCGGTGCGGGCGCGGCCTCATCGGCCCGCGCCGCCGGCGCGAGGACCGCGCAGGCCATGAGGGCCGCGGTGGTCGCGATGGTCGCGATGGCCGCGATGGCCGCGGCCCCCGAGGCGGCCCCGGCCCGGCGCCCCCTCCTGGCCCTGGCCCGGCGAGCCCGCGAGACCGCGGCCACGACGGCGCCCGCCGCGAGGAGCGCCGCGAGCCCCTCGCAGAAGGGGACGGCGAGGAGGGGCGAGCGCCAGGCCGCGAGGACGGGCACCGTCGCGGCGAGGAGGAGGGCCCCGAGGACGGCGCGGAAGAACGCGCGCCCGCCTGCGAGGGCCGCGAGGGCCCAGCCGGCGAGCAGCGTGGCGAGGAAGACCATCCTCCGCGCGAAGCCGGACCAGCGGAGCGAGCGGAAGCTGAGCTCGAGCCTCGCCCCCCCGCCCAGCTTCGTCGCGGTCAAGCTGCGGCCCTCGGGGAGGAGCCGGTAGCGCGGGGCCACGGCGCCGGCCGCGCCCGCCGCCTTCTGGCGGGAGGCCGCGTCCCGAGCCTCGAGGAGGCGGCCCGCGGCCGCGGCCGCGCTCCGCGCCGCGACTGCCGCCGAGGCCCGCAGCTCCTCCTCCGAGAGGGGCGGGACCTGGGCGAGGGCCCCGCGAGGCGCCTCGCGTGCGAATGCCGTGAGGAGCGGCGCCTCGCCTTGGAGGATCTTCGCGATCACGTTGGCCGCGAAGGTCGCGGGACCCTCCTCGTCGCCGGCGTCGGCGGCGCGGAGGTCCCTGCCCGCGACGGCGAAGCGGTAGCCGTCGGGGTGGTGGACCGTCCAGCGCGTCTCGCCCACGGGGACGTCCACGACCTCGGGCGCCGCCTCGCTCCACGAGCCCACGGGGCCGAGGGGCCGCGCCGCGGCGCGCTCGTAGACGACCCCGACGGTGACGTGGGACCGCGGCGGGAGGGGCACGGCGACCTCGCCGCCGGGGCCGGGCCGCACGGCGCGGAGCGGCTCGCCGTCCAGATCGGCGGCGATGGCGCGCGCGTCCCCGGGGAGGCGCAGGACGAGGCGCTGGAGCTTCGCCGAGGCGAGGAGGACCTCGGCGCGCGTGCGCGAGGTGCCGTCGAGCCCCACGACCGTCGTCAGGCGCAGCTCGCGGGCGAGGCTCTCGAGGACCGGCGCCCGCTCGTGCACGGTGGTCCTGAGGGTCCCGGGGTCGCCCGAGGCGCGGAACCGGTACGCGGCGATCACGCGCCCCTCGCTCCAGGCCTCGGCAAAGTCCGGGAGCTCGTCCGGGTCCGCCGGCGCGAGGCCCGGTCCGGCCTCGAGCACGACCTCCACGGGCCCGCGGCTCTGGAGGACGAGGAATCGCTCGCCGCCGAAGGCGCCGCCCGCGGCGCCCGGCGCCAGATCCACCGAGGGGACCGGGACGGCGGACCCGGGCTCGTGGGGGACCTCGTACTCGACCCGGAGCTGCCGCGTCCCGAGCCACGGCCGCGCGAAGCGGACGAGCTTGCGCGATCCGGCGGCGTCGGCCACCACCTCCTTCACGCCGTCGCCGAGGACGACGGCGCTCGAGACGGCGGCGGCCGGCAGGCGCAGGCTGACCTCGTC
>JACQVW010000072.1 GCA_016209535.1 Planctomycetota bacterium | reverse complement strand
GTGTAACCCGGCGTTGAACCACGCCAAAAATGGCCGGACCGAGGGGGATCGTGCGGGATCCCAGGGCTTCACGGGCGTTTCAGGCCTTCACGGGACCTTAACAATGCCCGGACCGAGGGTGCGGACCTCGAAGCGCGGCTCCCCGCCCCTCCGGGCGGCCACCGCCCCGGGTAGACGCCTCTCGAAGCTCCTGGCGCCGCCCCGGCCGCCCAGGCAACTCGTTGACCAGCCCGGCAGGAGGGGTTAGCGTGCAGGGGAAGTCGCCACCCTCGAGGAGGAGAGAGACCGTCATGATCGCACGCCGGGCTGGCCTTGTCATCGCGTGGGGCCTCGTGACCTGGGGAGCTTCGTGCCTCCCCGCCGCCGCGCAGGAGCCCGCCTTCGTCCGCGGCGAGGTCAACCAGGACGGCACGGTCGACATCTCCGACTCGGTGTCGGTGCTCTTCCACCTCTTCCGGGGCGGCTTCGCGGTGCCGTGCCGCAAGGCGGCCGATGCCGACGACTCGGGCACGATCGACATCACCGATGCCCTCTACGGCCTCGCCTACATCTTCCGGGGCGGGCCGCCGCCGCCCCCGCCGTCCGGGGGGTGCGGGACCGACCCGACCCCCGACGGCCTCGACTGCGCCGAGTCCCGGTGCGGCGAGGCCGGCGGCACCCTCATCTTGAGCGAGATCATGGCCTCGAACCTCGAGAGCCTCACCGACGAGGACGGCGACAGCTCCGACTGGATCGAGATCCACATGCTCGACAGCGCGCCGGCGTCGCCGATCGACCTCGGCGGCTGGTCTCTGACCGGCGACCCGCAGCTCGCCGAGCGGTGGCTGTTCCCTGCGGGGGTCACCCTCGAGCGCGGCGGGTTCCTCGTCGTCTTCGCCTCCGGGAAGGACCGCGCCGTCGCGGGCTCCGAGCTCCACACCGACTTCAGGCTCGACGCCGCCGGGGAGTACCTGGCGCTCGTGGCCCCCGACGGCGTCACCGCCGTCGACGAGCTCGCGCCGGCCTACCCGGAGCAGCTCCCCGACGTGTCGTACGGCCCGGCCCAGGCGACGACGGTGCTGGTCGCGCCGGGCGCGCAGGCCTTGTACCACGTGCCCGTGAGCGCCGACGCGGGGCTCGGCGGAAGCTGGACCGACCCCGACTTTGCGCCGGCCGGCTGGAAGACCGGCGCGACCGGCCTGGGGTTCAGCGGCATCGCCACGGAGGGCTTCGAGGTCACCTACATCAAGGCGAACGTCCAGGTCACCAGCCTCACCGTCGCCCAGGACGTGCTCCAGAACCCGGCGAGACAGGCGCAGGTGGCGACGGAGACGGCGGCGGTCATCGACTACTTCAACAGCGGCGGACGCGGCAACTACACGCGCGACAACCCTTTCCCCGGCGTCGGCTTCACCGACGTCGACGACTACGTGGTCCACGTCGTCGGCACGGTGCTTGTTCCCCAGGCGGGCTCGTGGAGCTTTGGGGTCTCGAGCGACGACGGTTTCGGGATGACGCTGCGCCGCGGCGCGCAGACCTACAGCATGTCCTACCCGGCGCCGCGCGGGCCCGCGGACACCATCCAGGTGTTCACCATCGCTCAGGCCGGACCCCACGATCTCGACCTCCTCTTCTACGAGCGCGGCGGCGGCTCCGAGGTCGAGCTCTTCGCCGCCAAGGGCGCCCACCCGATCTACAACGCGAACGACTTCCGCCTGGTGGGTGACACCGCGGCCGGGGGGCTCGGGCTCGCCGGCTTCGCGGACTCGATCCGCACGGACATCGGCAGCGAGATGCGGGGCGCCAATGCCTCGCTCTGGACCCGGATCGACTTCGATGTCGAGGACGCCGGCCTCTTCGGGGGGCTCTTGCTCCGCATGAGGCACGAGGACGGCTTCGTCGCCTTCCTGAACGGCCAGGAGGTCGCCCGCCGCAACGCGCCGGCGGCGCTCGCGTGGGACTCGCGCGCGGCCGCCGACCGGCCCGTCGAGCAGGCGGGGCTGGTCGAGGAGATCAACTTGACGAGCCACCTCGGGAGGCTCCGGAACGGCCGCAACGTGCTCGCCGTCCATGGTCTGAACGACGGCGCCTCGGACCCCGACTTCCTGGTGCTGCCGGAGCTCATCGCCGCCGGCCGCATCGCCGAGCGGCAGTACATGAAGACCCCCACGCCCGGCGCCTTCAACGTCCCCGGGGCGGTCGACTTCGTCCGCGACGTGGAGCTCAGCGTCGAGCGGGGCACCTACGACGCTCCGTTCTCGCTGGCGCTGTCCACTCCCACGAGCGGGGCGCAGATCCGCTATACCCGGAACGGCGCCACGCCCACGGCGACCTCGGGCAGCGTCTACAGCGGTCCGATCGCCGTGAACGGCACCTCGGTGATCCGCGCCGCGGCCTTCAAGGCGGGCCACCTCGACTCCCGCGTCCGCACGCACAGCTACATCTTCCCGAGCGACGTCATCCGGCAGTCGCCGACCGGCCAGGCGCCGGGCCCCGGCTGGCCGGCGGGCAGCGTCAACGGCCAGGTGCTCGACTACGGCATGGACCCCAACGTCGTCGGCGACCCCCGCTGGTCTGATCAAATCGAGGACGCCCTGGTCTCGATCCCGTCGATCTCGCTCGTGACCGACCTCCCCAACCTGTTCAACGCCTCGACCGGCATCTACGTCAACGCCCGGAACGACGGCCGGGCCTGGGAGCGGCGCACGTCGGTGGAGCTCATCGATCCGGACGGCACCCCGGGGTTCGGCCTCGACGCGGGCCTGCGCATCCGCGGCGCCTTCAGCCGGAGCGGCGACAACCCCAAGCACTCCTTCCGCCTCTTCTTCCGCAACGAGTACGGGTCCGGAAAGCTCAAGCACGCGATGTTCGGCGGCGAGGGGGTGGACGAGCTCGACGCCATCGACTTGAAGACGAGCCAGAACTACTCCTGGGCTTTCTCGGGGAGCAGCCAGAACACGTTCGTGCGCGACGTCTTCTCGCGCGACGTGCAGCGCGACATGCTCCAGCCTTACACCCGCAGCCGGTTCTATCACCTCTACCTCGACGGCCAGTACTGGGGGCTCTACGAGACCGAGGAGCGCGCCGACGCCGACTACGCGCGGTCCTACCTCGGAGGGGACGAGGATGACTACGACGTCGTCAAGAACGACTCCTCGGGCTCGCGGGCGCTGCACGCCACCGACGGGACGATGGACGCCTACCGCCGCCTGTACGACGCCGCGGTCGCCGGCTTCGCCACCGATGCGGCGTACTTCCGCGTCCTCGGCCGCAGGCCGGACGGCACGCTCGACCCGGGCGGCGAGCAGCTCCTCGACCCGGAGAACCTGATGGACTACATGATCTGCACCTACTACACCGGCGATCCCGACGCGCCGGTGAGCGCCTGGGGCCACATCTCGAACAACGTCTTCGCGATCTACAACCGCGTCCGCTGCGACGGTTTCACCTGGTACCGCCACGACGCGGAGCACTCCCTGGGGGCCAACGGCGGCCTCTACGAGGCCCGGCTGCTCACCGATCCCACCGATCGCACGATCGGCGAGCGGTGGGAGCACTTCAACCCGGCCTGGCTCCACTTGCGCCTGACCCAGCATCCGGAGTACCTGCTCCAGTTCGCCGACCGCGTCAACAAGTACTTCTTCAACGGCGGGCCGCTGTCGCCGGCTGCGAACATCGAGCGGTGGAGCTCACGGACCCGGCAGATCGAGCTGGCGGTCATCGGGGCGTCCGCGCGCTGGGGGGACGCCAAGATCGAGCCTCCGCGGACCAAGGACGACTGGCAGCGCGAGGTCGACTGGATGGTGAGCACCTACTTCCCCCAGCGCACGCAGATCGTCCTCGCCCAGATGCGCTCGGTGGACATGTTCCCGGAGGCGGCCCTGGTGTCGTTCAACCAGCACGGCGGGGAGGTGCCGCCCGGCTTCCGCCTCCTCATGGCGCAGTCGAACGGCACGCCCGGGACGATCCACTACACCCTCGACGGCTCCGACCCGAGGCTCCGGGGCGGCGCCGTCAACCCGGGCGCCGCGGTGTTCGCGGACGACACGGCCGCGGTGGCGTTCATCCCCCGCGGCTCGGTCTGGCGGTACCTCGACGACGGCTCCGACCAGAGCACCGCCTGGCGCGCGCCCGCCTTCGACGACTCGGGC
>JACQVW010000870.1 GCA_016209535.1 Planctomycetota bacterium | reverse complement strand
TCGGCGCGGGCATCGTGCTCGCGATGTCCGAACGGGGGGCCAGGACGGCGACGCTGGAGGCGCCGCCGCTGGCGGATTCTCGCGGCGAGAAAGGCGAGATCCGCCGCGCGAAGGGCGAGACGCGCTTCGCGAAAGGCGAGGCCCGCGAGGCGCTCGAGACGGCGGATGCGCCGGGGAGGCGCTGACCATGCTGGGCCTGACGACCGTGCCGAGGGGCGCCCCGGCGCCGGCCCGGGACGTGGAGGTCGAGCCGGAGGGCAGGGCGTTCTACGTCGTGACCGCCCTGCTGGGGATCGCCATGCTGCTCCTCGCGGCGGGCTCCGTCGCGTGCCTCGCCGCGACGCTGGCGGCGGCGGTCTGAGGAACGGACCTTCTTGTTGAGGTCAGGAGACGATGAGCGCACAAGGGACGATCGAGCTTCTCGACAGGGCTTCGCAGCGTGAGACCCTCACCGCCGAGGCGACCCCGGAGCATGCGGCCTCCGCCTCCGGCCCGCCCTTCGTTCTCGGGGCGGGCTGGTGGGTCGCGGTGACGGCGCTCGCCGCCCTCGCGGGATTCGGAGGCTACGCCTACTACCAGCAGCTCCTCCACGGGGAGGTCGTCACGGGGATGAGGACGATCGGGGCGGGAGGCGCCACCTGGGGGCTCTACATCGTCTTCGTGGTGTTCTTCATCGGCGTCAGCTTCGCTGGGATCACCGTCGCGGCCCTGATCCGGCTCCTCGACATCCAGGACTTGAAGCCCCTCTCGAGGATGGCCGAGCTCCTGACGATCGTGTCCCTGATGATGGGCGCGCTCTGCGTCGTCGCGGACCTCGGGCGGCCCATCGAAGGGCTCCTGAACCTCCCCCGCTATGCGAGGACATCCTCGCCCTTCTTCGGGACCTTCAGCCTCGTCATCGGCGGGTACCTCTTCGCGAGCCTCGTCTACTTCTACCTGGCCGGGCGGGCCGACGCCGCCCACTGCGCGCTCCGGGCGAAGAGGCTCCGGTGGGTCTACAGGCTCTGGGCCAGCGGGTACCGGGGGACGCAGGCCGAGCGCGATCGCCACCACCGGGTGAGCTTCTGGCTGGCCCTCCTGATCCTGCCGCTCCTCGTCACGGCGCACTCCACGCTCGGCTTCATCTTCGGGATCCAGGGGGGCCGGCCGGGCTGGTTCAACGCCCTCCAGGCGCCGGGCTTCGTCGTCATGGCCGGCGTCTCCGGCACCGGGCTCCTCATCGTGGTGGCGGCCGCCATCCGGAGGGCCCTGCGCCTCGAGGCCGTGATCACGCCCCGCGCGTTCCGCTGGCTCGGGAACATGCTCCTCGTCCTGACGAGCGTCTACCTCTACTTCATGGTGGCCGAGGAGCTCACGGCGAACTACGCTGCGCTCGCGAGCGAGAAGAAGATCGCCCACGAGATCGTCTTCGGCGCCTACGCCGGGCTCTTCTGGACCGTCGTGGGATCGCTCGTGGCGGCCTTCGCGATCCTCTTCGCCCAGTTCCTGAGGGGCGGGCGCTCCCTGGCGTGGACCGTGGCCGCGGGGCTCCTCGTCAACGTCGCCGCGGTCTTGAAGCGCTACTTGATCGTCGTGCCCTCCCAGACCCACGGGACCCTCCTCCCTTACGACCCGGGGACCTACACCCCCACGTGGGTCGAGGTCGGCGTCGTTGCCGGGCTCTTCGCGCTCGGGACCCTGATCTACCTCGTCTTCATCAAGCTCTTCCCCATCGTGCCCGCCGCGCCCTTCGAGGGGCGGCCCTCGAGCCCGGCGGCCGCCGACGCGGACGGCGAGGGAGGGCGCCGGACCGCCGCGGCCCTGTTCACCCTCACGCTGCTCGCGGGCCTCGGCCTCGCCGTGACGGGCTTCCTCCTCTCGGCCCGCGCCTGGACGCAGCCGCACCTCGACCCCGTGGTCCCCTACAGCCCCGTGGTCTTCATCCTCGGCGTGATGCTCTGCTTCGCCTCTGCCGCGGTCTACGAGCTCACGGCCGCCGGGCCGCGGCCAGCGGGGGGGAGCCCTACTCCCCGATGACCAGGTACTCGCGCACGACGGCTCGCCGGCTCGAGACCTGGGCGTGAGTGCCGAAGTGGTAGCGGTGCCCCCGCTCGTGGATGGCCACGCCGCGCTTGAAGCTCCTCATGAGCTTGACCAGCACTTCGAGGTCGGGGTACCCGTTCGAGGAGTACGAGAGCACCAGGATGCTCTCCCGGAATCGCTCGAAGAGCCTCCCGAAGCCCTCGAGAGCGGTCCGGCGATAGGAGAACGGTGTGAAGCGCTTGGGGATCTTCCGCACCTTCGTGTGGTGGAGGATCTCCGTCCCCTCGGCCCTCCAGCAGGAGGCGAGGCCTTCCAGGAAGTGGTACCGCTTGACGTAGCAGTTGTCGTCGGTCCGCGGGACGTACGGTGGGTCCAGGTACACGAGGTCGTGCTGCCCGGGGACATCGAAGACATCCCCGCAGAGGGCCTTGTTCCTGCAGCCGTTCGAGAACACCAGGTTGTTGAAGACCCCGATCGACTCGATGAAGTGCTCCTCGAGGGACATGCGCAGATCGCGCCGGCCGTCCTTGTAACGTTCAGGGTCTCCGGCAACGGTGAAGACGCCCCTGGGCTGTCGTTTCAGGCAGGCGCGCACCATGGCCGAGACCACGATGGCCTTCTCGGCCTCGTTGCTGGCCGCGTCCATGTTGGCCCAGACCGTATCGAGGAAGCGCAGGTCGCCCGGTTGGAAGAAGACGCCGCGGAACGTGCGGAGGATGAAACCATCCCCTCCCGTCCTCTGGCGCAGGAGCCCTCGAACCGTGGTCTCGCTGACCTTGTGCCGGGAGTTCTCGATGGTGGCCCTGGCGAGGGCCGAGGCGAACAGCAAGAAGTCGTTGGAGGTGACCTGCTTCCCGAGGCACTTGAGCAGGTACGAGACGCAGCCCGACCCGCTGAAGGCGTCGAGGGCCGACTCGAAGGACAGGCGGCGGAGGTGCCCCGCGATCCAGGGGAGCAGGCGGTGCTTGCTTCCCATGAAGCGGAGCCGAGGATAGGCGCAGGCCCTGCGGAGCGTCTCCTCCTCCGCGCTCCCTGCGAAAGGCAGCGTGATCTGCCTGGGGGCGAGGACCTCGGCTGCGACGTCGCTTCTGTGGATCGCCGAACTACCCATGTCCAGCTTCACCTCTTTGGCGGCGATGCTAACTGCGGATCGTCGAAGAGCGCAAAGGGTTTCCCGCCCGCGTTCACCGGGTAAGGGGCATGCGGTATGATACCGCGCGACATGGAAAGTCCCTTCGCCGGCATGGATCCCTACCTCGAGCCGCACTGGCTCGACGTGCACACGAAGCTCGTCACCTATGCGGCCGATGAGCTCAACCGCGTGCTGCCGGAGACGCTCGTCGCCCGCACGGAGGAGCGGGTGGCGGTGGAGTCCGACTGGGATGGTGGCCGCAGGATCGGTTCGGACGTCCGCGTGTTCTCTCCCGCCTCGGCCGACCCGACCGCCGGCGGGTCAGGTGTAGCCGTGGACGCCCCCTTCAAGCTCGTCCTCGAGCTGGATCCGGTGATCGAGCGGTTCATCCGCATCCTGGATGCGTCAGGACGGCTCGTCACCGTGATCGAGTTCTTGAGCCCCACCAACAAGTCGGGCCAGGGGCTGGAGGCCTACCGGGAGAAGCGCAGCGAGCTCCTCGCGGCCGGGGTGAACCTCGTCGAGGTGGACCTCGTGCGCCAAGGGGATTGGCGGGCGCTCTTGCGGCCGCACGTCTGCCCTCGGGATGCGCTGGCCACGTACCGGGTGACGATCCGAACGCCTCCCGGTGTGGCCGTCTACTTCTTCCCGGCGCGCCTCCGCGACAAGCTGCCGGACGTCCCCGTGCCGCTGCGACCCGGGGACCCACGGGTCGTGCTACCCCTGCAGCGGCTCGTGGGCGAGCTCTACTCGAACGGCCGCTATGGCCTGACGCTCGACTACGGCCAGCCTTGCGACCCGCCGCTGAAAGGTGACGACGCGGCGGCGGCCGAAGAGCTCCTGCGGCGCGCCGGCAAGCGGTCCTGAGGCCGCGGTCCACGGGCTCACGGCCGCCGGTCCACGCCCCCAAGCTCCCGCCTCGCCAGGATCTCGATCGCCTTCCGGTACTCCTTGACGGCGAGGTCGAGCCTCCCGGTCTTCTCGTGGAGCTCGCCGAGGGTGAGGTGTGCCTCCCATAGCCCGGGTGCGCGGACCGCAAGCTCGCGCAGGGCCGCCTCCGCCTCGGAGGCCTTGCCGAGCGCAGCGAGGGAGCGGGCCGCCGCAAGGTCGAGGCGGGGCGACGCGCCGTGCTTCCTCCGGGCGCCCTCGAGGACCTCCAGCGCCTGGGCCGGTCGAACGCGCAGCAGGACCTCCACGAGGACCAGGTTTCCCTCGAGGGTGTCCTCGGCCTCGAGGGCCGCGCGCGCCGTGGCCTCGGCGCGCTCCAGCTCTCCCCTCTCGAGCAAGGTGCGTGCGATCTCGAGCTTCGGCGCCGAGCGCAGGGGGCGCGGCGCGGCGCCTGGATCGGCGGGAGACGGAGACGGGTGGCCGAGCGCCTTCGCGAGGCGCTCTGCGACCGCGGCGAAGATCTCCTTCCCGCCGCCGGCCCGACTGTAGATCACCTTCGAGCCCGCATCGAACACGGCGAGGCTCGGGACGGCCACCACGCCGAAGCTCGAGTAGGCCGCGCGGTCCGGGTCCAGGAGCAGCGTGCCCGTGAAGCCCGTCGCGGCCGCCGCTTTCCGGGCTTCCTCGGGGGACACCCTCCCCGACGCGACCGCGATCGCCCGCCATGCGCCGCCGATCTCCGAGCGGAGCCTCTTCAGGTCGCGTAGCGCAGCGAGCGAGTCGGGCTGGTCGTGGCGGACGAAGACGATGACGCAGAGCTGTCCGGCCACCTCGCGGGACGCGAAGGGCTTCCCGTCCACCGTCCGCAGCTCGACCGCCGGGAAGGGCGACCCCGGGCCGAGGAGGCTCCCCCGCTCGGCCTCGCCACGCTCGGCGACCGCTGCCGCGGAGAGCACCAACGCCAGGATGGGCGCCATCGCCACGGCGATCTCAGCTTCTCAGTTCCCCGCCACGCGGGGCTTCTCGCGCGGGGCGGGCGCCGTCGCGGCCGCCCCGCCGTTGTCGTAGGTCTTGGGCTTGTGGCAGCCCGGGCTGCAGGAGCCGCCTGCGGGCGTCTTCTGGTAGTTGATGGGGAGCTGCCAGCCGCCCGAGCCGAAGGGCACGCTCTTCCGGATGTGGCTCGGCTGGCTCGACCCGTGGACCTCGTGGCATGCGCGGCACGTGCGCCCCTTCTCGCGGTTCACGTGGAGGAAGTGGAGGTTGCGGTCCCCGTCCCGGAAGCGCGTCAAGACCGTGGTGCGCTCCTCGAGGGCGAGGGCCTTCTCGTGGCACTCGAAGCAGAGCGCGTAGGCGGGCTCCGAGAAGGGCTTGTAGAACTCGGCCGGGTAGCTCTGGTGGAGGAGGTCATCGAAGCTCGACGAGTGGGGGTAGTGGCAGCCCTGGCAGTCCCCGGTCCTCACCGGCCCGTGCTTGAACTGGGCCGCCGCGACCTCCCGGGCGACGTTGGCGACCCTCTTCTTCGTCGCGGGGTCCACGAGCTCGCGGTCGTGGCACGTGAAGCAGAGCTCGCTCGCCACGGCGCGGAGCTGCGACTTGAGCTGGGACGCGTGGGGCGTGTGGCAGCCTGCGCAGCCCTTCTCGCCCTCGATGGCGCCGTGGACGTGCGGATCCTTCTGGATCTTCTCCGCCACGGAGTCGTGGCACTCGATGCAGAGGGCGTTGCCCTCCTTGCGCAGCAGGCGGGCGTCCTCGCCGCCGTGGGGGAGGTGGCACGCCGCGCAGTCGACGGCCGCAGGGCCGTGGACGAAGGGCGCCGCGGCGAGGAGGTCTCCCACCTCCGCGTGGCACTTGACGCAGAGATCCTTTCCCGGAAGGAGCGCGAGCTTCTCGTGGTCGGACTGGTGCGCGGCGTGGCAGAGGAGGCACTCGCCCACGGCGACCGGGCCGTGGAGGACCGGGTGCTTGGGCGGCTCGTGGCACTTCTCGCAGAGCTTCCCGCCGCCCTCTCCGGCGAGGAGGGCCTTCGTCTTGCCCCGGTGCGGATCGTGGCACTCGAGGCACTGCGCCTGGGCGAAGGGCTTGTGGACCACCTTCTTCGCCTCGGCCTGGGCGTGGCAGGACGTGCAGAGGGTCTCGTCGGGACGCGCGTTGCGGAACTCGTGCTTTCCCTCGTCGGCGGGCGTATGGCACGTCTCGCAGGCGCCGAGGGAGACGGGCCCGTGCACCGCCGGAGCCTCGTTGAGCTTCGCGTGGCAGCCCGAGCCGAGGCAGTCCTTCGAGTAGTCCCTCCGCGTCATGTCGTCGCCCTCGGCCCTCGGGCGCTCGGGCTCGTCCTGCGGCACACGCGTGCCCGCGTCTGGCGCGGGCGCGGGTGCG
>JACQVW010000071.1 GCA_016209535.1 Planctomycetota bacterium | reverse complement strand
GGCCGTCGTCGACGTGACCTGGGGCCGCGAGATCCTCAAGCCCAGGAGGTCCGCCTGGACCTGCATCAGGAGGTCGTTCCCCGCCGCGCCGCCGTCCACCTTGAGGCCGCGCGCCTTCCTGCCCAGGTCCCGCTCCATGGCGCGCACGAGGTCGTGGATCTGGAAGGCGATCCCCTCGAGGGCCGCCCGGGCCACGTGGGCCGCGCTCGTGCCCCGGGTGATCCCGGCGATGAGGCCGCGCGCCGACGGGTCCCAGTGGGGGGCACCGAGGCCGGCGAGGGCCGGGACGAGGACGACGCCGCCCGAGTCCTCGACGCGCCGCGCGAGAGCCTCGACGTCGCCCGAGGCGCGGATGAGCCCGAGCCCATCGCGGAGCCACTGGACGACGGCCCCCGCGATGAAGCTCGAGCCCTCGAGGCCGTACCACGAGCGGCCCCGGAGCCTCCAGAGCGCGGTCGAGAGGAGCCCCGAGCGCGAGCGGAGGATGCGGGGGCCCGTGTTGAGGACGAGGAAGGCGCCCGTGCCGTAGGTGCACTTGGCCTCGCCCTCCTCGAAGCAGGCCTGGCCGAAGAGGGCGGACTGCTGGTCGCCGATGGCGCTCGCGATGGGTATTCCGTCCGGCAGGAACCCCGCGCCGCGAGTGCGGCCGAGGATCTCGTCGTTCGCGCGGATCTCGGGGAGGACTCGCCGCGGCACGTCCAGGGCCTCTAGGAGGTCGTCGCTCCAGGCGCCCTCCGCGAGGTCCATGAGGAGCGTGCGCGAGGCGTTGGAGATGTCCGTGACGTGGGCCGCGCCGCGCGTCAAGCGCCATGCGAGGTACGTGTCGATGGTCCCGAAGAGGAGCTTCCCGGCCTCGGCGGCGCGGCGCGCGCCCGCCACGTGCTCGAGGAGCCAGGCGAGCTTCGTCCCGGAGAAGTACGGGTCGAGGACGAGGCCCGTCCGCCGGCGGAAGAGCGGCTCGAGGCCCCGGCGCTTCAGGGCCTCGCACTCCGGCGCCGTGCGCCGGTCCTGCCAGACGATGGCCCGGTGGACGGGCTTGCCGCTCCGGCGGTCCCAGAGGGCCGTCGTCTCGCGTTGGTTCGTGATGCCCACCGCGGCGATGCGCGAGGGCTTCACGCCGGTCCGCGCGAGCACATCCCGGACCGCGCCGCGCACGGTCGCGTGAATCTCCTCGAGGTCGTGCTCGACCCAGCCGGGCCTCGGGAAGTGCTGCGGGAGCTCCCGCGAGGCCTCGCCGATCACCTGCAGGTCCTCGCCGACGAGGACCGCCTTCGTGCCCGTCGTCCCCTGGTCGATCGCCAGGATCGCCCCACGGTCACGCTTTCCCGCGCCGCGCCGCTTCACCGCTCCGGCCATAGCACCTTCCCTTGGCTCTCGAGCCTCTCCACCGTGAGCACGTACGACTGGCGCCCCGAGGCGATCCGCTTCAAAGTGAGCGGCGCCCCGGTCGCCTCGTGGAACAGCGCCCTCAAGACCGCGCCCCGAGGCTGGCCGGGGGCGGGGGCGCCCGAGGAGGCCATCTCGAGCTCCCGCCGCGCGACCTCGAAGAGCTCCGGGACGGTGAAAGAGTCGCTCGCGCGGACCCGGGCGCCGTTCACGGAGAGTGCCACGGTTTTCCCCGCCCGCACCTGCGCCTCGATGCGCTCCGCGGGCTGCGCGTCGAGCTCCTTCAAGATCCGGACGTCGTAGTCCGCGATGCCCGCCCGCCTCCAGCCCTCTCGGGCCCGCTCGAGGGCCTCCACCGTGAGCGGCGGGGTCCTGTCGCGCAGGAGGAGCGCCGCGGCGAGGGCTGCGGCGGCACACGCCGCGAGCGCGACGAGGAGCCCGCGGCGCCTCGCCACGCGGGGCTCGCCGCTCGAGGCCGTCATGGCGAGCAGGCCGTCATGGCGAGGAGGGCTTCTTCGGCTCGCCCGGCTTCCCACCCCGCTCGCCGAGGGCGAGGAGGGCCTTCTGGAACGCGGCCGAGAACTCCTGGTCCGGCTTCCCGACGATCTGGAGGAACGAGACGAGCCCATCGGTGCCGAGGATCATCGTGCCGTGGTTGTGGACGACGAAGTGCGCTTCGCGATCCTCGGGCTTCGGCTTCCCCGAGGGGTAGATCGCGAGCGCCACCGGCGCGGCCGGCAGCGAGGCCTCGAGGAAGGCCTTCGCGGCCGACCGGTAGGCGTCCTTCCCCTGGGCGCCCTGGCTCTCGCTGTAGTAGATGCCGAGGAAGGCCACGCGGTCCGCCTCCTTCGTCGTCGAGAGCACGGTCTTCATCTGCGAGAGCCGCTGGTAGCGGTTCTCCTTGCAGAACGCGCAGTCGTCGAAGGCCATGACGACCGAGAGCTTGCCGCGGAGGGCATCGAGGGGCCCCGGGTCCTCGGCGACGGCGAAGTCCTTCTTCGCGGGGTCCCACGCGAGGAGGGGCGGCGCCGGGGGCGGCGGCTTCCCCGCGAAGGCCTTGCGAGCCTGATCCTCGTAGGCGCGGAGGACCTTGTCGCGGCTCCCGAGCCTCCCCTCGAGCCGGACCTCCTTCCCGGCGCGGAGGACGACGAACCGAACCTTCGCGTTCACGTTGCTCGAGCGCAGGGCCTCGAAGAGCCCCTTCTGCTCGAGGAAGATCTGATCGTTCAGGCTCTTGATCTCGTCCCCGATCTGGAAGCCCATCTCCTTCGCCGGCGAGAGGGGATGGAGGTAGGTGACCGTGAGGCCGCTCGCCCGGTCCTCGGAGATCTTCTGCTCGGTGAAGATCCCGAGGAAGGGCGACTCGCGCGGGCCTGCCTGCTGCCCCTGCTGGGGCCCGATGACCTGCGCCGGGATCTGCGCCGGGCCGGCGCAGGGCGCGAGGCAGGCGGCGAGGCAGGTGCCGAGGCGGAGGAGGAGGGCCGTGGGCTGGCGCGGGCGTGCCGCGCGGCGGTTCGTCGTGCTCATGGTGCCACCATATTGCCCGCTCGGCGCGCCAAGGTCACCATCTTCCCGGCGCGCGCCGAGCGCTCCTCCGCGAGGCAGACCTCGAGGCTCGCGGCCGCCGACGCCGCGGAGAGGCGCACCGGGACCTCGCCCGCCCGCACGGCGTCCGCCGCGGCCTGGAGCTCCTGCGCGAAGGCGGGCGGCGCCGCGAGCTTGAGGGCGCGAGGCCCCTTGGCCTCGCAGAGGAGGGGCTCGGGCGACCGCGACGAGTCGAAGCTCAGCGTCGCTCGCTCGAAGAAGGCGTCGTAGCCGTGGAGGAACGGGAGGCCCGGCGCGTTGATCCACCCGGCCTCGGCCGAGACGAGCGGCGGCGGCGCGCCCTCGCTCGCGGGGGGACCTCTGCCGCCAGGGCGACCTTGGCTCCCGGGGGGGACCGCGAGGTGGTAGACCGTGCGGACGAAGTCCACGCGACCGCCCCGCACGAGGCCCTGGGAGCTCACGGCGCGAGGTTTCCCGAAGAGGTGGACGACGAAGTCCGTGTCGTGGATGTGAAGGTCGACGACCATGCCGCCGGACCTCTTCGGGTCGGCGAACCAGCTCCCGGCGCCCCAGTCGGGCCTCGCGATGCGGCGCCGGAGGTGGAGGGCGAGGAGGCCGCCCCAGCGGCCGTCGCGGAGCGCGTCCTCGATCACCTTGAACTCGGGGAAGAACTTGAGGACCTGGGCCACCATGATGAGCCGCCCGGCCTTCTCGGCCGCACTGATCATGCGGCGCGCGGCGGCGGGCGCGAGCGCGATGGGCTTCTCCACGAGGACGTGCTTCCCCGCCGCGAGGGCGCGCTGCGCCGTCTCGGCATGGAGGAAGGAGGGGAGGCAGATGTCGACGAGGTCTACGCCCGGGTCGGCGAGGAGATCGTCGAAGGTCGGGTGGACCCGGATCCCGCGCAGGTCCACCTTGCCAGCGCCCTCGCCGAAGTTCCCGCGCACGCCGCGCAGGTCGCCGCGCGCCTTGCGCGGGTCGCTGGTCACGCTGGCCGCCACCCTCGCGCCGCGGAGACCGCGGGCGGCGAGGAGGTGCGTCGCGCCCATGAAGCCCATGCCGGCGATGCCGATGCCGACGCGGACCGGCCGCCTTCTCGTCGAGTC
>JACQVW010000822.1 GCA_016209535.1 Planctomycetota bacterium | reverse complement strand
GCGGTGCATGGTGCACGGTGCACGGTGCACGGTGCACGGTGCACGGTGCACGGTGCACGGTGCACGGCCCACGGACCGAGCCTATGGCCGACCTCGTTGGAAAGACCCTCGGCGACTTCGCCGTCGAGGCCCTCATCGGGAAGGGGAGCATGGCCCGCGTCTACCGGGCGTGCCAGGTCTCCCTCCGGCGCACCGTCGCCCTGAAGGTCCTCGAGGAGGAGATCTTCACGCCCGGGGAGAAGGTGCGCCGGTTCCTGCGCGAGGCCGAAGCCCTCGCCCGCCTCGAGCACCCGCACATCGTGCCCATCTACGCCGCGGGCGAGGAGCCGCCGTACTACTACTTCGCCATGCGCCTCGTCCCCGGGGGCACCCTCGCCGACGCCATGGTCCGAGGCATCGAGCGCGCTTCGGGGCTCGCCTGGGCGCGGCAGGTCTGCCAGGCCCTCGCCCACGCTCACTCCCTCGGCGTCGTCCACAGGGACCTGAAGCCGAGCAACGTGCTGATCCAGGACGACGTCGCCCTCCTCGGCGACTTCGGCCTCGCGCGACTGCGCGACCTCTCGACGATCACCCAGGCAGGCATCGTCCTCGGCACTCCCCTCTACATGTCGCCCGAGCACACGCTCGGCGAGCCTGCCACGGCGGCATCGGACTGCTTCGCCCTCGGCGTCCTCCTGTACCAGATGCTCACGGGACGGCACCCCTTCGTGGACCAGGGGGACCCCGCGGCGAGGAACCCGTCGCTCCTCTTCGAGCGCGTGCGCAAGGGCGAGATCGAGCCTCCGTCGGCCCACGACCCGCAGATCGGCGCGGGCCTCGAGCGGGCGATCCTCCGCGCCCTGGCCCGCAGGCCCGAGGACCGCTATCGCGACGCCGGGGCGATGCTCGACGACCTCGAGGCGGCCGTGGAGAGCGACCCCGCCGCCCGCCGCGTGGTGCTCCCCTCGCCCGAGGCGCGCGAGGCCCTGGCCCGCTCGGAGACCGAGGAGGTCCCGCGGCCCGAGGTGGCCGGCGAGCCGGCCGGCGACGAGGCGAGGCCGCGGGCCGAGCCTCCCGGGGCGAGGGCTCCGGCGCTCCCCGTGCCGGCGTCCTCGACCGCGGGCTCGACCGCAGCCTCAGCCGCGGGCTCGACCGCGGCGAAGGCCTCGTTCCTCTTCGGCAGGTACGAGGTGCTCGGGGAGATTGGCCACGGCGGCCAGGGGGTCGTCTACCGCGCCCGGGACCCGCTCCTCGACCGCCTCGTGGCCCTCAAGGTCCTCCAGGGGGGCTGGAAGGCCGACCCGCGGGTCGTCGAGCTCTTCCGGAACGAGGCCCGGATCGCGGCGCGGCTCGACCATCCCCACATCATCCAGGTCCTCGACTTCGGCCTCGAGGAGGAGAGCCCGTACCTCACCATGACGCTGGTCGAGGGCCCATCGCTCGACCGCCTCATCGGCCGCGGGCGTCCCCTCCCGGTACCCTTCGCCCTCGAGGTCCTGGCCCAGACCGCCGAGGCCCTCGCCTTCGCTCACGAGGAGGGCGTGGTCCACCTGGACGTCAAGCCGGGCAACGTCCTGCTCCGCGAGTCGCGGCGGCGCCGCGGCAGGCCCCCCGAGTCGTCCGTGGAAGGGCTGCGAGCCCCGCACGCCTACCTCACGGACTTCACCATGGCGAGGATCGCCAGCGAGGCGACCCCCGGGGGCGTCTCGAGCGGCACGGTCCCCTACGCGGCGCCCGAGCAGCTCGACGACAGCGTGGGCTCGGCCGGCCCGTCGAGCGACGTCTTCTCCCTCGGCGTGGTCCTCCACGAGATGCTCACGGGGAGGCGCCTCTTCGAGGGCGACGACGCCTCGGTGGCGCGGCTGCGCGTGCTCCACGCTCCCGTCCCGCCGCCGTCCTCGGCGGCCCCGGGCATCCCTGCCGGCGCCGACGCCCTGTGCGCGCGCATGCTGGAGCGCCGCCCCGAGCGGCGCCCGGCCTCGGCGGCGGAGGTCCTCGCGGCCGCCGAGGAGATGCTGCGGACCGTCGGCGCCTGATGGACGGCTCGCCGGGATCCCGTCGATTTCAGTCCGTGGGCCGCTTGGCGGGGAGGACGAAGAACCGCATGGCGGGTCCCAGGGTAGCGCGCACCGACGAGACGCGGGAGAAGAGGTCCCGGTAGGAGGTCTTCTCGACGACGCGCACCTCGCGGAGGCGGCCGAGGAGGAGCCCGCAGACGGCGAACCGCGTGAGGCCCGACGTGAGGAAGACCAGGAAGAACGGGTTCAGGAGGTCCGGCGCGACGGAGACGATGACGGCTCCCGTCATGGACCCGAGGAAGTACATGGTGCCGTTGACGATGTTCATGGAGGCCACGAGCTTCGGGCGGTCCTGGGCGCGGGCCGAGTCCAGGAGGAAGTTGAAGGAGCAAAGCTCGTGACCCGCCCAGGCGAGCCCGCCCCAGGTCTGGACGATGCAGATCACCGCGAAGTAGAGGGTCATGTCCCGCGTCGGGAAGCACCACACGATGGGAAGGCCGCAGACGAGCCACGCCGCGAGGACGAGGCACTTCCGCGAGCCGAAGCGGTCCGACGCCGAGCCCCACAGCGGCAGGAAGACGAACTTGAAGAACCTACGGCGTGCAGGCGTCCGGGCAGCCCTCGATGCGCGTGCACTCCGTCCCGAGGGCCGGCGGGGCGCCGTTCAGGAACAGGTAGCTCAGCGCGCCGATGGCGTCCGTGAGGTTGACGTCGCCGCTGGAGTCGAAGTCGACGAGGACCCTGTTGCCCCCCTCGGCCAGGGTCACGCCATCGCAGGGCGGTGCCGCGTCGGAGCCCTGAAAGAGGAATCGCAGGACGAGGATCGGATCGGTGATGTTCAGCTTTCCGTCCTGGCTGAGGTCGCCCGGGACCTGGCGGCCCCCCGAGGGCGGCGGAGGATCGGCCCGGCCCGGAGACCCGTTGACCTCGCTCGACGGGCGCCAGCCGTCGGCCCTGCGCCATGCGTCGCGGGGGCCGGCGGGGTCGGCGACCACGAGGGAGTAGCCCTTGCCGTCGGTCGCCGGGTGCCACGTGTCGGTGTAGGTGAAGTCGTGGATCGGCTCGTCGATGGCCCCCAAGAAGACCACCGGCTCGCTCCTGTCGCTCAGGTCTCCCGTGTACTGGCCCAGGACCGTGATCCCGGAGACTTCGTACCGCGTCGCGAAGGCCGCCTGGTTCCTCACGATCACCGCGTGGTCGCCGGGCCCGAGGCGCGGGACGGCGGAGGTCGCGAAGTCGAACACGACGCCCTTCGTGAAGTGGACTCCCGCGAGGTCGTAGGGCTTTGTGCCGACGTTCTGGAATTCGATGAACTCGAAGTCCGTCGCCCTGTACGGCGAGCCGTCCGGGGGAAGCGGCGGGTTGTACATGAGCTCGGTGATGACCACGGGCGGCGGCTCGACGACGAACGTGGCCGCCTTGAGGCCGCTCCAGAGCGTCCCCACCTGCGTGCGGGCCCGGACGCGCGTGTTGACCTCGAGGACGATCGGCACGTCGTAGACCTTCGCCTCCGGCGCCAAGGACCCGTCGAGCTGCAGCGGATCGGGACCGTTCAACGTGTAGTAGATCTTCCCGTCGGGCGCCGTGATCGTCAGCGCGAAGCCCGGGTCGATCTGCCCGCCGAGTTTCGAGAAGGTCGGCCCCACGACGAACGTGCTGTCGATCCAGACGAGCCGGTCCTCGAGCCACCCCTTCATGAAGTTGATCTCTTCCTGGTAGGTCTTGCCGATGAACTTGTTGGGCCAGACGTAGGTGCCCAGCGTCGGCCACTTCTTGAAGTTCCTCTGCTGGGCCTCGTCGAGGTAGCGGGCCACGTCGTCGATCTGGGTGAGGAGCTTCTGGGCCTGGAAGGCCGTCCCGCGGTGCATTATCCACCGCTCCCGGTACCTCTGGACGAACCCAGTGTCCTGGAAGAGCCGCCGGTACCAGGGGTAGTCCGAGTCGGAGAGCTGCACGTAATACCAGCCATCCGGCAGCCAGCCGTTCAAGTAGTCGGCGTTGCCCAGAGAGAGGTTGTAGTCCCAGATGGGCCCCATGTTCAGCTTCCCCCCCCGGTCCTTGTACATGAAGGTGCTCAGGCGGTAGCCGTCGATGTTCTTGGTCAGCTCGACCAGGATGTGGTGGTCGATGAACGAGTCCACGTCGATGTGCTTCGCGTACCCCTTCTCGGGGTCCTTGAAGGCCGTGCCATTGAGGGCGGCCTCGTACTCATCGAGGAACTTGCGGATGTAGACCTTCTGGGCCGCCGTCGCCTCCTTCTCCTTCGGATAGACCCACGCGAGCTGCGTGCCGCGGGCCGTGGCGAGACCCGTGTCGCCGGGGTCGAGGCGGTCCTTCTTGAAGATGTAGCCGCCCGTGATGTCCGGCTCCTCAGTCTTCGACCGGTAGATCTCCTGGATGTCCACGCGGTCCTTCCCGCGCTTGATCTTTTCCATGAAGACGTAGACGCCCCAGTACTGGGAGCTCCCGATCTTGCCCGTCGTCTGGTTCAAGTAGAGCTCCACGAAGACGGAGCGAACGGCCCACCGCCCGATCTTGTTGCTCCAGTCGTAGGAGAGGTAGTTCCTCATCTGGGTCTTGTCGGAATACGGGCCGTGCAGGGTCCAGTCCGACTCGGCCGACAGCCCGAAGATCGAGATCTGCTCGTCCTGCTCTTCCGCCTCGCCCCAGACCTCGAGGCCGTAGTTGTTCTTCGGGAAGCCGAGGGAGCTCGAGCCGCGCTTCTTGATCCCGATGCGCGCCAGGAGGGACGGCGCTCCGAGGATGCTCGACCTCCCGTCGGCCCCGGGCTCGATGAGGCACATGGCGGCCAGGGCCTTCGGGTCCTCGGGGATGGCTTTCCCGAACGTGTCGATCACCAGGAGCGGCAGGTTCGAGCTGGCGGTCTGGATCAGAGGGTTCACCGCGAGGTACGTGCGCGTCACGGTGGGGCTCGGCACCAGGCCGGGATCGAAGACCTTCGCCCGCACCATGGTGGAGGCGGCGATGGCGATGGGCCCGTCGTACAGCTTGGAGCCCTCGGTGGGCACCGACCTGTCGAGGGTGTAGCGGATCGCGGCCGTCGGCGAGCTCGCCGTCAGCGTGAGGGAGAAGCTCTCGGCAAAGGTGCCCTCGGGGCGGGAGAGCTCCGGCGGGTCCGCCACGCCCGGCAGCCCGCCGGCGCTCGGCAGGCCCGGAGAGGGCTCCGAGAAGTACTGCCGCGTGTCCCCCTGCACGCCCTTCACGTCGAAGGCCGTCAGCTCCGCGTACATGAGGAAGTCCGGGCTCGTGGAGACATCGTTGAGACCGTGGATCGCCAGGACGTTCGCACCCTGGACGACATGCGGGAGGCCCGCATTGAGGCTGAACGTCTCGAACTGGACGGCCAGGGCCTCCTGCCGCGCGGCGCTCGCCCTCGAGTTCCACGTAATGCTCGTGGGGGCCTGGCGGCGGAGGAGCTCCCTGCCGTTCAGGTACACGACGCACCCGTCCTCGTACTTCAAGCGGAGGACGAGGGCGTCGATGGCCCCGGGATCCGTCACGTTGAAGGGGAACCGGAGGTAGCAGCTCGTGTTCACCCTGTACATCGGCGTCTCGAGGCTGGTCTTGATGAGGTCCGCGTACGTCGGCGTCCGCTTCTTGTCGAACCCGACTCCGGGCTCCCCGGTGAGCCAGGCCGAGGCATCGAAGCCCGTTTCGGTCCAGGTGCGCCCGAGCGAGTCGTCGCTCGGGACGAAGGCCTGGACCTGGGACGCCGGGCCGATGAGCTGCGTGGTCACCGCGTCCAGGGCGACCCCGTACGTGACGTCCTGGACCTGGGGCGGATACCCGGGCTCGAAGCTGGAGGCGACGGTGCCGCCGGGGCGGATCAACGCGAGGTACTCGCCTTCCGTCGCGAGCTTGAAGTTCGTGTGCAGCTCCGAGCCCGCCACGGCCCTGTCCTTCTCCGACGCGAAGACGACGAGGAAGCCTCCGGCCGGCACGGTCGCGTCCGGGAACACCCACTTGGTGAGGTTCTCGGGGTTGTCGGTCAAGATCCAGCCCGCGAGGCTCACGGGCTCGCTCCCCGGGTTGTGGAGCTCGATCCAGTCCGAGTTGTCGCCGTCCTCGTCCGTGAGGACCTTCTCGTTCCAGGCGGCGACCTCGGAGATGATCACGTCCTGGGCGCCGCCCGGGGCGGCACCGATCGCGAGAGCCGCTGCGACGACGAGGAGAACCCAACCACTTCGACGAACGTTCATGGAAAGCACTCCGATGAGCTCTTTGTGCACTTGCGTACCTCGGTATCCCCAACCGGACACCCGACTCATGAGACCCGACTCTTCGCTGGACGGAAGCTCAGCAAGTCCACTATCTTAAGCACCGATCGGTATTCCGGCAACGATAGGATTCAACCCCCTCAAGGAGAACCGAACATGCAAGCAGCCCGCCGCGCCGCTCTTCTTCCACTCGCCCTCGTCCTCCTCTCACCGGGCAGATCCCGGGCCGAGGAGTCCCTACCCAAGGTCAAGCTCCTCGTCATCACGGGCTCCCACGGCCACGACTGGAAGGGGACGGTGCCGATCCTCGAGGAGCTCTACAAGGCTTGCGGCCGCTTCGATGTGACCGTCACCCTCGACCCGAAGAAGGACCTGAACCCGGAGAACCTCGCCCGCTTCGACGCGTTCCTCCTCCACTACAAGGAGACCCGGGAGGCCCCCGGACGCTGGCCGGCCGAGGCCGAGAACGCGCTCGTCGACGCCGTGCGGGGCGGGAAGGGGCTCGTCGTCCTCCACTACGCGAGCAGCGCCTTCGACGAGGGCAAGGCGAGCTGGCCCGAGTACGAGAAGCTCATCGGCGGCGGGTGGCGGCGGTCGAAGGGCCACGGGGCCCACGCCTCCATGTACCAGTTCCGGGTCAACGTCAAGGACGCGGACCACCCGATCACCCAGGGCCTCCCGGCGAGCTTCCTCCACGCGAAGGACGAGCTGTACCACAAGCTCATGATGCTCGAGGGCAACCGAGTCCTCCTCGAGGGCCTCGACGACCACGAGAAGGGGACGGGCAAGAAGGAGCCCCTCGTCTGGATCCTCTCCTACGGCAAGGGGAGGGTCTTCCACAACGCGCTGGGCCACGACGCCGGCGCCATGAAGGGCGGAGGCTTCCAGCTCCTCATGCAGCGCGGCGCCGAGTGGGCCGCCACGGGCAAGGTGACGGTGCCCGTGCCGGCGTCGCTGGACAGCGCACCGGTGAAGTAGGCCTGCACAGCGTCAAGCGTCAGTCCAGCTTCCGGGCTCCCGCCGCCCGCCGGGCGATCTCGGCGGCCACGTGGCCGTGCAAGGTCCTCACGACGAGACCCTCGAGGGGCTCCCAGATCCACCGAGGCGTCAGGTGGCTCCGGTACTCCGTCGTGATGCGGAGGCGCGTGCCGGCCGAGCCAAGGTCCTCGAGGTCAAAGCTCCCGCCGAGGAGGGTGACGTCGCGCTCGAAGTGGAGCCTCTGCTCGATCACCGCGAAGGCCAAGCGCTCGTCCACCTGGACCTCGGTGATGCGTTTCACGAGCCGGCCGCCCTCGTAGACGCACGTCGCGACGTCTCCGGGCGCCTCGTGCCGGCCCTCCACGTGCGACGGCCTCGGCAGGCCGAAGCGGAGCAGGGAGGGCGGCTCGCTCTCGACTTCCTCGAAGAAGACGATCTCGCGCCAGACATCGTTCGCCGGGGCGTCGATCGCCTGCTCTGTGAAGACTGTGGTCACCCCCTGGGGCCCCCAGGAGAGCCGCTCCTGCGCGCCGTGGGCCAGGGGCAGGAGGAAGAACGCCGTGGCGGGGAGGTGGAGGTACCGCCGGCGCGCCCACGGGCTCGCGGCGACCAGCGTCCGCAGGAGCTTCCCGAGGAGGAGGCCAAGGACGAAGGGCCCGACGGCGATGACACCAAGGGCGCTGCCGCAGAAGAGACCCGCAACGTTCATCGTGAGGAGCGCGCCTACGAAGATCGCGATGACGAAGAGGCTGGCCGCAGCCGTCAGCCAGAGCCCCAGGCGCGTCACGTAGCCGAGGGCGGCTCCCATCGCCGCGGGAACCGAGATGAAGAGCGCGGGCCCCATGTCGCCGGCGAGGCTCCAAAGGGTCCAGTAGGTGAACACGCCGAGGACCGTGGAGAGGACGACTCCCAGGAGCCAGGACCTCGCGGCGATCAGGCTCTCCGGGCTGTGCATCGAGCGCCCGTCGCCGGGGTTGAAGCTCATGCGGCACCGCGGGCACTCGAACGAGGCATCGCCGAGCTCGGCGTGGCACCATTTGCAGTACCGGACCGCGGGGTCAGCCCTCGACACCGCCACGCAAGGCCTCCTCGAGGAGCCGCCGGTGCCACGCGCCGACGAACGAGAGCCAGGCGCGCACGAGCCAGCGTGGAGTCCATGGCGCGGTCCACTTCCCCCGGACCTCGACCACGAGCCGCGACGCGCGCTCGCCTCGCGGCTCGAGCGCCACCTTGAAGACGTGCGGGAACCCGCGGCGCTTGCCTCGTGCCGAGAGGTCGCTGAAGGCATAGCCCTTCCCACGGTCCCAGCGCAGGATGCGCCCGTGGCGCAGGAAGGAGTGCCCGAGCACCCTGTGCTCCAGGGTGATGGGAGCGCCCTGCCGGGGGCCGCCCCCGAGGACCGTCACCGCGCGGTGGAACGGGTCGATGCGAGCGAAGGCCGCGAAGTCGCCGGCGCGGCGCCAGAGGGCCGAGGCGGAGACCGCCACGTCGAGCTCGATGCGGAGCTTTACGTGCATGCGGGAAGGACCGCAGCAACCGGACGGCGTTAACCCGGCCCGGCCTCCCCGACGAACCACGCCCGCGATTGACCTTCGATCGACTTTCGAACACCGGACGATCGAAAATCGACGAGCAGGCCTCGCCGCCGCCCTGCCGTGGGGGCCCGCCTCCCAGCACAAGCCTTCGTATCTCTGAGGCTTACGGGCCTCGACCTGGGATGGCACGGGGTGTGTTCAAGGGGGGAACCAGCTTGGCGTAATGTCATTCGAGGTGAAAGGGGTGCTCCATGAAAAACCGACTCCTGTCCGCAGGCCTGGCCGTCCTTTCTCTGGGAGCTGCCGTCCTGCCCGGGCTCGCCGACGACGCGGCGCCGCTCACCTCACCGGACGGAGCCGAGACGCCCCGGGGGGAAGCGCGCCTGGGCGGAGATGAGATCCGCGTCCGCGGAGACGAGCTTCCGTTGGCCGCGGGGGTGGAAGTCTGGATCGAGGGGGTTGGCGGCGTCCTGCTCCGGGCCTTCGCCTTGAGCACCGACGAGGGTGGCAGCTTCGACGTCCGGGCCTCGGTTCGTGAAGGCCTCCCTCTCGGAGCCAGGTCGGTCTCGGATTTCGCCGGACGGCAGGTGCAGGTGAGGCGGTTTCCCGGAGTCGCTCTCCTCCGGGGACGTTTCCCCGGTGTGCCGCCCCCTCGGCCTCCGGCGGAGGCCGCATTCCGCCGGGGCGACTCGAACGGCGACGGGACGGAGGACATCTCCGATGCGATCGTGATCGTGGCCTACGCCTTCCTGGGCGGACCCGCCCCGCGCTGCCTTGACGCCGCGGACGCGAACGACGACGGCGAGGTCGACATCGCCGATCCGATCTTCCTGATCGACGTCCTCTTCCGCGGGACCGCCCGGCTCCCGCCGCCTTCCCCTGTCTGCGGGACCGACACGACGCCCGACCCACTCGACTGCGAGGTGGGACGAGCCTGCCTCACGGAGTGAGTTGCGACGCCCGGCGGACGGCCCCCCGCTTGCCGTTTGCCCGACACCGGGGCGCGGCATTCGCCCCCCGCTCGCCTACCCCACCCTCTCCCCCGCCACGCCGTCCTGCACCCGCGCCGCCGCCTCCTTCATGGGCTCCCTCACCGCCTCCAGCTCCTTTTCGACCGCCGCGACGAGGGGGGCCGCGGCCTCGAGGTCCGCCGCCTTGCCGGCCTTCTCGAGCCGCGCGCAGGCGGCCGCCAGCCGCGCTGCGCCAAGCTGGGCCGCGCTCGACTTCAAGCCGTGGGCCGAGACGACGAGGCGTCCCGAGTCCCCGGCGCGGACCGCCTCCCCGAGCCCTTGGACGTCCGCAGGCACCTGAGCCAGGAACGACTCGACGAGCTCCGCCACGAGGTCCGTCCCGCCCTCGGCGCCCAGCCTCTCGAGGTACTTCGGGTCCAGGACCTCGTTGCCGACTTCGGGCTTGGATAGCCACTTCTCGACCATCTGCTTCAGTTGCTCCCGCGTCACTGGTTTCGACAGGTACTCGTCCATCCCCGCGGCGATGCACTTCTCCCGGTCGCCCAGGATCGCGTGCGCCGTGAGGGCGATGATGGGGGTGTGCTTCGCCGTCCCCTGGCGCTTCCGGATCTCGGCCGCCGCCTCGAGGCCGTTCATGTCGGGCATCTGGCAGTCCATGAGGACGAGCGCGTAGGGGATCCGGGCGAGCGCGTCGAGCGCCTCGAGCCCGTTCGCCGCCACGTCGACCCGGTACCCGAGCTTCTGCAGCGAGAGGACGGCGAGCTTCTGGTTCTCGGGGTTGTCTTCGGCTACCAGGATGCGCGGCGTCGCCCTGCGCTCCCCCTCGTTCAGCGTATGCACGGTGACGAGCGGCGCCGGGGCCGTGCCCGCGGGCTCCGCTGCCGCCTGGCCCAGCACGGCGCGCAGGCACTCCCGGAGGCGGGACGGCCTCACCGGCTTCGTGAGGTACCCCGAGAGCTCGCAGGACCGGGCCTCCGCCGCGTCCCCCCGCAGCCCGAGGGACGTGAGCATGACGAGCGGCATGCCGGAGAGCCCGGCCGCCCCCTTGATCCTCCGCGCGAGCTCGAACCCGTCCATGCCGGGCATCTGCATGTCCAGGACGACGAGGTCGGGCAGCTTGCCTTCCCGGCGCGACTCCTCGAGGGCCCTGAGGGCCGCGGGCCCGTTCTCCGCCTCCGCCACGTCCACGCCCCAACCTCCGAGCTGATGCCGGAGGATGCGACGGTTGGTCGCGTTGTCGTCCACCACGAGCGCCCTCCTTCCCCGGAGGCTCTCGACGGGGGCAGCCTGAGCGGGCGACCCGGCCGCGAGCTGCTTCCCGAGGCGCGTCGTGAACCAGAAGGTGCTTCCCTTCCCGAGCTCGCTCTCGACGCCGATCTGTCCGCCCATCATGAGCGCGAGCCTCTTCGAGATGGCGAGCCCCAGTCCCGTTCCTCCGAACCGGCGCGTGGTCGACCCGTCGGCCTGGCTGAAGGGCTGGAAGAGGCGCGAGCGCGCCTCCGCGGCGATGCCGATCCCCGTGTCCTGGACGTCCAGGCGGACGGTGACGTCCTGGGGGCCCTCCTCCAGGACCCGCGCCTGCACGTAGACCTCGCCCTGGGGCGTGAACTTCACGGCGTTGCTCAGCAGGTTCGTGACGATCTGGCGCAGCCGGCCCGGATCGCCGCGCACCAGCGCCGGCACGTTCTCGTGGATGAGGCACACGAGCTCGAGCCCCTTGGACTGCGCGGTCTCGGCGAACAGCTCCACGGCCTCCTCCACGGTCGCGCGCAAGTCGTAGTCGATGGTTTCAAGCTCGAGCCGGCGCGCCTCGATCTTCGAGAAGTCCAGGATGTCGTTGATGATGTCGAGGAGGGCCCTCGCCGAGGTCTGGACGGCAGTCGCGTACTCGTGCTGCTCCCCGCTCAGGTTCGTGTCGAGGAGAAGGCCCGTCATGCCGATCACGGCGTTCATGGGCGTCCGTATCTCGTGGGAGACGGTCGCGAGGAACTCGCTCTTGAGCCGGGAGGCCTCGAGCGCGGTGTCGCGAGCCTGCCGGAGCTCCTCCTCGGCGCGCTTCCGGTCGGTGATGTCCAGCATGACGCCGCAGATTGCCACGGGCGTCCCTCCCTCCCGCAGCACCGTCACGTGGTTTTTGATCCAGACCACGCGGCCGTCGGCCGCGAGCATGCGGTACTCGAAGGTGCGGTCTCGACCTTCGTCGGTCAGCTTCTTCAGGTAGGCCGGCGCCCACGTCCGGTCCTCGGGGTGCAGGTGCTTGACCCAGAAGCCCGGCTCCTGGAGCCACTGCTCCACGGGGTAGCCGAGGATCCGCTCGGCGGGCGCGCTGACGAGCTCGAAGGCCCATGTCCGCGCGTCCGCCCGGAAGACGATGCCGTCGATCGCCTGGACGAGGATCTCGTGCTCCATGCGCACCGGGTCCATACGGACTCAAGATCGGGTGCGGAGCCTCGCGATCTTCAGGAGATGCCCTCCCGGCACGACCGTCCCGCGCGGTAACGGGCCCTTACCGGAAGCTTGCCGAGAGGTGCTCCCGGTTCAGGCGCGCGATGTTCTCGACGGAGATCTCCTTCGGGCAGGCCGCCTCGCACTCGCTCTCGTTGGTGCAGTTCCCGAAGCCCTCCCCGTCCATGGCCTCCACCATGGCCAGGACCCGTCTCCGGCGCTCGGGCCGCCCCTGGGGCAGGAGCCCGAGGTGGGAGACCTTGGCGCTCACGAAGAGCATGGCCGACGCGTTCTTGCACGCCGCGACGCAGGCCCCGCACCCGATGCAGGCCGCAGCGTCCATGGCCCGCTCGGCGTCGTCCTTGGGCACGAGGATGGCATTGGCCGGCGGGGCCGCGCCCGTGGGGACCGAGACGTAGCCGCCCGCGGCGATGATCCTGTCGAAGGCGCTGCGGTCGACGACGAGGTCCTTCACGACGGGGAACGCCCGCGCCCGGAAAGGCTCGATCCAGATCGTCTCTCCGTCCTCGAAGTGGCGCATGTGGAGCTGGCAGGTGGCCGTCCCGCCCGCGGGGCCATGGGCCTGCCCGTTGATGATGAGGCTGCACATGCCGCAGATCCCCTCGCGGCAGTCCGAGTCGAAGGCGACGGGCTCCTCGCCCTTGAGGAGGAGGTGCTCGTTGAGGAGGTCCAGCATCTCGAGGAACGACGCGTCGGGGGACACGCCGGAGACCTCGTACGTGACGATCTCCCCGGAGGCCCGGGGCCCCTTCTGCCTCCAGACCTTCAGCGTGAGCTTCATGCCGGCCTTCACTTGTAGCTCCTTTGCGAGGGCTTCACGTGCTCGAAGGCGAGGGGCTCCACGTGGAGGACGGGCGGCTTGCCGACGCCCGTGAACTCCCAGGCGGAGACATGGCAGAAGCGCTCGTCGTCCCGCAGCGCCTCCCCATCGGGCGTCTGGCTCTCCTCCCGGAAGTGGCCGCCGCAAGACTCCTTCCGGGTGAGCGCGTCCTCGACCAGGAGCTCGGCGAACTCCACGTAGTCCGCCAAGCGCCCAGCGTGCTCCAGCGTCTGGTTCAGCTCTCCCGGCGAGCCCGTCACGGTCACGTTACGCCAGAGCTCCTCGCGGATCTCGGGGATCCGCGCCTTCGCCTCCCGGAGGCCCGCCTCGTTGCGGGCCATGCCGCAGCGGTCCCAGAGGAGGAGACCCAGCTCGCGGTGGATGTCGTCGAGGGTGCGCTTTCCCTTGACTGCCAGGAGCTTCTGGATGCGCTCGCCGGCCGTGCGCTCCATCTCCCGGAACTCGGGCTGCGAGGGGCTCACGGGGGGGAGGCTCGTCCCCGCCAGGTAGCCCCCGATCGTGTAGGGCACGATGAAGTACCCGTCGGCGAGGCCCTGCATGAGGGCGCTCGCCCCCAGGCGGTTCGCGCCGTGGTCGGAGAAGTTGGCCTCCCCGAGCACGAAGAGCCCGGGGACGTTGCTCATGAGGTCGTAGTCGACCCAGAGTCCGCCCATGGTGTAGTGGATCGCGGGGTAGATCCGCATGGGCACCACGTAGGGGTCCTCGGCGGTGATCCTCTCGTACATCTCGAAGAG
>JACQVW010000821.1 GCA_016209535.1 Planctomycetota bacterium | reverse complement strand
TCGTCGAGGGGCTCCTCAAGGCCCTGGACCACATCGACCGCATCATTGCGCTGATCCGGGCCTCCGCCACGGTGGAGGAGGCCAAGGCGGGCCTCATGGCGCAGTTCGCGTTCAGCGAGATCCAGGCGCAGGAGATCCTCAACATGCGGCTGCAGCGCCTGACGGGACTCGAGCGACAGAAGCTCGAGGACGAGCTCCGGGAGCTGAAGGCGCAAATCGATGGCTACAAGGCGATCCTGGCCGACGAGCGGCTCGTCCTCGAGATCATCCTGAAGGACCTCACCGAGATCAGGGAGAGCTACGGCGACGACCGCAGGACGCAGATCATGGAGGCACGGAGCGATGTCTCCGTCGAGGATCTGATCACCGAGGAGGAGGTCGTGGTGACGGTGAGCCGCGACGGCTACGTCAAGCGCACGGCCCTCTCGACCTATCGGAGCCAGGGGCGCGGCGGCCGGGGCATCACCGGCTCTTCGGCCAAGGAGGGGGACTACATCAAGGACCTCTTCGTCGCCTCCACCCACGACTACATCTTGTTCTTCACGAACAAGGGACGCGTGTACTGGCTCAAGGTCTACGACATCCCGGACATGGCAAGGACCGCCAAGGGCCGCTCCCTGGCCAACCTGATCCAGCTCGATCCCGGGGAAGCCGTCAACCAGCAGCTCTGCGTCCGGGAGTTCGACCACAGCCGCTGCGTGTTCATGGCCACGCGGCGAGGGACGGTCAAGAAGACGGACCTGAGCGCGTTCTCGAGGCCGAAGAAGACTGGGATCATCGCCATCTCCCTCGAGGAGGGCGACGCGCTCATCGGCGCCGCCGTCACCAGGGAGGGCGACGAGATCATCCTCGGCACGAAGAACGGGATGGCGATCCGCTTCCCCGAGGGCGACGCCCGCGCCATGGGGCGCACCGCGGCGGGTGTGGGCGGGATTGCGCTGCGCGACGCCGACGAGGTCGTGGACATGGTCGTCGTGGATCCGAAGCTCGAAGGGCTCACTCTCCTGACCGTGTGCGAGAACGGGTTCGGGAAAAGGACGCCCGTCTCCGAGTACAGGCTTCAGAAAAGGAACGGCGCTGGTACGATCAACATCAAGACCACGGAGAGGAATGGATCCGTGGTGGGGTTGAAGGCAGTCACCGACGAGAACGATCTCGTGCTCATGACGCAGAACGGAATCATCATGCGCATGTCCGTCACGGACTTGCGGGCGATCGGGAGGGCCACGCAGGGCGTGAGGCTCATCAATCTCAAGGAAGGGGACAAGCTCATCAGCGTCGAGCGCGTGGTCAGGGAGGAGGAGGACGCCGAGGCCTCGGAGGGCTCGCCGGCGGAGCCGGCCGGAGACGCGGGCGCCCTGGCTCCAGAAGACCGTGGCGGCGACGCGGGTGAGGCGGGCGGCGCATCCGGCGCGGGCGCCGAGGCGGAGGAGTCGCGCGCGCCCGAGGACGCGGCGGGCGGAGGGCCCGGCGAGGAGCCATAGACGATGCCTGCGGACCGGCGCAACCCGCTGATCGTGCAGAGCGACCGCACGGTCTTCCTCGAGGTGGATCACCCCGAGTTCAAGGAGGTCCGGGATCGCCTCATGACCTTCGCGGAGCTCGAGAAGAGCCCCGAGCACGTGCACGTCTACCGGATCACGCCCCTCGCCCTGTGGAACGCGGCCGCCGCGGGGATCTCGGCGGACGAGATCATCGAGTTCCTCGGCACCCACGGGAAGTACCCCCTGCCCCCGGGCCTCCGCAAGGAGATCGGCGACTTCATCGGCAGGTACGGCTGCCTGAAGCTCGAGAGCCGTGACGGAGCCCTCGAGCTCTCGAGCAGGAGGCCCGAGCCGCTCCTCGAGCTGCTCCACATGAGCCACCTCCGGGAGCATCTGGCCGAGGGCGAGATCCGGGAGCGCGACGGGAGGGCGGTCGTCGCCGTGAAGCCCGAGTGCCGTGGTCGCCTGAAGGTGGATCTCATCAAGATCGGCTACCCCGTCGAGGACCTCGCCGGGTACAGGCAAGGGGCCCGGCTCGAGGTGAACCTCCGGAGGGAGCTGCCCGGCGGGCGGCCCTTCGGGTTGAGGCCCTACCAGGAGGACGCCGTGGCGGCCTTCTGGGCCGGAGGGGGGGCCAAGGGGGGCAGCGGCGTGATCGTGCTGCCCTGCGGCGCCGGGAAGACCGTCGTGGGCATCGGGGTGCTGGAGCGCGCCCAAGCTCAGGCGTTGATCCTCTCGAGCAACGTGACGGCCTTGCGCCAGTGGCGGCGGGAGCTCCTCGAGAAGACGTTCGTCGAGGAGGGATGGATCGGCGAGTACAGCGGCGAGCTGAAGGAGATCCGCCCCATCACGCTGACGACGTACCAGATGCTCACCTACAGGCGGAGCAGGACGGGGGAGTTCCTGCACTTCAAGCTCTTCACGGCCCGCGACTGGGGGCTGATCATCTACGACGAGGTGCACCTGCTCCCGGCCCCCGTGTTCCGGATGACGGCCGAGATCCAGGCCACGCGCCGCCTCGGCCTGACCGCGACCCTGGTGCGGGAAGACGGGCGCGAGGACGAGGTCTTCAGCCTGATCGGGCCCCGGAAGTTCGACATGCCCTGGCGGTCTCTCGAGTCCCAGGGCTGGATCGCCGGCGCCAAGTGCGTCGAGATCCGCGTCGAGATGGAGCCCGAGCTCGCGCGGCGCTACGCAGTGGCCGACAACCGCGGCAAGTTCCGCATCGCCTCCGAGAACAAGGAGAAGCTGGCGGTGGTCAAGCAGCTCGTCGCGCGGCACGTGGGGGACAGGGTCTTGATCATCGGCCAGTATCTGGACCAGCTCAAGGCCATCCGCCGGGAGCTTGGCGCCCCGATCATCACCGGCAAGACCCCGAACGGAGAGCGGGAGGCGCTCTACGGGAGGTTCCGGGAGGGCGAGATCCCCGTCTTGATCGTGAGCAAGGTGGGCAACTTCGCCGTGGACCTCCCCGACGCCAACGTGGCGATCCAGATCTCGGGCACGTTCGGGTCCCGTCAGGAGGAGGCCCAGCGCCTGGGGCGCATCCTGCGCCCGAAATCGGACGGCGGCCCGGCGGTCTTCTACTCGATCGTGTCCAGGGGCACGCGCGACCAGGATTTCGCGGAAAAGCGCCAGTTGTTCCTGACCGAGCAGGGGTACACTTACCGGATCGAGGACTATCCAGCCCCCGCCGCGCGCATGGGCTACGAGGAGCCCATGGAGCGAGCCTCGTAAATCCACAGCCACCCTCCGTCAGATCGAAGAGCCATGCAGCTCCATGAGTTTCTCGCCGCGAACAGCAAGGCGCAGCTACAGGGCTACTACTTCTATTGGGCTCCGGGCAAGGAGATGCTCGGCGCTCGCGAGCGGCTTGCGGCCGAGCTCTCGGAGGCGATGACGGACGCCGCGAGGGTCCGGCAGCGGTTCGACACCCTGTCCAGGTCGCAGCGGGCATTCCTGGTGGCGTTGCTTCTGCGCGACGGCTACTCCGGGACTGTGGCGGAGCTGCGGGCCACGCGCCGGGGCCGGAGCATAGAGGACTATGAGGTCGAGAACCTCCTCAAGAGCCTGCAGGAGGCGGGGTACATCGCCAGGGTCTCGGGGACCGGCGGCTACGCGAGCGAGGTCTTCGGCATGCCGGAGGAGCTGGCAGAGGCCCTCAGGTGCACCGTGGCCGTGGAGGACCGCCCCCCGTTCGAGATGCTGAGCCTCAGAGCGCACGTTGCCTCCCTCAATGGCTCGAGGCCCGAGGGGCTCCTGGACTCCCTGGCCCTCGCCGACTTCCAGGCGGCCAGGTGCCGGATCTCGGAGGTCGCCGACGAGGAGCTCAAGGGACTCCTGCGGCTGGCGCTGGACGAGCATGGCGGCATCTTGACGCACGGCGCGTGCAGCAGCGCCTCGCGCCCCGACCTCGCGCCGGCTCCCGGCCGGGGCATCGTCCTCAACAGGCCCGAGTGGAAGAGGGCGCTCGAGGCCTCTCACCTCGGGACGACGGGAGTCCTGAGGCTGAAGGACTACGGCATCGATCTCGAGGAGGAGGGGCTCCTCGTCTACCAGGAGATCGTCTACGAGACGGCGCTCGCCGAGGCGTTGGCGCAGTGCGAGAACGACCGCGAGGTCTCCCTCGGCGCCGACCTGATCATCGACCTCGACAGGGTCCTGGAGCTCCTGAGAGCCGAAAGCCTCGAGGTGACGCGGGAGGGGAACGTCTACAAGAAGATCGAGGAGCGGATCGCCGGGCAGTTCGTCACGGCGCGCCACCCCGAGGTCCAGGATGGCTCCCCCGTCGGCCACCTGCTCGAGCTGAGCAGGAAGCTCCAGTTCTTCGAGGAGGAGGAGCAGCGGATCGTCGTGGACCGGCTGCGGCGCTGGGTCTGGAGGCGGAAGCCTTTCCGCGACAAGGTGAGGCTCGTCTTCGAGATCTTCCGGAGCGAGAAGCGAGGCCAGAGGTGGAGCTTCCACCAGGCGGCGCTCCGGGAGTCCTTCCTCGACCACCTGCACCGCGTGTCACCGGGCCGGTGGCTCGTCGCGAGGCCTTTCTTGACGGCGGTGGTCGCAAGGTACCTGCTGCGCCTGGAGGAGGACGGCGTCGCCGCCGCGTTCAACGAGCGGTGCACCGGCGACTTCAAGCACGAGACGCTCGTCGTCCCCCTCCAGAAGCTGCACCACGACCTGTCGTACTGGGTGCTGCACCGGCTGGCGCTCCTGGGGCTGATCGACCTCGGCTTCAAGGACGGCGCGTTCCACTCCTTGAGGCTCTCGAGGCTCGGCGCGGCCCTCTTCGGGGTCCAGGCTCCCTCGGAGGCGCCTGGGGCCCCGGGCGACGGCGGGGGGCTTCGCATGGTGGTGAACCCCGACTTCGAGGTCCTCCTCTACCCCGAGGCTCCCGATGAGGCGAGCTGGACGCTCAGCCTCTTCGCGGACCGGCTGGACTCGGACAGGGTGAAGAGGTACCGGCTGACCCGCGAGAGCGTGAAGCGCGGCATCGTGGCCGGCCTGGTGCGCGACGACATGCTCCGGTTCCTCGAGACGAACGCCAGAGGCGCCGTCCCGCCCAACGTGAGCTTCTCGGTACGCGAGTGGGCGGACTCGGTCGAGCTCGTGCGGCTACAGAAGGTCCACCTCCTGCGCGCCCAGACCGCAGGGGGCGCCGACCGGCTCGGCCAGATCCTCGAGACGAAGGGCATCCCCTACGAACGCCTGAACGATACCACCGTCATGGTCCGCGGCGCGAAGAACGAGCGGGCCGTCAAGGAGCTACAGGAGCACCTCCGGGACCATGGTCTCTTCGTGGAATGAGCCCCGAGAAGAACCGCGGGGAGGACCGGGCTGGACACCTCGCCCTCCCCACGGTGGACGGGCTATGGGATTGTCATCGAGCATATCGGCCATGAGGGGGCGGAACTTTAGGGGGTCCTAGGGAGTTTTCGAGCTTGCTCAGTGAGCCCCGAACCATCAGCCTGCTGACCGAGGTTGTGCACCTGCCGGTGGTGCACGCCCCGGAGAGGCTCCGTGAGGTCTACGCCGAGGTCTGCCGCACATGCGGCTACGAGAACTTCCTCCGGGTCCAGGGCGGCGCTCGGATCGAGAGACGGGAGCAGGAGGGGGAGGGGTTCAGCCAGCTCGCGCTCCTCAATGACCGGATCCAGCTCACCGAGGACCACACGGGCATCTCGGTGGACCAGTTCGGCAAGAAGGCCGTGGCCGTCCTCGATGCCGCGATGCGGACGCTCGGCATCCCGATCCTCCTGGGGCAGCAGGCCACCGTGCGCGCCACGTCGGCCCCCAACAGCTTCAAGAGCGCCGCGGAGTTCCTCGCGCGAGGGGTCTTCAAGGTATGCCCGGAGGACCTGGAGCCCCTCGGGCGCCCGACGAGCTTCTTCGGCTTCCGTCTGGCCTTCCCGGCGACCAACCAGCACCCGCAAGGCTACAACGTTCGCGTGGAGTGCTACGTGCGCGATGGCCGGTCGCTCTACATCGAGAACGCCGGCACCTTCAAGGCCCCCGTCCAGGCGGGGAACCTGGAGCAGGTGGAGCAGAACCTTCAGATGACGAGCGATTTCCTCGTCGACAGCGTGGTGAAGTTCCTCTCGGCCTACGACAAGAAGGAGGCGTGATGCGCTCTCGCGCGTTCCGTGCGGCTGCCGCGGCGTTCCTCCTCGCGGCCTGCGCTGGCTCGTGCCTGCCGGCCCGGGACGGCGCCGCTCCCGGACCCTACGGCGACCCCCTCGAGCGGCACCTGAGGAACGTGCGGAGGCTCACGGACTCCGGGGAGAACGCCGAGGCCTACTTCTCGGGGGACGGGAAGCAGCTCATCTACCAGAGCACCCACGGCGATCTGCGCTGCGACCAGATCTTCGTCATGAACGGCGACGGGACGGGGAAACGCATGGTCTCGACGGGCCGAGGCCGCACCACGTGCTCCTATTTCTTCCCCGACGGGTCGCGGATCGTCTACGCCTCGACCCACGCGGGCGGGGCGGATTGCCCCCCTCCCCCGCCGAGGGACAAGGGCTACGTTTGGCCCCTCTACGCCGCGTTCGACATCTACAGCGCGAAGCCCGATGGGAGCGACCTGCGCCGGCTCACGGACACCCCCGGGTACGACGCCGAGGCCACCATTTCGCCCGACGGCAGGAAGATCGCCTTCACCTCGGTCCGCGACGGGGATCTCGACGTCTACGTCATGAACGCCGACGGCTCGGACCCGCGCCGCCTCACCCGCACGCTGGGCTACGACGGGGGCGCCTTCTTCTCGCCGGACGGGAAGACGATCTGCTTCCGGGCGAGCCGGCCGCAGGGGGAGCAGGAGGAGCGCACGTACCGTGAGCTCCTGGCCCAGAACCTGGTGAGGCCCAGCGAGCTGGAGATCTTCGTCATGGACTCGGAGGGTGGGCACGTGCGCCAGGTGACGCGGAACGGCGGCGCCAACTTCTGTCCCTTCTTCCACCCGTCGGGGACGAAGATCATTTACGCCTCGAACAAGTCGGACCCCAAGGCGCGAAGCTCCGATCCTTTCGACCTCTACATGGTCAACGCCGACGGCACAGGCGAGGAGAGGATCACCTTCCACCGCAGCTTCGACGCCTTTCCCATGTTCTCGCCCGACGGGAAGAGGCTCGTCTGGGCCTCCAACCGCTTCAACGCGAAGCCCGGCGAGACGAACATCTTCGTCGCCGACTGGGTGGAGTGAGTCGCCTCGGCCGGCCTGGCGCTCACCCCGCTTCGGCGCGGGCCACGGCCTTCGCCTCGCGGCGCTCCCGCGCGGCGCGCAGGACCTCGAGCAGGATCAAGATCCCGACGCCCGTGCAGATGGCGCTGTCGGCGATGTTGAAGTTGGGCCATACGTGCTCGCGGCCGTCGGCGGACACGTAAAACCACTTGATCCAGTCACGCACGGCGGCGAGGAGGTGGC
>JACQVW010000820.1 GCA_016209535.1 Planctomycetota bacterium | reverse complement strand
TGGCCAGCTCCGCCTGCGCCAATCGGTCCCAGAGGTCGATCAGATATAGATCGTAGTACTCGACCGGAGCCATTCCCGTCCTGGCTCGCCACTGGGGGGAATGGCCGAAGATGAGCTCCGCCATTTGTCCCAGTCCCGCCGGTTGGGGACGAAGGGTTGGTGATCGTAGGTGCTGACGAAGAGGGTCCAGAACCCCGCGGCGCGAAGCCCTCGCGCGATATTGGGAGCGTCGTTGACCGACGCATACTGCGCCGGTGCTGCGTAAGCGCGGAAGGGGACCAGGACCGACGTCGTCATCGCGACGAGGCTCGTGTAGCTGTCGAGGTTGGTCGCGTGGTAGCGGGAGTAGTAGCGAGCGTGGCGGCGATGCCGCTCGAAGAAGCCACCGGGCCGTGGCAGGAACCCGCTCTCGAGCTCGGCGGCAGTGACCTCCTCGAGCACGACGAGCAGGACGTGGTCGTAGCGCGTGGCGTGGGTGGCCGTGCCCCAGTCGATGCTGATCCTTTGCATCGGCGCGCCCGCCGCCGCTGCCAACCGCTTGATCCGAGGAACCGCTCGCGGCACGAACATCCGGCGAGCGCTGTCCTGGAGTCCGAAGACGACAGGGTTCGGTGAGTCACGACCGAGCCCGAGTAGCGCCAGTGCCGCGAGCGGCACGCCGGCGAGCGCCCAGCGCCGGCGGAAGCGCAAGAAGGTCGCTCGCGGCGCCACAGCGCCCACCCCGAGCGCCACGGCCACCGGCCAGAGGGCCCGCAGGCCCGCGTAATCGCGCACGAAGACGGTCGCGGTCTCCACGTCCGCCTCCAGGAAGTTCGCGGGCGCAGCGAGAAACGCCTGCAGCATCTGCGGGTAAATCGCCAGCAGGGTCCCGGTGCCGACGACAGCGCATCGCCCGCACACCGCGACGACGCCTCGGAAGATCCGCCCGCTCAGAGGTGCCACCCCGGCGAAGATCAAGGCGACAGCGCACAGAAGGGCGAGGTCCTGCAGCCAGGCGACAGCGTGCGGCAGGAGCACGCGCGGATCCCGCGCTCCGAGCACAGCGACGACGTGCAAACCGAGTTGCACAAGCGATAGTGCAGCGGCCGTTCGCCACAGCCCGAGCGAGGGTCCCTCGTTGGTCGGTCTGACGGATGACATTCCTATCGATCGTAACTGCGGACCTGCTTCCTTGGCCAGGCGTTGGCCGCGCAAAAGGTGTGACCCTCGATTTCGTCGCCTCGAGGAAGACGATGGTGGTGGTTGCTCATTCCATCGGAGGGCTCGGCCGTGAGCATGCACAGCCCCTCTACGATGACGGCCTCCACGATGACCCTCCTCTCTCCGTCGAGCACCGGGACACGTAGGACGCGGGCCGCTGCGGCGGCCTGTCCCGCTTTCCGCTCTTCTCCTCGCCCTTGTGCCTCCCTGACCCATCGAGTATGGGCGGGGTCAAGGAGGCACCATGAAACCTGCCTGGCTCCACCCGCTCACCCTGCTCCTCCTCCTCGCGGCGACGCGCCTCGCGGCGGGCGCGCAGAACGCGCTGACTCCCGAAGAGCGCGCCGCCGGCTGGATCCTCCTCTTCGATGGCGCGTCGCTCGACGGCTGGGTGACGAGCGCGCGGCGCGAGAGCCGCGTGCCCGTGGACGATGGGGCCATCAACCCGTACCGCTCGGGGCACTACATGATGGTCTACGAGCGGCCCTTCTCGGATTTCGTGCTGTCGCTCGACTTCAAGATCTCCGGGGGGTGCAACAGCGGCATCTTCGTGCGGACGTCCTCCCTCACCGCGCGGCCGGGGAAGGACGTCGGCTACAACGGGATCGAGGTGGCGATCGACGCCGCCGAGGGCGCGGGCTACCACCACACGGGGGCCCTCTACGACCTTGTCAAGCCGCGCCGGCAGGCCATGAGGCCCGTCGGCGAGTGGAACCATGCCGTGATCGTCTGCGACCGGGGCCGCATCGAGGTCGAGCTGAACGGCGAGAAGGTCACGGCGATGGACCTCGACCGGTGGACGGCGGTGGGCCTGCGCCCCGACGGCACCGCGCACAAGTTCGACGTGGCCTACAGGGAGCACCCGCGGGCCGGCTACATCGGTCTCCAGGACCACGGCGCGCCCTGCTGGTTCAAGAACATCAAGCTCAAGCCCCTCTCGGCGGCGTACGTGCCCCTCCCGGAGGAGGACTCGACGCTCTTCGACGGGCGGGACCTCACCGGCTGGCGGGGCCGGGGCGGACGCGACGGAGCGTGGTCCGTCGAGGGCGGCGAGGTCGTCTGCCGCCTGAAGTCCGAGGCGCGGGAGGCCGAGGTCCTCCTCGGCGACGTCATCGCGGCCGATGCGAGCTTCTCGGCCGAGGTGAAGGTCTCGCCCGGGAGCGGGAAGGGCGGCGTCGCGCTCCGCTCGAGCGAGGACGCGCGGGGCGGCGGGCAGGGGATCTTCGCGGAGGCGGAGGGCGGCGAGTGGACCCGCTGTGAGGTCCTCGCCGCCGGGCGCGACGCGTGGGCCGCGGCCGGAGGCCGCGTCGCGGCGGCGGTCCCGCCATCCGGCGCGAGGCCTTCGGGGCGCGTGGCGCTCCTCGTCGGGCCCGGCCCGCCGCGGGAGGTGCGGTTCAGGGCCCTGAAGCTCGTCCACAACCCGCGGATCGAGCTCGCGGGCAAGACGGAGGCCGAGCTGCGGCGCATGCTCGCGGCGCCCGCCGCGTCGCGCTGAGGAGCTGAGGAAGAGCGCACCATGGAGATCACGGTCCGCAGCGCCGAGCCGGGGGACCTCGAGGCCATCCGGCGGGTGTACGGCGGCCCCAGGGCCGTGTGGGGCACGTTCCAGCTCCCGTTCTCGACGGCGGAGCGCTGGAGGAGGCTCCTCTCGGAGCCCGAGCCGGGCGCCTACGACATCGTCGCCTGCGCGGGGGGCGACGTCGTGGGGCACCTGGGCCTGCGCGTGGCGCACCAGCCCCGGCGCGCCCACACCGCGGCGCTCGGCATGGCCGTGCGCGACGACTGGCAGGGGAAGGGCGCCGGGACGGCCCTCATGCAGGCCGCCGTGGACCTCGCGGACAAGTGGCTCAACCTCCAGCGGCTCGAGCTCCAGGTCTACACCGACAACGAGCCCGCCGTGCGGCTTTACAAGAGGTTCGGGTTCGTGGTGGAGGGGACCCACGTGGCCTTCGCGTTCCGGGACGGCAAGCTCGTCGACGCGTACGCGATGGCGCGGCTGCGGCTCGCCCCGGCGCCGTGACGCTGCCGACGAGGGCAGGGTCGCTGGCAGAGTCGCAGGCAGGGTCTCACCGCACCCTCCCCGATCTGCTACACTTGGGGGCTTTCCAGGACGGACCCTCAGGAGACCGCATGGCCAAGCCCGAGAGCCCCAAGGACGAGAAGAAGATCACCTCGCGCGCCGAGGACTACTCGCAGTGGTACATCGACATCGTGCTCCGCGCCGAGCTCGCCGACTATGCGCCCGACCTGAAGGGGTGCATGGTCATCCGGCCGCACGGCTACGCGATCTGGGAGCTCATGCAGCGGTACCTCGACGCCATGTTCAAGGAGACGGGGCACCAGAACGCCTACTTCCCACTCTTCATCCCCGAGAGCTACATCCAGCGCGAGAAGGAGCACTTCGAGGGCTTCGCGCCGGAGTGCGCCGTCGTGACCGAGGGGGGCGGCAAGCCGCTCGCGGAGCGGCTCTTCGTGCGGCCGACCTCGGAGGTGATCATCTGGCGCATGTACAAGGACTGGATCCAGTCGCACCGCGACCTGCCCATCTTGCTCAACCAGTGGGCCAACGTGGTCCGCTGGGAGATGCGCACGCGGCTGTTCCTGCGGACGGCCGAGTTCCTGTGGCAGGAGGGGCACACCGCCCACGCGACGGCCGACGAGGCCCGCGCGGAGACGCGCCAGATGCTCGAGGTTTATCGCACGTTCGCGCATGACTGGATGGCCATGCCCGTCGCCGCCGGGGAGAAGTGCTCATGGGAACGGTTCCCGGGCGCCGTGAACACCTACGCGATCGAGGCCATGATGCAGGACCGGAAGGCCCTGCAGGCCGGCACGTCGCATTTCCTGGGCCAGAACTTCGCCCGGGCCTCCGAGATCAAGTTCCTGAACCGCGAGGGCGCCGAGGATTACGCCTGGACCACGTCCTGGGGGGTCTCCACGCGCCTGATCGGAG
>JACQVW010000819.1 GCA_016209535.1 Planctomycetota bacterium | reverse complement strand
TGCGGGCCATGGCCGCGGCCCTGGACGTCTCGCCGGCCGTCGCGGAGGACCTCCTGCGCCGGTGGGCCCCGGCCGCGGCGCTCGCCCCGGGGCAGCCCGCCGGGAGGGCCCGCTGGCTCGCCGCGCTCGACCTGCCCGGCGACGCGGTCCTGGACCGCCTGGGGGTGGAGCGCGCGGCGCGGCGCATGGAGGACGTCTACGCCGCGGAGAAGTTCGCCCTCGTGGCCCCGGAGCTCCGCGAGATGGCCAGGGCGAGGCTCGAGCTCGCGAGGGAGGCGGCGCGGGCGCTGCTCCGGGACCTCCCCGAGGCGCCGCCGCAGGAAGCGGGGGCGAAGGGGCCGGGGCCCGTGCGCCGCGAGAACCCGGACCTCGACGGGGTCTTCGGCGGGTAGGATCGGGGGCCAGCTCGGGAGAGCCGATGGAGACCACGACGCACGAGCCGCAAGCACCGGAGGCCTACGAGGCCAAGGTCCGCCGCCTCTTCGGCGACAGGATCGTCGACAAGGGCCTCGCCCAGCAGGAGGCCTTCGCGCGCCTCCCGCGCTACGTGAGCGAGTACCTCATCGCGAAGTACGTGCGGCCCGAGACGCAGGCCCAGGACCTCGACCGGATCAAGGTGCAGATCCGCGAGCGGCTCCCCGACGCGGACCGCCGCGAGCTGATCAAGGACCGCCTCGTCCGCGAGGGCCAGTACGTCCTCATCGACTCGGTCGAGGTGCGCGTGGACCTGAGGAGCGGCCAGCGCTTCGCGACGGTCCCGGCCCTGGAGGAGCGGAACGCGAGGATCGAGGCGGGCGTCCTCGAGCGGAACCCGGGCCTCCTGACCGGCGGCATGTGGGGCACCGTGAAGCTCTGGTACCGGCCCGAGGCCGACCCGGACCGGCCCGTCGAGGTCGTGGGGTTCACGCCGTTCCAGGCCGACGTGACGAGCGTGGACGACGTCATCGCGGCGCGGAAGGAGCTCACGACGGAGGAGTGGGTCCGGCTCATGCTCACCAGCGTGGGGCTCGATCCGAGCGCATTCCCGTCGGACCGCGTGCGGCTCCTACTCCTCGCGCGCCTCGTGCCGCTCGTCGAGGGGAACGTCAACCTGATCGAGCTCGGGCCGCGGCAGACGGGGAAGACGTTCCTCCTGCGGAACACATCGCCCCAGGCCTTCGTCGTGAGCGGCGGCAAGTCCTCGCCGGCGAACCTCTTCGTGAACCTCTCGACGCGAGCCGTGGGGATCGTCGGCTCGCGCAAGGTCGTGGTCTTCGACGAGGTCGCCTCGACGACCTTCGCCGACGCCGAGGCGACGGTCTCCATGCTCAAGGACTACATGGAGAGCGGGCAGTTCAGCCGCGGGGCGAAGACCTACAGCTCCGATGCGAGCATCGTGCTCGCGGGGACCCTGGACGTGGACGGCGCCCGTCCCGCCGGACGGTACCGCCACCTCTTCGAGGCGCTCCCGGACGAGCTGGTCGACGCGGCGTTCCTCGACCGGATCCATGGCTACCTGCCCGGCTGGGAGATCCCGAAGGTGACCCGGGCTTGCCTCTGGCGCGGCCCGGCCTTCGTGACGGACTACTTCGGCGAGTACCTCCTGGCCCTGCGCCGCCTCGAGCTCCGCGGCGAGGTCCACCGCCTCAGCTTCAACCAGCACCTGACGCAGCGGGACCTCGTGGCCGTGGAGCGCCTGACGGCGGGGCTCTTGAAGCTCGTCCACCCCGACGGGGACTTCACCGAGTCGGAGCTCGCGGCGCTCGCCTCCCTCGCGGTCGAGATGCGCCAGCGCGTGCACGACCAGCTCGGCGTCCTCGCGCCGGGGGAGTTCCACTCGAAGGCGATCGCCTTCGAGGGCATGGTCCCTTCGCCGGCGGGCGACATGGGCCGCGAGCCCGAGGCGGTCCAGCGCTACGACCGCATGAACGACCACGCGCTGGTGGGGGAGGTGACGGGGCTCGCCGTGATCGAGCGTGACGGGAGGCCCGCGGGCGGCGACCTGATCGTGATCGAGGTCTCCATGGTGCCCGGCGGCCCCGGCCTCGAGGTCACGGGCGGGCGCGGCGTGGTGCTCCGGGAGTCGGTGCGCGCCGCGTACAACCTCGTCGCGAGCCGCGAGGAGGCCCTCGGGATCCGACCGGGAGCCCTGGCTCGGAGCAAGGTCCTCGTGCACCTCGTCCACATCGCCGAGGAGCGCGAGGGCCCGAGCGCGGGGATCGCCTTCGTGGTGGGGATCGTCTCGGCCGCGACGGGCCGCGCGGTGAGGCCCGCCCTGGCCTTGACGGGCGAGGTGAGCCTCCACGGGAAGGTCACCTCCGTGGGCGGCGTCGCCGAGAAGGTGCGGGCGGCGGCGAGCTACGGCAGGAAGGTCGTGGTGGTGCCGCGCGAGAACGCCCGCGACCTCGAGTCGCTCCCCGACGCGCTCCTCGAGAGGGTCGAGATCGTGCCCGTCACCACCGTCGAGGAGGTGGTCGAGGCGGCGCTCCTGCCGGCGGCCGCCGCGCCGTCCGAGGAAGCGAGGGCGTGACGGCTCTCCCGTGAGCCCGCCTACCCCCCAAGCTCGCGGATCCTGGCGCCGCGGATCTCCACCTGGCCGCCGCCGCGGCCCAGCTCCTGGAAGCCGATCCGGCCGCGGCGCGGGCGGTCCTTCAGCGGCGGAGCGTCGCTGCCGTCGTGGCGCTTCACGGGCTGCGCCTCCCGGTCCAGGTCCACGTCGAGGACCGTCTCGCCGTTCAAGACGACCTTCACCTTCGAGCCCGCGCACGTGACGTGGTATCGGTTCCAGTCGAGAGGCTTGAAGAGCTGCCTCGATGGTGCCACGGCCTTGTACAGGCTGCCCGTGAGCTCGCCCGGCGTCACGAGCTGCTCCGGCGGGTGGTAGCGCGGGTCCACCATCTGCAGCTCGAGGCCGTCGAAGGCCGGGTCGCCCCGGGGGGGGAACCGGAGCCCGCAGCCCGAGTTCCCGCGCTCGCCGAGCCTCCACTCGTACTCGAGCTCGAAGTCGCCGTACTCCCGGTCGCTCACGAGCCACGTGCCCCTCGGCGTGCTCCCCCGGAGGACGCCGCCCTCGACGCGCCAGGCCGCTCCCTCGGGGGGCGGCTGGCTCACGTCGTTCCAGGCCCGCACGGACCAGCCGCGGGGCGCTCCGTCCTCGGGAAAGAGGGGGACGAAGCCCGTCTCGGCGCGCCCGCCCGAGGCCTCGTCGGCGAGGGGCCGGAGGGCCGGGGTCACCAGGACGTTGCGGAACCAGACCTTGCCGTGGTCGCCCTGGAGCATGAGGGGGCCCGGGTCGGACTCGAAGGGGGAGAGGGCGCCTCCCGTGATGCCCTCGAGCCGCACGGCATCGATGGCTGCCCCAGCGCCACACGACCTCGCCGGCGAGCTCGCCGCGCTCGCAGCGCAGGACGAGGGACGACGAGCGGAAGGTCGTCCCCGTGTCGGCGAGGAGGATCTCCCAGCGGCCGAAGTAGTCCTCGAGCCGGGGCACGGGAGCGGCCAGGGCGATCGCGGGTAGGGCGGCGGCGAAGGCGAACGCGAGGGTGGGTCGGCGCATGTTCCTTACGACTCCGGTGTTGGCGTGGATGGGGGCACGACCGGCCCCCGGGTCCGGCAGGATACCACAAGACCGGGTCCCCTGGAGTTGATCGGACGGGAGGGCGCTGGTAGATTGCCCCGTCGCCCATGCCCCTCCGCGGCCGCCGCAGCCTGCGCACGACGAGCCTCTACTTCCTCGCGCTCCTCCGCGAGCTCCGCTGGTCGCTCGGGGCGCTCGGCGGCGCCGTCCTCCTGGGCGCCTGCCTCTTCGCCGTCACGCCGCACGCCGCGTACGGCGGGAAGGCCCCGCCGCCCCTCTCGTCAGCGTACTTCGCCTGGATGATGCTCTTCGGCGAGGTGGTCCTCGGGCCCCCGGAGACCTGGTATTTGGCGCTCCTGTCTGCTATGTACCCACTCCTCGGGATCGTCCTCGTCGGCGAGGGCATCGTGCGCCTCGCCCTCCTCCTCTTCTCGAGACGCCACGGCGAACCGGCCTGGATGAAAGTCATGGCCTCCACCTACCGCGACCACGTGATCCTCTGCGGCCTCGGCCACCTGGGCTACCGGGTCCTCGAGCACCTCGTCGAGGGCCGGGTGCCCGTCGTCGCCATCGAGAAGGACCCGGGCGCCCGGTTCCTGGCCCAGGCGAAGGCCACGGGGACCCCTGTCATCGTGCACGACATGAAGGACGACCAGGCGCTCGTCGACGCGGGCGTCGCTCACGCCGCGGCGATCATCGTGGCGACCAACGACGACATCGCGAACCTGGAGGTGGCCCTCGACGCGCGCCGCATGAACCCCGGGATCCGGGTCGTGCTGCGCCTCTTCGACCAGCAGATCGCCCGGAAGATCGCCGGAGCCATGGCGATCGATGCGGCCTTCTCATCCTCGGCGCTGGCCGCCCCCATCGTCGCCGCCATGGCCTTCGGGACGCAGGTCCTCGCCTCCTTCTCGGTGAACGGGTCCCCTCACCTCGTGGGCCAGCTCGCGGTGGACGCCGGGAGCCCGCTCGCGGGACTCACGATCTCCGAGGTCGAGTCGAAGATCGGGGGGACGGTCCTGGCGCGCTCGCAAAGCGACGGGCCCACCGAGTCCCCGCCGCAGCGGGGGAGCGCCGTCCGCGGCGGCGACACCTTGGTCGTCCACATACCGGCCGCGCGCCTGCCGTCCCTCCAGACCACGAGCCCCGCATGACAGAGAACGTCCCCCCTGCCATCCGCGTCCGTTTCGCGCCGTCTCCCACGGGCTACCTCCACATCGGCGGGGCCCGCACGGCCCTCTTCAACTACCTCTTCGCCCGGAAGCACGGCGGGACCTTCGTCCTCCGGATCGAGGACACGGACCGCCAGCGATCGACGCCGCAGGCGATCCAGGCCATCTTCGACGGCCTCCGATACCTCGGCCTCGAGTGGGACGAGGGCCCCGAGAAGGGCGGCGCGCACGGCCCGTACTTCCAGAGCGAGCGCTTGCCGCGGTACTCGCGGTACGTGGAGCGGCTCCTCGCCGAAGGGAAGGCCTACCGCTGCTTCTGCGCGAAGGAGCGGCTCGCCGAGCTCCGCCAGCGGCAGGAGGCTGCGAAGGAGCGGCTCCACTACGACCGGCTCTGCCTGAAGGTCGCCCCCGCCGAGGCGGAGCGCCGCCACCGGGGCGGTGAGCCCGGCGTCGTGCGGTTCAAGGTGCCCGAGGGCCAGACGGTCATCGAAGACATGATCCGCGGCAGGGTGGTCGTGGAGCACCGGGAGCTCGAGGACCTGATCGTCCAGCGGGCCGACGGCACGTGCGTCTACAACTTCGCCGTGGTCGGCGACGACCACGAGATGGAGATCTCGCACGTGATCCGGGGCGAGGACCACCTCTCGAACACCCCCAAGCAGGTCCTCCTGGGGCAAGCCCTGGGCTTCCAGGTGCCGCGCTACGCCCACATACCGCTCATCCTGGCCCACGGCGGCGGGAAGCTCTCGAAGCGGCACGCGGCGGTCTCCGTCACGGACTACCAGAGGATGGGCTACCTGCCCGAGGCGATGATCAACTTCCTCGCCCGCATGGGCTGGTCCTACGACGACAAGCAGGAGATCTTCACGCTGGAGGAGCTCATCGAGAAGTTCTCCCTCGAGAAGGTGTCGAAGTCGGGGGCCATGTACGACCTCAAGAAGCTCAACCACCTGGGCGCCCACTACATGCGCCGGCGGCCCGTGGGAGACCTCGTGGACCTGGCGCTCCCGCTCCTCGTCCGGGCGGGCTTCATCGCGAGCGAGGACATCGCCCGCGAGCGCGGCCGCGTCGAGAAGATGATGGACCTCGAGAGGGACCGGATCGAGTTCATGGAGCAGATCGTCGAGAGGGTCCGCTACTACTACCAGGAGCCATCGACACTCGACGATGGTGCCACGAAGGTGCTCCGGAAGAAGCCGGACGCCGCGACCGTCATCGAGCGCTACGCGGCGAGCGTCGATGCGGCCGTGCCCGAGGACGCATGGAGGCCCGGCGAGCACGCGGCGCTCGATGCCCACGCCCGCGAGCTCGCCGCGAAGGAGGGCTTGAGCCTGGCGGACCTCGCGCAGCCACTGCGGGCGATCCTCACGGGCCGCAGCGCGACGCCGGGCCTCTTCGAGGTCATGGCGATCCTCGGGAAGGCGACGTGTCTCCGCCGCCTGGCTCGGGCGCGCGAGGTTTTCGCGAGGGTGGGGGGCACGTAGCTCTTGACGACGTAACTGGAGTTCGATACAGTAGCCGTATGGACAGACAGAAACTGCGCGAGACCATCCGGGCGAAACCCTTCCGGCCCTTCTGGCTCTGCATGGCGGATGGGCGGGAGCTCTATGTGGCCCATCCGGAGATGATCTTCATCAGCCTCGATGGCCGACTCGCGTTCATCGACTCGCCGACGGGGGACACTCACATCGTGGACCCCTCCCTCGCAACGGGGGTGAGCTACAAGAGGGCCAGCAGGCGCCAGAAGGCCGCCAAGAGGCGCCGCAGCGCTTGACAGGCCACGGGCCTGTACCCCCGCCCGCGCGATCGGCTCCTCGAGGAGCGGCCGCCGGCGGCTGGCAGCATCCGGCCGGGCGGAGGAGCCGAGGGACCTAGAAACGAGGAGGCGGAGACCATCCTCCGGCTCCTCGGGGTCGTTCCACCGTTTGGTACGGATGTCCACACGCTGGCGCTCGACCTCCAGCCCAAGCTGCTCCGGCTCCTCGGGAACCCGGCCGAGGGCGTGCGTTTCTTCCCGGTGGGCTCCGAGACCGAGGCCCGGAGCGAATGCCTCTTCGTCTTCGCCTCCGGCGAGCCCCTGGCCGACGCCGTCGAGCAGGGGCGGTTCCGCCAGGACCTCTACTACCGGATCCAGGCCGTCACGATCGAGGTCCTGCCGCTCCGCGAACGGGGCGAGGAGGTCCTCGCGTTCTTCCGCTCGCACATCGCGGTCCACACGGGCGAGCCTCCCGAGAACATCTTCGTCGACTCGGCGGCGTCGGCGGCGATCCTCGATCACTCCTGGCCCGGCAACCTCCGGGAGCTCTTCGCGAAGGCGGAGCAGGCCCTCCTCGCTCTCGGCTACCGCTCCGGGCAGGGGCCGGTCTTCATCGAGCGCCGGCACCTCGGGGTGCTCGGCGCCCGAGGCGTTCGGCCTCAGCCGCGGGCCCTGCTCGAGGCGCGCGGGCGGAGGAGGGCGTTCCTCGTGGACGCGCTCCGCTCGGCGGCGCCCGAGACGGCGAGGGGCCAGGGGCTCATGCGCTTCCTCGTCAGGCTCGAGGCGCGGCTGTCGCGCGGCGCGGGCTTGACCGCCGGGGAGATCTCGAGGACGGCGCGTTCGCACGGCCTCGATGTCTCGAGCCGGCAGGCCCGCGCGTGGCTCCTGCGCCTCGAGGGGCTCCTCGAGGGATCGCGGTTCGCGCTCCTGCGAGCCGGGAGGACCCGCGGGAAACGCTACGGCCTGCGGCCGGTCGAGGCGGCCCCCGGGGCGGAGCGCAAGCGATACCAGGGCATCTGGGAGAGCGTGGTCGACTGGAACCCGGAGTGGGCGAGGCGACTCCTCTTCTACGGGCGCGAGGACGAGGCGGGAGCGGACCTGAAGGAGGTCCAGACGCGCGGCCGCGTCTACTTCCTCGAGCTCTCGAGGTGGTCTTCCACGAGCGGAGCCCGGAGCGCATGGTGGGGACGCTCCACCACAGGGGCCAGGACGGCAAGGTCTCGGAGTGCGGGCGCGTGGTGTTCGAGCTCTGCGACAGGTTCTGAGGGCAGCAAGGTCCGGGTAACGCCCGCCCCCAGCGGCCTTCATGGAATCTTAATCCATGTTTCACGCCGGGCTCACGGGGACTTCATACCGTCCTGGGTCGCTCCTCCAGATCCCTTCATTGTTTCGTGAAGGGTCCGCCCCGGAACCCTCAACCTTCACCCGACGCCACGACCAGGAGCTCCCCCCCATGGCTTTCTCCCTCTTCCCGAAGAACGAGCGGTTCTTCGACCTCTTCACCGTGAGCGCGAGCAACATCCGCGTCGCGGCGGAGCAGCTCCTCAACCTGGTGACGGACTTCACCGACGTGGAGTCGAAGGCCCAGCGCTTGAAGGACGTGGAGTCGCAGGGAGACTCGGTCACCCACGAGATCATCGAGCTCCTGAACTCGAGCTTCATCACCCCCATCGATCGCGAGGACATCTACGCTCTCGCGGGGAAGCTCGACGACGTCCTCGACGAGATCGAGGGGGTCGGGAGCCGGCTTCACCTCTTCGCCGTCGAGAGACCCACCCGGGAGTGCATCGAGCTCGTGCAGATCGTCGTGAAGGCTTCGGAGGCCATCGAGGGGGCTCTGAGGAAACTGAGGACGATGAAGGACATGAAGTCCTTCTTCGTCGAGATCCATACCCTCGAGAACCAGGCGGACCAGATCACGAGGGCTGTCACGGCCAATCTGTTTCACGGGAGCAACATCGACGTCGTGAGCTTGATCAAGTGGAAGGAGATCTACGCGCGTCTCGAGCACACGGCCGACCGCTGCGAGGACGTGGCCAACGTCATCGAGGACATCGTGGTGAAGAACGCATGATGTCCTGCGGCAGGCTCCTGCGCCTCGAGCGGACGGGCACCCCCCAAGTGGAAGGTGCTGCCTCGGTGAAGTGACGAACGGATAAGGAGTCGCATGCTCGACCTCTGGGTGCTCTACGGCATCATCGCGCTGGCCTTCGTCTTCGACTTCGTCAACGGCTTCCATGATGCCGCCAACTCGATCGCCACCGTCGTCTCGACGCGAGTGCTCCACCCGGTCCAGGCGGTCGTCTGGGCTGCGGTCTTCAACTTCGTCGCGCTGTGGGTCTTCGGGCTCCACGTGGCGGCCACGGTCGGCAAGGGTGTCGTCGAGCCCGGCACGGTCACGCCCTACGTCATCTTTGCAGGGCTCCTCGGGGCGACGGCGTGGAACCTCATCACGTGGTACGGCGGCATCCCGAGCAGCTCCTCCCATGCGCTCGTGGGAGGGTTCGCCGGCGCGGCGGTCACCCAGGCGGGCTTCGGCGTCCTGATCTACTCCGGCATCGTCAAGATCCTGATCTTCATCGTGGTGGCGCCCGTCCTCGGGATGGCCACCGGCTTCCTCCTCATGGCGCTGACGTACTGGGTGTTCCGGCGGTGGCACCCCGGACCGCTGGGGCGGCTCTTCAAGAGGCTGCAGCTCGTCTCCGCCGCGGCCTACAGCCTGGGGCACGGGGCCAACGACGCGCAGAAGACGATGGGCATCATCCTGGCGGTGCTGATCGCGGCGGAGCAGCTCGGCAAGGACGACCCCATCCCGAACTGGGTGGTCGTGGGCTGCTATGCGGCGATGGGGCTCGGGACCCTCATGGGGGGGTGGCGGATCGTCAAGACCATGGGGCAGAAGATCTGCCACTTGAGGCCGGTGCACGGCTTCTCCGCGGAGACCGGCGGGGCCCTCTGCCTCTACCTGGCAGCCTGGTTCGGGATCCCCGTGAGCACGACGCACACCATCACCGGCGCCATCCTCGGAGTGGGCGCCACGCGGGGCATCCATGCCGTCCGGTGGGCTGTCGCAGGGCGCGTGATCTGGGCCTGGATCCTCACGATCCCGCTCTCCGCCGGGATGGCCGCCGGAGCCCTGAAAGTCTTCGACCTTCTGGGCTGGGCGTGAAGGCTCTCGGGCAGGCCGCATCTGTCCGCGATCTCGAGGATGCCATTCGCGTCGTGGTCGCCGCGGATGAACCGCGGCTGCGTGGCCGCGACGAAGGGCGCCGTGAGGACGACGGCGAGGACCAGGAGGGGGGGACAGGGCCGGTCGATCTCATGGGTTCTCCCTACCGATCGCCTTCCAGCGCGCGGCCCAGTCCGCGCGCGTGGGCCGCTCGACGGGGGGCTTTCCGAGGACCTGCTCGAGGAGGAGCGAGGCGACGTGACGCACGGGGATCCCCGGCGTGCCTTCCGTGGGCGCCGCCGAGAAGCCCCTGGGTCCGCGACGGATCTTCCGGAACGGCGTGCCGCGGTCGTCGCCCAAGGCGTCGAGGAGGGCGGGCACGGCCTCGAGGCCCGAGGCGCCGAGGGCCTCGAGGGTCCCAGCGGCAGCCTCGAAGCTCGGGTCCGCGAGCCCCTCGGCGCCCGGCGTCGAGCCCGGTTCGAGGCGGGGCTCGGCGGTCGGCTCGGCCCGGAGCGCGCTCCCTCGCCGCAGCCGGACGAAGACCAGGAGGAGCGCCTGCGCCGCGGCGAGGAGGAGGACGGCGGCGGCGATCGTCCTCCAGGGGACGCCTCCTGCGGGCTCCCCTTCGTTGCGCCATTCTGGATCGGCCGCAGGGCCCTCGATCTCCCAGGCCGCTCCCGCTTCTTCCTCCCCGATCTCCTCCGGCTCCTCGGCAGCCTCGGGCTCGCCGGCCCCGAGCGCGGGCCGGGGCCTCTGGTCCAGCTCCGGCGCCCGGAAGCTCGTGGCGACGGGCTCCGCGGGCTCATCGGCGGGCTCGGCCCGCACGACACCCACGGCCGGGGGCGCGGAGGGCTCCTCCTTCGCATCGACCGTGTCCTCCCGACGATCCGCCGGCTCGGGGGTCGTGCGCTCCGGAGCGGGCGAAGGCTCTCGGGGCAGGGCGGCGACTGCGCCCCTGCTGCTGCCGCCGTCCCCCCCCGGCGCCGCGCGGGGCTCTGCGCGGGCCCCCTCTTCCTCCTTGCCCTTCTCGCCCGCCGGCTTCTTCAAGCGGGCCACCGCGGGCCCCTCCGGCGGGAGGGGGAGCGCGCCCTTCCGCGGCCGGACCTTCACGGGGGCGACTGCAACCTCGTCCCCGCCCAGGTCCAGGGCCTCGAGCTTCAGGTCTGCGCCCTCGGGGCCCACCGGGATCTCGGCGATCCAGCGGTCGTCCGCGCCGAAGCGCGCCGAGCCCTCGCGGCCGGCCAGGCGGAAGCGCATGACGTTGGGCGCGCAGAGGCCGGTGGCTCGCAGCAGGTCGGGGAGGCCCGAGCGCTCCACGCGGCGGACCTCGGTCACCTGGAAGGGCCTGCGGGGGACCTGGCGCAGGACGAAGTCGCGGCGGGTGCGCGCGAACTCGCGGAAGGGCTCGGTGGCGGCCCCGGAGTAGGCGCGGAGGTCGCCCAGGACCTCGTCGAAGCGCCGCGGGTCCATGAGCCGCTCGGCCATGTACGCCAGGTAGCCCAGGTAGCGCCGGCGGTAGGCCGGCCTCGAGAGGAGCCGCGCGACGGCGGGGAACTTCTGCGACACGAGGGGCGAGCGGGGATCGCGCCAGGCGAGGTCGCAGTCCCAGACGAGGAGCTTCCACCGGCCCTCGGCGCGCGGCAGGTAGACGAAGGCGTTCTTGCCTCGCGTGCGGCCCATGGTGTCCCAGTCGTCGACGAGGCTCCTCGCGGCGAGGACCTTGAGCCACTCGTCCACGTCCACGGTCTTCTCGACCTTCTCCTCGAAGCCCCGGTCGGGAGTCGCCCGCGGATCGAGGAGCCGGACGAGCTGGACGAGGGGCTCGAAGTCCTCTCTCGAGGCGTTCGATCGGGGGGGGAAGTTCCAGCGGTACTCCTCGGGGTCCGGCGTCTTGAAGGCGAAGTCCGCCTCGATGTAGTCCTGGTAGCCGCTCGCGGCGAGCTCCCAGTAGTCGTCCACCTTGTGGAGGAGGCCGCCGCGCGCCGGCGCGGCCTTGGCCTCTCCGGCTTTGGGCTTCTTCGCCTTCGCGCCCGCCTCCGGTGCGTCCGGCGCCTCCCCCGGGCCGAACCAGCGCTCGAGATAGGCGCCGTCGACCTTCTCCACGTCCTCGTAGACGCCCTCGTCGCGGCCGAGGAGCCGGAAGTAGACGTACTGCTGGCGCGAGGTGGGGGCGCGGAGCTTGTCGGCGAACCAGTACGTGAGGCGCTCGTTGAGGCGCGTCCCGTCTCCGCCCTGGCCGTCGAGGGTCAAGGTGGCGCGGCCGTCGACCGTCTCGGCGCCGAAGACCACGCGCCAGTTGCGGTTCGACCGCGTGAAGGGGCTGCCGCGGGGGCGGAGGCCCACGTTGTAGAAGATCCTCGAGTCACCGTAGACGAGGGTCGCGTCGAGGAGGCGGTTGGAGAGGCGGGGGCGCCCGTCGAAAGCGCTCCACTCCTCCTCGCTCACGAGGACCGTGTAGGTGGGGAACTTGCCCGAGGGCGAGATCCCGACGGCGTAGAGGGCGGGCCGGGCCGGGGCTCCTGAAGGGAAAGAGCCCTGCCGCCCCGCCGCATCGGTGGCCGCGATATAGAAGGCGATGATCCCCGAAGGGTGGCCCGGGATCTCGCCGGACCACACGCCGTCGCCCGAGATGCGATCCGGTCCCTGCCCGTCGTCGGCGAGGGGAGCCTGGCGCCAGGAGGCCTCGCCGTCCGGACGGTACCGGATCGCGGCCGACGCCGGGGCGCCGCGGCCGCTCCCCGCGCCGCCGGCCGAGATCCGCGCCGAGATCCGCACCGGCTGCCCGCTCGCGGGCACCACGGGCTCCTGGACGGGCGTGCCGATGGCGGGAGGCCCGCCGGGCCGCGCCCGCGTCGAGCTCTCCGCGCCGGGCGTCCCGATCCGCTCGGGCATGGCGAGCCGGTGGAGCTTCGAGAGCCCCTGCCCGGGCGAGCGCGTGAGGAGGAGCGGCGACCCGCGGACCCATTTCGCCCGGAAGCTCACCTTGTAGCGCCTGCCCGGGACGAGCCCCGGCGCGTCGCGGGTCACGTAGTTGTGGCGGGCGTTGCCCCGGCCGTCGGCGACGATTCGGTAGCAGGCCTGGGCGCGCCCGGTGCGCTGCCCCTTGGCGCCTCCGGCGGCCCCTTCGCGGAAGGGGCCGGACCGCTCGTGCGTGCCCAGGCCCCGCCAGGCCTCGGCGCCGCGCTCGAAGGACTCGTCGAGCACTCCCGAAACCAACACGTCGTCGATGAGGCACTCTCCCTCGGCGAGGAGGAGAAACTGAATCTCGGCGATGTTGGCGCCCTTGAAGGCGCGGTGCTCCTTCTCGAAGCTGAAGGTCTGCCACTTTGCCAGGGACGCCGAGTCGCTGGGGGCCCACGCTGCGGCCAGGGAGTTGTCCAGGAAGGGGTCGATGAGCTCGAGGCTGGATCCGAGACCGTCCGCCCCTCGCGGCCAGGGCGATCGGTCGGCGTAGGCCACGCGGTCGACGGCGTGCCCGCGGGCGTCGCGGAGCACGATCTCCTCGCCCCGCGCCGAGAGGCTGCCCTCGAAGGGCCCCGCGACCGAGTCCTTCGCGAGGCCGTGCGCCCGGGCGAGGGCGGCGGGGTCCCTGGCGACGGCCAGGAACCCTCCGGGGCCGAGCCTCGCGCCCCGCGGGAACGCGTACCGGACAGCGCCCGAGAGCCGGAAGCCCTCGAGCGCGACCTCGCGCGAGCCGCGGTTGTGGATCTCGACGAGCTCGTCGGACCCGGAGCCCGCGGCGGAGCGGTACAGGAT
>JACQVW010000108.1 GCA_016209535.1 Planctomycetota bacterium | reverse complement strand
GGACGGCGAAGAGACGACGGGGAATTCTGGTTGCCGTTGCGATGCTTGCCCTCTGGGGGTGCAAGGATGGCGATGGCCGCGGCGGGAGAGGAAAGGCCAAGGGAGACGAAGGACCGATCGAATCCCTCGAAGGCTCTTACTCCGGAAGCACGTCCCAGGGGAAATCCCTCGGGTTCAAGATCACAGGCATGCGCGTCGTTTCCTACGTCCTGTGGTATGAGGTGCCGCCATGCTTCTACGGCGACGCGATCACGGTTGGCTCCGCCGACGCGCCAGTGGTCGATGGCCGCTTCGAGATCTCCTCGTTCGACGTGAAGATTCGAGGCACGGTGACCAGGGACGGCTCAGCTAGCGGCCTTGCCGAGGTGACCTACAGAGGAATCTTCCCGAACACCTGCACCAGCACAGCATTCCTCACCTGGAAGGCCGTGAAGACCTCAAGCATGAAAAGCCTCCAGGCAAGAGACGGTGTCTCGGCGCAGGGCCGCGAGCCCTCCCTGCGCCTCATTTCGGAGAAGGAACCCAACGACCTTTGGGCGCAGGCTCAAGTGCTTGGAAGTATCCGAGCGGGCTGCGTCCTCCATGTGGACGGCGCCCTCCTCCCCCGGGACGAGGGCGGCCGCGATGCCGATCGCTATCGCGTAGCGGTGAACGGAGGTGAGACCCTCGAGCTCCGACTGGCATCGCCGGAAGCGGCCCACTTCGATCTCGAGATCCTCGACACGGGCACAGGGCGGATGCTGGCAGCGTGCGCGGGCGTCCAACCCGAGGAGGCTTGCAAGCTGACGATCGGGAAGTTCTCCGTGCTGGATATCCTCGTCATGCCCATGGAGGATGTCGGTTTCTATCACCTGGAGATCTCCTACACCGGCGACTAGGGTGTCCAGCGAAGCCTTGTAGAGAAAGTCGAATCGACCGAGATTCCTTGGGCTCTAGGGCGAGCCCTGCTTGTCCGGGTCGCTGCCACGGATGCTGGCTCGAGGTGTCTGCGAGCCGCCAAGACCGGGAACACCGCCCCGCCCGTCCCCTGAGAGAACGAAGGGGGCCCAGAAGAACGGGTGGCAGGGACCTTGGCTCCTGCGTGCGAGCCCGCGTTCCGGCGACCTCCGCTCCCCGGAGAGCACCTTCCAGTCCCGCGCCCCGATGAACTCAAGCTTCGCGAGCCGCAGGGCCTCCGCCTTCGGCGTACCTGCTCCGAGGTGCCCGTAAAACGCGACCATGAACTTCGCCGTGGAGGCGTCCTCCACGCTCCAGAGGGAGCCCACGAACGCCCGAGCCCCGGCCACGAAGAACGCGCGCTCGAGGCCCGACTTCCCCTCGTGGCTGCTCAGGCTTCCCGCGGCCGATTGGCACGCGGACAGGACGGCGAGGTCCACGCCGCGCAGGTCGAGGCCAAGCACTTCGGCCCCGGTGAGGAAGCCGTCCTCCTTGCCGTCGCCGTCCGAAAGGCAGCCCCGGAACGCAAGCCAAGAGTTATAGAGCGGCGCGCCGATGCCGGTGAGGGCAGTTCGAGTCCCTGCGGAGAACCTCCCGTGCGTTGCGACGTGGAGGATCGTCCCCTGGCCGCACTCGAGCTTGAACCTGGCCTCAGTGGCGTCCTCTCGGAGGCGGACGAGCCTGCGGGGAAACAGGGCCGAGATGCTCTCGGCTTCCCTGCCCGCGTGCGGCAAGGGAGGGATCGGCTCTTCGCCGCGAATTACCGTCGGGACGGAAGCTGTGCCTGTCACTTCCAGCCCTCCACCGAACGCTGGGTCCCCATAGAGGACGATCTGGTACTGCGAGCTGGCCGGGCTCTTGCCTTCCAGCTCCGCGAGCACGCGAATCGAGGGACCGTACCGCACCCCCCACCGTTCCACGAGGAACCTGCCGTCCTCGAGGAAGAGTGACTCGAACGGGAGCATGAAGAGGATCCCGTCCGGAACAACGAGCAAGCCCTCAATGCCATCCAGTCTCTCCTCGAATCCCTCGAGGAGGAGCCGCCTCAAGTTACGGAGCCTTGCTTTCAGTCCGGGGAGCGGTCGACCGGCCGTGATGTCCTCCAGGGCGGACCTGACCTCAGCCTCGAGCTTCTTCCGGCCGAGCTCGAGGGTCCGCGCCTCGAGGGTGCCCCCGTGCTGCCAGAGGAGGACCGTAAGGGCATCGTCGAGCACGGTGTAATGGATGAGGATCTCCTTGGGGCCTAAGACCTTCCCGAGGGCCTCCAGGTCGACCTCCTGGGCGCTGCCGAAGACCTCGGCGTACTTCGGCTCACCGGCCTTGAGCTTCCGCTCGAGGGCATGGATCTCTCCCTCCAGCTCCTTCACCAGTGCCGCGTTCTCCTCCGAGAGCGCCTCTCCTCTATCGGGCCGCGCCAGCTCGGCCATCAATTTCCTCAAGGCCTGGATCTGGGCCCACGACCTCTTCCCTTCGGGGCTCAAGAGATCGCGGTGTTCGCCTGCCCGGAGGGCCTGGACGAAAGCCCGGGCGCGGAGATCCTCGACCAGGCGCAAGGCTTCGAGGAGACGGCGCCCTTCGTCTTGCTCGCTCGAAGCGCCGGTCGCGGGCGTCAAGAGGAGCTTCAAGTGGTCGTCCAGCGCATGACGTCCTTCGTGGGTGGTGAACGCCGAGATGAGGGACTCCTCGAGGCCTGCCTCCACGCGCCCGAGCATCCGCATCGTGAGGCGATGCGCCCGCCGGAACGCCTCCAGGGCGGGCTTGGTCCTTCCCTGGGCGGCGAGCGTCCGGGCGAGGGTGACATAGGTGCGCGCTTCCGTCTGATGGGCGCTCGTTTCATTCAATGAGTCCAGGGCTTTCTTGGCGTGCCTCAAGCTCTCGTCGAACCGGCCGAGGAGCCGGTAGGATTCTGCGAGGTTCTGCAGAAGGGTGCAGAAGTGGTCGCCTTGCAAGGCGTCTTTGAGAGTGAAGGCCCTCAAGAGGAGCTCGAGCCCCTTCTCGAGTTTGCCGCGGTGCATCTTCAGCAATCCAAGGTTCGCGTACTGGATCGCCTCACCCGTCACGTAGCCGTTCTTCTTGTCGATCCGTACAGCCTCTTCCATGCAGCGCTCCGCCTTCTCCCAATCGCCAAGGAGGAGGTAGGCGCCGCCGAGATTGGCAAGGGAGCTGGCCTGCGCCGGGGAGTGTCCGAGCTTCCGAGCGAGCTCGAGTGACTCTTCCTCAAGACCGATGGCCTTCCGAGGGTCCCCCAGGGTCAAGTAGGTGACCCCAAGGTTCCCGAGGGCCTTCGCTTCCCCGACCTGGTCCCCGTGCGCTCGGAAGATCTCAAGCGCTGCTTCGGTGCACTCGATGGCCTTCTCCGGGCGCGCGATGCCCTGATAGAAGTTCCCCATGCCGCCGAGGGTGTAGGCCTCCTTCCGCTTGTTACCCGTCTTCCGGTGGATAGCGAGCGCTTTCTCGAAGGACTCGATCGCTTCCTCGATGCGCCCGAGACCAGCAAGGGCGCCGCCGAGGCCGCTGAGGACGCTGGCCTGAGACTCGAGGCGCCCTGGCTCCTCGTGGATCCCGAGGGCCTCCAGGTAGAGATCCCGCGCCTTGGAGAACCGGCCCGTCTGCTCGTAGGTCTGGGCGAGGTTCCCCAGGGCGGCGCCCCTGAGCTCCCGGTCTCCGGCTCGGCCGGCGAGATCCAGGGCCTCCTCGAAGTTGCGGATGGCCTCCTTCCAGCGCCGCAGGTGGTGGTAGGCTAGGCCGAGATTCGAGAAGACGCCGCCTTGCGCGGCGACGTTCTCCAGCTCCTGGAAGATCTCCAGGGCGCGCTCGTAGTGCTCGATGGCCCGGTCGCACTGGTCCAGGTCCAGGTACACGTTCCCGATGTCCCGAAGCAGGATCGCGACCTGCGGCTTGTTCCCTGCAGTCTTTTCGAGGGTAAGCGCCCGCTGGAAGTGTTCGATGGCCTCCGCCGGTCGATATAGTTGCTTGTACGTGATGCCAAGCACGCCGTGCAGGATCGCCTGCTTCTTCGCGTTCCCCTTTTCCTCGTAGAGCTCCAGGGCTCGCTGGTAGTGCCCAAGCGCCTCGCTCCAGCGATACAACCGTTCATGGCAGCCGCCGAGGAAAGCGGTCATCCACGCCTCGTTCTTCGACCGTTCCAGCTTGCGGCCGAGTTCGATCGCGCTCTCGAGAGCCTCGATGGCGGCCTCGTTCTCCTTGAGGAGGTAGAGGCAGACCGATAGCCGCATCAGGACCTGAAGCTTGCGCGATGGCGTCAGGTCCCTCTTCAGGGCCTCCCTACACCAGTCCCGGTTGGCCGCGGGGGAGCTCAGGGACGCCTTGTCCCTCCGGTCGCCAGCTTCCACTGCCAGGCGGAAGGCGCCCAGTCCCTCGGGGTCGGCGCTCGCGGCCGCGACGGAGTACTCCTGGCCTTCCACTGCGTCGAGGACGACCGAGGCGCCATCACCCAGGCCGCTCTGGTCATCCTCGACGATCAGCATGCCCCTCGCATCGCGCACGTTGAGCCGCGGATCGAACTCCCACGACTCGAGGATGAGAGTCACCTTCCCGTCCTTTGGGGCCACGAACGAGAAGGCCTCGCCGCGTTCCTTGCCCTCGAGGAGCGGGCTATCCGCCTCGAGGACCCCGGTGACGGCCCTGCCGGCTGCCAGGAGCCGCGGAGTTTGGGCCCCGGAGCTGCGACAGAGACATAGAGTGGCGGTCACCGCAAGGCGAAGGGATCGGTTGGAAGCTCTCCGTTTGGACATGGCCTACGCGGAAGTCAAGGTACTCCGCTCGCAAACGGCCGGCAAGCAGGCGTGGGACGGTTCTTGTAAGGATTCAGGGCCGTGTGTCTCTCAGGGGATGCCAAAATGAAGGCCCGAGTCCACCACCGGCCAGAAAGGAGAGCCGACCACCATGGAAACGAGCAAGTGCCTCCTCCGAGCGACCGCCATTCCCATCCTGCTACTTTCCCCGACGCTGAACGGATGCAAAGGGGGAGGCGGCGCCGGGTCTGGTTCGGATCCAGGGGGCTGTGACCTGGACGGGCCTTGGTTCGGCGAGACCTCACAGGGGAAGATGTTCGCCTTCATCGTCGAGGGCGGCTCGTTGACGTCCCTCTCGACTGGATTCCGGCTCTTGGGGGGCGGTTGCACCCTCGACGTAGCGAAGAGCGTCCGATTTTCGCCTCCGGTGAGGATCTCCAAGAAAGGCAAGTTCGACGTCATCTTGCCAGGAGACACGAACTGCATCATCGGCGGGACCCTCCAGTGCCGGGGCGAGGCCGGGGGAGAGATCGAGGTCGAGGTCACCCCTGGGGATCCGAGCGGGTGCCCGGGCCGCGCGAGCCTCACGTGGAGGGCCTCGCGGATCGGAACGGGACCCTTGGACGGCGTGGACGTGCCGGAGGAGGAGCCGAACGATGATCTGAAGGATACCCAGTTGCTGGGAGAGGTCCGGCCAGGGGGGGAGTTCGCGATCCATGGCGACGTCTCGGTGAACGACGACGTGACCTTTGACGTGGACGGTTACCGCCTGTGGGCCAACGGGGGGGAAGTCCTCGAGATCAAGCTACACCACGACCGGGGAGCCGACTTCGACCTCGTCGTGTCCGACCCGAACACGGATGCGGTCATCCGGGAATGCGAGAGGGTCAGCACGCCTGAGGTCTGTCAAGTCGCCCTGGGAGGCATCGAGATCGTGGACATAGTCGTCGTCCCGTGGGTAGGGAGGGGAGACTACTCCCTCGAGGTGGCTGCGTTCACCGAGGAGATGAGGCCGGACGTTGACGGGACGGGCGAAAAAAACGAGTGCCTCCCAGAGCACGCCGAGAGGGAACCGAACTTCGACTTCGAGGACTGGCAGCCGCTGGGGGATATCCGTCCAGGCTGCGCCATCCGTGTGGCCGGAAGAATATCGTTCAACTCGGACGAGAGCTGGGACGAGGACGGTTACCGCCTGTATGTCGACGGGCCCCAGAGCCTGGAGTTCCGCCTCACCCACGACCCGAGCGACTCCTTCATCCTCGAAGTCCAGGAGGAGAAGGGCAGCGGGCAGTTGCTGCTAGTGTGCCCTAACTCGTTCGTGGCGGAGCCGCCGCACGCCTGCTCTCTGACCTTCCGCACCACGAGAGTCCTCGGGCTCGTGGTGTGGCCGATCGACGGCACCGGCTCGTACACGCTGGAGATCAGCTCCCGCCCCGCGCCGCCTCCCCTTGACGGGCATCGGCATGTAGCTCCAGGGCGTGGGCGTCCGCTGGCACCTGGACGAGGCGGCGCGGAGGATCGTGGGGTGATCTCATTCCGTGCGGTGCAGTGGCACCTTTCTCATCAGCGCCGCGACCCAGAGCACCTCCGCCGGCTCGTCGATGCGGGCGAGGGGACGCCCCCGCGCCTTCCTCTCACCGTCCCCGCCCCCTGACCATCGCGTACAGCGCCGGCAGGAAGAGCACGTTCAGCGCAGTCGAGGTGAGCAGGCCGCCCAGGATCACCAGCGCCATGGGGTGCTCGATCTCGTGGCCGGGCACGTTCCCCGCGACCGCGAGCGGCAGGAGCGCGAGGCCCGCGCAGAGCGCCGTCATGAGGATCGGCGAGAGCCGCTCCTCGGCCCCCCGCAGCACCAGGGCCGGGCCGAAGGGCTCGCCCTCGACCTCCTCGAGGTGCCGGTAGTGGCTCACGAGGAGGATCCCGTTCCGCGCCGCGATCCCCAGGACCGTGACGAAGCCGATGAGGGAGCCCAGGGAGAGGACGCCGCCCCCGAGGAAGGCGCCCAGGACGCCGCCGATGAGCGCGAAGGGCAGCGTGAGGAGGACGAGGAGCGTGAGCCTCGCCGAGCGGAAGTCCGCATGCAAGAGGAGGGCGATCCCGAGGAGCGCGAGCCCCGAGAGGGCGAGGAGCCTCCTCCGCGCCTCGCCCCGGGCCCTGTACTCGCCGAGGACCTCCGCGTGGTAGCCGCGGTCGAAGGGGATCGCGCGCACGCGCTCCTCGACCTCGCGCGCCACGGAGCCCAGGTCGCGGCCGCGGACGTTCAAGGTCACGTCGAGGCGCCGCGACGCGCCCTCGCGCTGGACTCCGTTCGGCGCGGGCGCGATGGCCACCTCGGCGAGCTCGCCCAAGGGGACCATGGCGCCGCCGGGAGCCTCGATGGGCAACGCCCTCAGCGCCGCCAGGTCGCCCCGGATCCTCTCGTGGCCCCAGATGGCCACCTCGACGATCCTCTGGCCCTCGTAGATCTGGCCCACGGTCTTGCCCTTCAGGAGCGTCGCCGCCGCCTCGCGCACGCGGCCCGGCGTGAGGCCGTAGCGCTCCGCCGCCTCGGGCCTCAAGCGCACGGTGACCTGCGGCACGAGCACCTGGGGCTCCACCTTCAGGTCCGCGACGCCCTCGATCTCCCCGATGGTCCGCGCGAGCTCCTGCGCCTTCGACCTGAGAGCGTCCAGGTCGGGGCCGAAGACGCGCACGACCACGGTGGCGCTTGCGCCCGTCAAGACCTCCTTGATCCGCTCCTTCAAGTACGTGAGGAGGTCGCGGTAGAGGCCCGGGTAGCCGTCGACGGCCTCCTGGATCCTCGCGACGGTCGCGTCGTGGTCCGCGGCGGGGTCGATGCTGATCCAGAGCTCGGTGAAGTTGGGGCCCACGACCTCGTCGGCGACCTCGGCGCGGCCGATGTGGGAGCCGAAGTTGCGCACGCCGGGGATGGAGCGGAGCTCCCGGCTGGCGCGGATCGTGATCCGGCGCATGGCCTCGAGCGAGGTCCCGGGCTTCTCGACCCAGTGCATGAGGAAGTCCGTCTCCTTGAAGCTCGGCAGGAACTCCTCGCCGAGGCGCGTCACCCCGAGGCCCGTGAGGACGAACGAGGCGAGGAGGGCGGCGGCGACGGCCCGGGGCCGCGCGACGATGGGCGGCAGGACAGCACGGTAGAGGGCCTTGAGGGCGCGCACGAGCAGGGCGTCGCGGGGCCGCTCGGGCGCCCGCGGCAGGAGGACGAGGCAGAGGGCGGGAGTCACCGTGAGGGCGACGAGGAGCGAGGCGGAGATCGCCAGCATGTAGGCGTAGGCGAGGGGCCGGAAGAAGGAGCCCGCGAGGCCCTCGAGGAAGAGGACGGGCAGGAAGACGAGCACGACGACGAGGCTCGCGAAGACGACCGCGCTCCGCACCTCGAGGCTCGCGGCGAGGACCACGTCGAAGGCGCTCGCGCCGCCGCCGCCCGAGG
>JACQVW010000107.1 GCA_016209535.1 Planctomycetota bacterium | reverse complement strand
GTTCTACATCGAGCCGAAGCCGAAGGAGCCCACGAAGCACCAGTACGACTCGGACGCGGCGGCCTGCCTCAACTTCCTCCGGGAGTACGGCCTCCTCGAGCACTTCAAGCTCAACATCGAGACGAACCACGCGACCCTCGCGGGCCACACCATGCAGCACGAGCTCGAGGTGGCCGCCGCGGCGGGCGCGCTCGGGTCCATCGACGCCAACATGGGCGACCTGCTCCTCGGCTGGGACACGGACCAGTTCCCCACGGACCTGTACCTCGCGGCCCAGGTGATGCTCACGGTCCTCAAGATGGGCGGATTCGTGACGGGCGGCCTCAACTTCGACGCCAAGGTGCGCCGCGAGAGCTTCGAGCCCGCGGACCTCTTCCACGCCCACATCGCGGGCATGGACGCCTTCGCCCGAGGGCTCAAGATCGCCGCCGCGATCCGGACGGACGGCCGCCTCGAGGCGTTCCTGAAGGAGCGCTACGCGTCCTGGGACAAGGGGATCGGCGCCCGGATCGAAGCGGGCAAGGCCGGCTTCAAGGAGCTCGAGGCCTACATGCTCGAGAAGGGCGAGGCGCAGCCGAACGCGAGCGGCCGGCAGGAGGTGCTGGAGGCGATCATCAACGAGTGCATCTAGCCCTAGAGGCCCAGGCGCATCCTGGGTAACCGCGGAAGTCTTGCTGCTGGAGACAAATGATGTTACGCCAGGGCCCACACCGGGCTCGGCCGCCTGCTCCGCTCCCGCGGCGACCTCGAAGAGGCCCGGCGCCACGAAGATCGCGCCGGCGGGGCGGGGGCAGGACGCGTTGAGCCCGGACCTCACCCACGGAAGGAGTAGAGCCAGCGATCGAGGGCGGACCGCAGCTCCCGCGCCACATCCTCCGGAGGGAGCTTGAGCTCGTCGGCCCCCTCGTGCTCCGACTCCGCCGCCACCTTGCGCAGGAGCTTGCTCTGGTCGAGGTCGCTGAAGTCGATGAGCGCAGCGAGCATCTTGATGTTCTCGGTCTTGTAGTAGTTGCTCGGGTGGAGCGCCCACGCCTCGTGGACCACGGGGTTCTTGTCCTCCGACTGGGTGTTGTCAGTGCTGTGGCACTTCGTGCAGCCGAGCCTCCTCAACGCGCCGGCGAGGTCGTCGAAGCCGGGCTTCAGGCGCTCGAGGTCGTCGCCGGAGACGAGGACCAGCGACCTGCGCACCGCCTCGGCGTCGATCTTTCCGGGGAACGCATCGAGCACCTCCCCGGCGGCGCGCAGGAAGACCGCCGCGCTCTCCTTCGCCCTGCGGGCGTCGTCGCTCCCTTCCGGGAGCCCGGCGGCCTTGGCCTCGAGGTAGAGCCCCTGGCCGAGCAGGCGCTTGTAGACCCCGCGGTGGCTCCGGTCATGACACAGGAGGCAGGAGCGGATCCCGAAGCCGCCCCTCTCCTCCGGCACCACGAGGTCGGCCATGGAGGGCTTCGCCCTGGGGTAGTCCTCCCGGAAGAGCTTCTTCGCCGCCTCGCGGACCGTGGCGTAGAAGAGGGGGTGGTCGAAGCCGCCGTCGAACCTGCCGGTCGGATTGAGGCGGCAGTAGGCGAGCTCGGCGTTCTCGCGCAGCTTCGGCGGCAGGAGGTCGAGGGAGAGGTTCGGGTCCTTGACCCCGATCAGCGCGAAGTCGATGTGCTCGCGGAGAGCATTGGAGGCGAGGGCGTAGAGGGGCTGCTCCTCCAGGGGGTTGCCCTCGACGACCTCAAGCGCTCCGAGCCACGGGTTGATCACGTCGGAGCCGAGCGCACCGAACACCGGGACCTCGTCTCCGGAATCTGGGTCCCTGACGTGATGGAGCGGGGTGGTCTCCGCCGCGAGGAAGTCCTCGAACGTGGTCAGGCCGTGGTCCTTGAGGATGCGGTGGAACGCTGTGACGGTCGCGGCCGACACGGTCCTTCCTTGCCGTCTGAGGTAGTCCTCGAAGACCTCGCGGAGCTTCTCGTTGCGTGCTCTCTTCGTGTCCTCGAAGACGGGCAACTCCAGGTGCGCGACGTCCGCCACCTGCTCTTGCGTGGTGTCTCCGGAGTCCTCCCTCCTCAAGAGGGCGCAGGAGAAGGCGGCGGCGAGACCGGCGAGAAAGACGAGGAGCGAAAGGATTCTGCTCATGGGTGCCTCCGGGGTGAGGGTCGAGCTGAGTATACCTCGCGGCGCCGAGTTGCCGTACTTCCGGCAGCTCTCGGGGCGGCGTATGACCTTGGCCACGGATCGGGCGCGGCAGAGCCGTGAGCCTCAAGCCACGGGTCGGCTTCACCTCCGGTAGACAGATACGGCGAGCCCGAGGAGCCCGGCGAGGAACCGCTCGGCAGGCTCGGCGACTACACCCTGCGCCGCCTCGCGGATGTTCTCCTCGGAGCTCGCGTGGCTGAAGCGCACCGCGCCCTTGCCGGCCTGGTCGAAGTCCACGCCCCGCGCCCTCATTTCCCGGTCTTCTTCCGCAGCTCCTGGGCCATCCGCTTCCAGTCCACCGTCCCGACCACCTCGATGCCGGTGATGATCCCCGTGACCCCGCCCGACCACAGGAAACCGACGCGGCCGCTCGCGAAGTCCTTCCTCTCGTAGCGCATCTTCTGCCGCGACCGCTTGTCGCGTATCGCCTCGAACTGGCCGCCCAGGACCTTGAGCTTCAGCTTCGTCGAGTTCCGGAAGATGAGGGGCTCGACGGCGCCCTGGGTCTTGGTCGCCGCGCCCTTCTTGTAGGTCACGCACTGCGTGCCGGCGTTGTTCCCGAGGGCCAGCGGCTGCTTCGCGTCGTTCGCGAAGACGACGGCGAAGGTGTTCTTCCTCGAGAACGTCGCGGCGAGCTGGAAGTCTGCCGCGATCTCGACGTCATCGGTGAACCAGCAGTTGAGGAGCGCGATGCCGCTGTTCGAGGCCTTGACGCCGACGACGTCGGGCTCCCGCCTCCCGCTCGTGTAGGTCGTCCATTCCTCGTCCCGCTCCACGGTCCAGCGGAACGTGCTGTCCAGGGCGGTCCCGATGTTCGGGGTGAAGGCCGTGTCCTGCTCGTGGTCCTTCTGGAGGAGATCGAAAACGAGCCGGACCTTCCCGCCCTTGAGGACCTGAAGCTCCGTGGGGTGCAGGTAGCTCTCGAGGTGGTCGCGGACGTACGCCTCGTCGATGCTCGCGGGCTTCGGCGGCCCGTACGCTGCGTCCTCGTCGCCTTCGTCCGATCCCCTCTCGGGCTCGTCCCCGGCGCCGGCCGCGCCCTCGCCGCCCGAGCCCTCGCTGCCACCCTTCACCTTGGACTTCTCGCCCCCCTTCGCCTGGCCCTTCTCACGACCCTCCTCCTTGTCCTTCTCGCCACCCTTTACCTTGTCCTTCTCGCCTGCCTTCGTTCCGTCTCCCTCGCCGCCCTTGGCCTTCCCCTGGTTGCCGACTCCTCCCTTGTTCTTGCCCTCGGCGGCCTTGCCCCCCTTGCCCTTGTCGCCCTTGTCCTCGGGTCCGCTCGGCGCGGCCTTCCCTCCCTCCCGGCCCCCCTCCTCTTTCGCCTGAGTCCAGGCGAAGGTCGAGAGCGATGCCGCGATGACGAAGCCGACGCACGCCGACCACGCGAAGATCTGCCAACGAGTCCCGGACTTCATGATCCGCTCCTTGCCCTGGGGGTTACCAGTTCACGGCGCGAAGCTATGCTGGAAGAGAAGAGCAGTCTTGACCAGCGCGCCCTCGCAGTCAAGTCCTCTTCGGGGGGAAGTTGTGTCGCGCGCAGGCGGACCGCGGGGGACCGGGAGACACGGCGCCGTGCTCGCAGACCCATGCGCCAGCGCGCGGCCGCCCATGCGCGGACAGGTGGGGTCAAGGCTCGACAACACGGTGATCGTGTAGCTGAGCGACGGCGCCGAAGCGCACCCCTGGCGCTGCTCGGAGTGTCCGATGGTGGTGATCGGAAGCACAGGCGGCAGACTGCAGACCGGCCGGTACCTCGATGGCCCCGGCTACGGGCACGCAGGGCACCGCACGACCGCGAACCTCTACGTCACCCTGTTGCGACGGGCTGGGTCGAACCGCGAGACCTTCGGGCTCTCCGACCCGAGCCTCGAGGATCTCGATCAGGACGTTCCGCTTTGGGAGCCATTGGGTGGATGGGCATTCTCATCAGGACCCTACCTTGTTTTGTGGCTTAGCTCGCAGCTTTGACAGTCGCCAGAGCCCAGGGAGGGCGCCCGACGCAACCTGTGGCGCCGGGGGAGCGTCCTCTCACCTCCTGAGCGCCAAGAAGCAGTGGAACGAGCTGAGATGTCAAGGGGAATCGTGCGGCTCGGGCTGAGGGATCCCTCCTGACCGTGGCGACGGCGATCTCGGACAGACCTAGCACGGCGCGGCGCGGCGAGGGCGGACCGCGCCCCCTCGCTTCGCCCCGAGGTCCCGGACACCTTCCCAGGCCGGGCCCGCGCCGCCCATGGGGGAGGGCACGGTGTTCAAGTTGGGCCTGGCCTCCGTCGCCGCCCCGTCGGAGAAGCTGGTCAAGCCCTCAGGTCGGAGCGGAGGCGGGCGCTACTCCACCGGCCGGACCTCGATGGCGCTGACCTTGGGATTCTCCACCCTGGGGACGAACTCGATGTCCAGGACGCCGTCGGTCACGTCGACATCGTGGGACTGCCGGTCGGCCGCGGCGAAGCCCACCCGCTCGCGGGGATCGTAGTCATCGAGGAACTTCGCTCCCTCGACGCGGACGTCGAACCTGCGCATGCCCGGCTCCTGGAAGTAGACCTCGGCGAAGTGGAGGGTGAGGCGGTAGCGGCCGGGGAGGAGTGGGATGCGGTAGGCGGCGGACGATGCCTCCTCCGGGGGGAAATAGCGCTCCGAATGGTAGAGGAGGTCATCCTCGGTGCCTGCCACTTCTCCCGCGAACCAGATTGCCTCGCTGCCTCCGGTGAAAAACCTGTCGCGGCCCCAGGCGGCCCCGTCCTGGCCCGCGAACTCGCCTCCTCCACAGTTGATCCGGACGGGCGCTTTCTTCTCCAGCCTCTCGAGGAGCCAGCGGAGGTCGGCCAGGGGCTCCGGCAGCGAATCCTGAACCGCGCCGCCGAGGCTCGCCAGGAACTCCTCCGGGGACCTCTTCAGGTCGATCACGCTGACGGCCCAGAGGAGCCAGACGTGCCCGGGCTTCAGGTTGCCTTCCTCGAGGGCCTTCCGGAGGACGCCCTCCGCCGAAGCTGCCTCCCCGGTCTTTCGGAGGCTCTCGGAAAGCCGAGCGGCGATCTCCGGATCCCTCGAGGCGGCCAGGGCCTTCTCGAGCTTCTCCGCCGCCTCGCGATGCCTCCCTTCCCTCTGGAGGAGGGACCCCTCGAGGTAGAGGGCAGCGCCCTCGGCCTCTTCCCCGCCCCCTGGAGCGCGCAACCTCTCGAGGACCTTCCGGTCCTGCTCCGGATCGGGCGGATCCAGGATCAGCCCTTCCACCGCTGAAGCGGAGAGACGGAAGATGTCCTTCCGGAGCGGCTCGTGGCTGCGGGGATCGGAAAGCCAGGTGAAGCGGTTGGTGAGCGCGGGCCGCACGGAGACCCCATCCAGGAAGAAGCCGGCCGCCTGCTCCACCGGGGCGACCCTGTCTCCGCGAGCCTCCGAAAGGAGATCGATGCCTCTCCACAGCCGGAGCGTGCGATCCCCGCCTCCGGAGGCCAGCCGCCTCCCATCCCGGCTGAAGGCCAGGCGGGCCACCTCGCCCGCGTGCCCCTCGAACCTGCCCAGCTCCTCCCCCGATGCCGGGTCCCAGAACCGGATCGCCCCGTCCCGGCAGCCGGAGGCGAGGAGCGAGCCATCGGGGCTGAAGGCGACGGAGGCCACCGGGATGGGATGCTCCAGGCGTGGGACCGCTTCCCCCGACTCGACGCGCCAGACCCGGACCGTGGCATCCAGCGAGCCCGATGCGAGCAGCTTCCCTTCGGGGCTGAACGCGAGCGACGTCACGTCGGCGGAATGTCCCCGGAGCCTCCGGACCTCCTCGAGCCTCGCGATGTCCCAGATGACGATCGTGCGGTCCCCGTTGAAGGCCGCGGCGAGGAGCTTCCCCCCGGGGCCGAACGCGACCGGGCCGGCCCGGCCGGAAGACCCCTCGAGCCTGGCCGCGAGCTTGCCCGAAGAGAGATCCCAGAGGAGGACCTGCCCGCCGTTGTCGGTCTTCGCGGCCCGGGTTCCATCGGGGCTGAAGGCGATTCCCGATTTCCAGCGGAACGATGGCTCGAGAGCGACCCGCTCCAGCTCCTTCCCGCTGTTCGGGTCCCACACCCGGACCTCGCCATCGCTATAGGTGAAGGAGACCACCTTCCCGTCTTCCAGGAGCGCCACGTCGCCCCCCGATCTCCGGAGGACCTGCTTCCGGCCGTCCTCCAGGTTCCAGAGGACCACGTCGTATCCGGATCCCGAAGCCACCCGGTTCACCCTGGAATGGAAGGCCAGCGAGCCTATCCCTCGGAGGTAACCGGAAAGGATGGCCCTCGATGGTTCCGGGAATTCCCACAGCCGGACCGTCCTGTCGCCGCCACCGGATGCCACGAACTTCCCGTCGGGGCTGATGGCCACGCATCGTATTCCAGCCTCATGCCCCTCGATGCGAGACACCTCGCGCAGATCCTCGAGGTCCCAGATCCGGATCGACCCGTCGGCGGACCCCGAGGCGAGAAGCCTTCCATCCGGCCGGAAGGCCAGGGCAATCACAGGTGCGGCGTGCCCTTCGAGACGCTTCGCCGCCCCGGTTTCCAGGTCCCAGAGCCGGATGGCCTTGTCCTCCCCGGCCGATGCGAGGAGGTTCCCGTCGCACCTCAAGTCCAGGGCGTAGATGGGTCCCTCGTGCCCGGTGAACTTCTCGATCTCCTTCCCCGCCTCCAGGTCCCACAGGCAGACCGTGCCATCGGTGCCGGCCGAGGCGAGGCGCCGGCCATCCGGGAAGAAGATCACCACGCGGACGTTATCCGTGTGCCCTTCGAGCTTGCCCGTTTCCTTCCCGCTCGAGACATCCCAGATGCGGATCTCCCTGTCGCGCAACCCGGAGGCCAGCCTCCGCCCATCCGGGCTGAACGAGAGAGAGAGGATGTCGTTATGGCCCACGAGCCGTTTCGCCAGCCTGCCGGTTTCTGCATCCCAGAGCCGGATGGTCCGGTCGAAGCCTCCCGATGCGAGGAGCTTCCCATCGGGGCTGAAGACAACGCACCGGACCTCCTTCCCGTGGCCCTCGAGGCGCGCCTCCTCCTCTCCTGTCGCCGCATCCCAGATGCGGACCGTCGGATCCCCTCCTGCGCCGGCCGATGCGATCCTCTTTCCGTCCGGGCTGAAGGAAAGCCACACGACGTCGCCCCCGTGGCCGCTCACCTTCCCCACCGCCTTCCCCGAACCTGGATCCCAGATGCGGAGCGATCCGTCGATCGATCCCGAGAAGAGCTGACTCCCATCGCCGCTGAAGGCCAGGGCCTCGACGCCGCCTGCGTGGCCGAGGAGGAACTCGGAAAGTTCGAGCCGGCCTTCCTCGACGGCCCACAGCTTTACCGAAGAGTCCCTGGACCCTGAGGCCAGGCGCGCACCGTCGGGGCTGAAGGCCAGGGAGAGGATCGGGCTCTTGTGCCCCCGGATCCTCGCCGCCTCGCGGCCGCCCGGAAGTTCGCAGAGGCGGATGGTTCCATCGAATGCGGCCGATGCGATCCGCCGCCCGTCGGGACTGAAGGCGATGGCGTTCACGATGGCCTCGTGCCCCTCCATCCGCGAAAGCTCCTCCCCCGTCGAGGCGCGCCAGAGGCGGACCGTTCGGTCGAACGAGCCCGAGGCGATCCGCGCCCCGTCCGGGCTGAAGGCCACGGACCTCACCGCTGCGGCATGCCCCTGGAAGGACTTCAGCTCCTTGCCCGTCCCGGGATCCCAGAGCCGGAGCGTTCCGTCGGCGGACCCCGAGACGAGCCGCGCCCCGTCGGGGCTGAAGGCGACGGACCGGACGGGGCCCAGGTGCCCGGAGAGACGCGCGGTCTCCTTCCGGACCACCGGGTCCCAGAGCCGCACCGTGCCATCGTCGGAGGCGGACGCGAGGAGACCGCTGCCGGGGCTGAAGGCCAGGGCGTTCACCCAGGTGGGGTGCCCCTCGAGCCGGGCGGCCGCCGAGGCGGCCCGGTCGAAGTGGCTCTCCCGGAGGAACTCCACGCCCCCCGAACGGTAGCGCCGGAGGGCCTGGACGACCGCTCCCAGGTCGCCCCCGTCGATGTGCTCCATCGCATAAAAGCAGGTCCCGCCGGCCTCGCCCGAGCTGAGGATCTTCACCACGTTCGGGTGGTCGCACCGCGAGAGCGCCCGGACCTCCTGGCGGAACCGGCCGAGCGCCACGGCGTCGTCCTGGAGCGTGGGAGGGAGCACCTTGAGCGCCACCAGGCGCCCGAGGCTCCGCTGCCTCGCCAGGTACACGACGGCCATCCCTCCACGCCCCAGCTCCCCCAGGACCTCGAAGTCGCCGAGGAGCGTCCCCGCAGGCTCCGCCGGCACCTCTTCCTCGGCCGCTTCCCCTCCCGCCCTGGCATCCGAGCGCGACCTCTCGGCAAGCTCTTCCAGCTCCCCCTCTGCGATCTTCCGGGAGGTCACCCAAGCGAGGAGCTCCTCCAGGTCCCCCACGAGGAGGTCGCCCAGCCGGTCGCGGCCCGGCAGGTAGAACTCGCCCGTCTCGTAGGAGAGGAACTGGATGCCGCTCCTCCCTCCCCGGGCCCGGTTCAGGAAGAACACCTGGTCCAGCACCTCCCCCGGCTGGTAGTAGAGGAGCGGATGGAGGGGGAGGTGCTCGCCGGAGCCGATCTCCAGGTAGAGCCTCCCCGGGAGGACGGCCGCGGTGTCCCCCGCGGTCTCGGGGGCCTGCCGGCGCAGGGCCGTGGGCCCGGAGAGGTCCATCCAGACAACCTGGTGCTCGCCCCGAGGCCCGACCTTCACGTCCTCCGCATAGACCAGGCGCCCTCCGCCGAGGATGGCCGATCCCTCGAGCATCTCCCTCGCCAGCGCGAGGAGCGCCGGCGCCGCCTCCCGGTAGGAGGCGGGGTCGGCCTTGATGGAGCCGTGAGCCCCGGACATGGCGTTCCGGTAGGCGGGAAGAAGGAGGTCGAGGAGGTCGAGGACCGTGACGCGGGCGCTCGCCCGGCCGGCGTAGGCCGCCGCCCGGGCCAAGACGCCGAAGATCTCCACGAGGGCGCCGTCCTCCCGCGCCGCCCCCAGGCGCTCGGCGATCCTCCGGGCCCAGGGGTCCGCGAGGGGCGGCCCCGCGAGGAAGCCCAGGGTCCCCCGGACGATGTCCCTCCACTGCCCGAGGGAGGGCAGGGCCAGGTGCCGGAGGGTTGCGTCGACCTTCTCGGCGCGCTCCCCCGAGCCTCGGTACCGCGAGACCAGGGCTGCCGCGGCGAGCTTCAGGCCCGCCTCGAGGAGGTGCAGGGCGTGGTCGTGCCGCTCCCGCTCCCCCTTGGCGTGGTGCGCCCGTGTGTAGAGGCGCGGAAGGGGGAGAGGGATCTCCGCCAGGAAGCTCCGGTCGAAGGCCCCGGTCAATGCCATGGAAGGGAAAGATAGAATACGTAACGGGCCCGTGCGGGGGGGGGGGGTGCCCCCATTGCCGGTCCCGACCTCCGTCCCCGTCGGGCGCTGTCCGCGAGCTTCCCCTTAGAGCGGGGACGGCTGAAAGTCAAGCCAAGACCGCACGCTGAGGAGCCGGGAGTCGGATCCGCTCCCTGGGAGATCCGGGCGATGGATCCAGTAGCTGACGGCTGGCGTTGACTTGCGCCTTCGCCTGCACGGAGGGTTGAGCCGTGCGAACGACCCCGAACGCCAGGACGGATGGCGTCCGCCGAGCGAACGCACCGCCCACAGGCTCTCGCGAGAGTGTGCGGGTGCGGGGTGCGCGGGCCGGTGGCGTCAAGCTGGTCTTTCCAGAGTACAATGGGTTTCCCTGATGCTGATCGCAAAGGAGCCCGTAGCGTGACCTCCGAGCCAATCTTTCCGGGAATGGATCCCTACGTGGAAGCCCCGGACATTTGGCCCGATTTCCACGACGCCCTCGCTGGACGGATTCGTGCTCTCTTGAACGAGAGCCTTCCGCCGCCGTACTATGCGCGTCTGCAGATGCGCCCCGAGATGGGCATCGTCCTCGAGGCCGGCGGGCCCCACCGGCTCGTCCCGGATGTCGCCGTGGTGCGGCCGCCCAGACCCGATCGACCCGCGGCGGGCACGGGGCTCCTCGATCGGCCACGCACGATGACCAGCGAAGGGATCCAGGTCCGCGTGCGCACGGACCCGCTCAAGCACCACCTGGTCGAGATCCGCGACGCGGCGCGGGGTCACCGGCTCGTCACCCTCCTCGAGATCGTGAGCCCCTCCAACAAGCGGCCGGGGCCGGACCGCCGGGCGTACGAGGAGAAGCAGCGCGAGATCCTCGAGAGCCCCGCGCACTTGATCGAGCTGGACTTCCTGCGCGAGGGGAAGCGGCTTTTCCCTTATCCGGAGCTCTTCGCGCTGGTGGAGAAGCTCGACTGCGACTACCTCGTCACGTTGAACAAGAGCACGGGGCGACAAGACAAGTGGGTGGACTACACGCTCTTCCCCGTCGACATCCGCGAGCAGCTTCCTTGCATCCCGGTCCCTCTGATCGACCCGGCGCCCGACGTCCCCCTCGACTTGCAGGTGGCTGCGCGGCAAGCCTACCTGGAGGGGCCGTACCGTCGCATGCTCGACTATTCGGTGCCGCCCGTCCCGCCGCTCTGCGAGGAGGACCGCGAGTGGGCACGAGGCCTGGTCGAGACGGCGGGCGCCGCGGGACATCACGACGGAGGGTGCTGATCCGGATACAGTTTGCAAGGAGAGCGTCCGGCGCTGTCTTTCTGAAGCACATGAGGAGCCCTGGCGATGCCACGGCGAGAGTTCCTGGAAGGGGGCACGTTGAGGGCTCGCGGCGAGCGGGCCCCACCGGCTCCTCCCGGACATCGCCGTGGTGCGGCCGCCCAGACCCGATCGGCCCGCAGCGCCTCCCACGCTGCGCTCTCCTGCTCCACCGGGGAGGGGCCGGTTGGGTTGGACTTGATTCGCCGCCGCGATCGCTTGACGGTTGCCCGGGCGCTCGTCTACCCTCGTCGTGTCTCCGTCGAGGAATCCCGTGTGCACCGCCACCTCATCCGAACGCCAAAAACCCATGGACGACGCCGCGCTGCGCTGGTCCCCTGCCCCTCTCGACAGGATAGGGCCGTTGAATGTCCTCATCCGCGACCACTTCAAGCGCGGCAAGCACCAGCACGTCATCTTGCCGTTCACGGTGCCGCACCGCGTCGACTGCGTCCTCGGGCCGACGCGCACGAAGGTGCGCGAGGTGAACCCGAAGCTGCAGGCGAAGGGCTTGCAGAACCGCGACCCGCAGCTTCGCAAGGCCTCAGGCTACGCCTTCTACAAGCTCCAGCCGCCGCGATCGCTCGAGGAGATCGAGGGGGACATCCGGGCGATCGAGAAGGAGATCCTCGGAATGCTGGGGGTGGCAGCGCAGTGAGCAAGCAGATCGTCAAGCGGGATCGGGGCGGACCTCCGGCGGGCGTGGCCGGCATGGACTATCTCCTGCGCGACGTGCGCCGGCTCATCGAGGAGACGCGCCGCGAGACCGCGGCAGCGGTCAATGCGGGCCTGACGCTGCTCTACTGGCGAATCGGCAAGCGGATCGGCATGGAGGTACTGGGCGGGAAGCGGGCGTCCTACGGCGAGGAGATTGTCTCCGCACTGGCGAGACAATTGCAGGCTGAGTATGGGCGGGGGTTCAGCGAGAAGTCCTTGCGGCACATGCTCCGCTTCGCGGAGGTCTTCCCCGACGTGCGGATTGTCTCATCGCTGGTGAGACAATTGTCCTGGACCCACTTCCTGTCGCTGGTCTACCTGAAGGATCGGCTCCAGCGCGAGTTCTACGCCGAGATGTGCCGGGTGCAGCGCTGGAGCGTTCGCCAGCTCCGCCAGCAAATCGACTCGATGCTCTACGAGCGGACGGCCTTGTCCCGCAAGCCGGAAGGGGTCGTCGAAGCCCAGATCCAGGCGCTGCGCGAGCAGGACGCCCTGAGCCCCGAGCTCGTGCTCAAGGACCCGTACGTGCTCGATTTCCTGGGCCTTAGCGACCGCTACCTGGAGAAGGATCTGGAGGACGCCGTCCTCCGCGAGATCGAGTCGTTCGTGCTCGAGCTCGGGACCGGCTTCTGCTTCGTCGCCCGCCAGATGCGGCTCCAGATCGACGATGAGGACTTCTACATCGACCTCGTCTTCTACAACCGCAAGCTCCGCCGGCTCGTGGCTATCGACCTGAAAGTCGGGGCGTTCAAGCCCGAGTACAAGGGCCAGATGGAGCTGTACTTGCGCTGGCTCGACCGCCACGCGCGCGAGCCCGATGAGCAGTCGCCGCTTGGCATCATCCTGTGCGCCGGGAAGAAGCGGGAGCAGATCGAGCTCCTGGAGCTCGACAGGGACGGCATCCACGTGGCCGAGTACCTGACGGTGCTTCCCCCGCGCGAGGAGCTGAGCCGGAGGCTGCACGCGGCCATCGAACGGTCACGGGAACGCCTCGCCGCGAAGGAGGGGGCAGAATGATGGCTGGAGGCACCGCTCAAGCGCTCTATTCGGGCGATGTCAGTACTGTGTCCACTGGGGCCCAGGGAGAGACTTCCCAAGGAGGTGTGATCATGAAGACCAAAGGCTGGGTGCTGTGGGTGGCGATGTCCCTGGCGGTCTCTGTGCCGGCCGGGGCTGACGATGACGCTGGTTGGGTCTCGCTGTTCAACGGCAAGGACCTCTCCGGCTGGAAGCTGAAGCGCGAGGGCGGACCCAACGGCTGGACGGTCCAGGACGGCGTCTACGTCAACACGCCGCGCAGCACCGACATCCTGACGGAGAAGCAGTTCACGGACTTCCACCTCCACGTGGAGTTCATGATCCCCAAGGGGAACAACTCGGGGGTGTACCTTCGCGGCCGGCACGAGGTGCAGATCTTCGACAGCTTCGGCAAGACGGAGCTCGAGGCCAGTGACTGCGGGGCCGTTTACGGCGCTGCCCTTCCGGCCGCGAACGCCTCCAGAGCGCCGGACCAGTGGCAGACGTTTGACATCACCCTGGTCGGCCAGCGCCTGATCGTGTTCCACAACGGCGTCGGCATCCACAACAACCGCCATCTCGGCGCGCCGGCCGCGCCCGGGGCCATCCTGCTCCAGGGCGATCACGGCAAGGTCTCCTTCCGGAACCTGAAGATCAAGCCGCTGAGCTCGGACTACGCGGCCAAGGCCAAGGTCTACGTGCTCAACAGCACGGTGGACGAGGCCACCGTCATCAGCG
>JACQVW010000846.1 GCA_016209535.1 Planctomycetota bacterium | reverse complement strand
TGCCTCGCGGCCGTTCGCTCGGCCTCGGGCCGACGGAGCGGGTTTTGGGATAGGCTCTAAGGACCCCGAGGCGCACCGCCGCCCGTCCCGGAGCCCCGCCGGCACCGGGCCTCGAGGAGGAGCTCCGCCAGCGCGTCGTCCCCGGGCCGGGTGATCTTCAAGTTCTCCCGCGGGCCCTCGACGAGGGCCACGCGGACGCCGAGCGCCCGGAGGGCCGAGGACTCGTCGGTCAGATCCACGGTCCCGGCCCGCTCGTAAGCGGCCACGAGGTCCGCCAGGCGGCCCCCTTGCGGCGTCTGCACGGTCCAGACCTCTTCGCGATCGAGCTCCTCCACGATCTCCCCGTCCCGACTGCGCTTCACGCTGTCGTGGCAGGGCGTCCCGAGCGCCGCGGCGCCATGGGCGCGGACGGCGGCGATGACTCGCCGCACGTCCGTGGCCTGGATCAACGGTCGAGCCGCATCGTGCACCAGGACGCACCCGATGCCGGGACCGAGGGCCCGGAGCCCCTCGAGCACCGAGTCCTGCCGGCGAGCGCCGCCGGGCACAACATCGACCCGCACGGTGCGCTTCCCTTCCCGCGTGGCGGAGAACGTCCAGCCCACGGCGACGTGGCGGACCTGCTGCACGTCGCCGGCCGCCGCGGCGACGACGATCTGGGCCACGTCCTCCACCTCGGCGAACGCGTCCAGGGACCACGACAGCACATCCCGCCCCGCGACCACCAGGAGCTGCTTCTTGCCTCCGAACCTCCGCCCCGCTCCCGCCGCCGCGAGCACGACGCCGACCGGGGGACAGGCCTCTTCGCCCGGCACGCTCAGGGCTCCCCGGCCTTCCCGCGGCCCCGCAGCTTCCCGAAGACCATGCGGCCGGCGCTCGTCTGCAGCGCGCTCGTCACCTCCACGGTGGCCTCTTGTCCGATCCTGCCGCGGCCGTTCTCCACGACCACCATGGTGCCGTCGCGGAGGAAGCCGACGGCCTGGCCGGCCTCCTCCCCCTCGCGGATGAGCCGCACCGTCAGGATCTCCCCGGGCACGAAGGTGGGCTTCACCGCGTTCGCGAGGTCGTTGATGTTGATGACGGCCACTCCCTGCAGCCGCGCGTTCTTCTGGAGGTTGAAGTCCGTCGTGACCACCTTGCCGCCGAGGACGGAGGCGACCACGAGGAGGGCATCATCGACGGTCTCTCCGGGCCCAAGCCCGTGGTCCAGGACCTCCAGGTCCGTGCTCCCTTCGATCTCGTGCAGGATGTCGAGTCCGCGGCGCCCCCGCTCTCGAAGCGAGCGGTCGGCCGAGTCGGCGATGGTCTGGAGCTCCGTGAGCACGAACTTCGGCACGACGAGGCGCTGGTCGAAGACCCCGGTCCCGAGGACGGCCTGGATCCTGCCGTCGACGAAGCAGCTCGTGTCGAAGATGAGGGGCGCGTGGCGCTTCACCTCCCTGCGGAACTCGACGTAGGGGATGATGAACTTGAAGTCGTCGCGGGTCCTCAGGAAGTTCGCGACGCCGAAGTAGCAGAAAATCGTCGCCGTGAGCATGTGGAGGAAGGAGAGCAGCTTGGGTCCGTTATCGCTGCTCCGGAACTCGGGCGTGGTCACCGCGGTGACGATGAACTCCACGACGAACTGGAACACCAGGGACAGCGCGAGGCCCAGGATGAGCCCGAAGGTGATGGCCGCGAGGACGCGGAGGGGGCTCCGCGAGAAGAGCATCTCGAGCAGTATGATGGCGCCCCCGGCACCGCAGCCCACCAGGACGCCCAGGAGCGGCTCGATGTCGTACCGGCCGGTCACCTCGTTGAGCATCCTCGCCCCGGCGATCCCGAGGCCGCCGGCGGCGAGGAAGAAGATGGCCCGCACGGCGAAGACGGCGATGCGGTCGTGAGCCTCGCGCGGCAGGCCCCTGGCGGCGATCCTCTGCCGGAGGCTTTCGCGCGGCACCTCCGGCGCGCCCGCCGGGTCCGTGCCGGACGCTTTCGGCTCCTGCGGCACGGCCGGCTCCGCCAGCACCGCCCGCTCCGCCCTCGGTTCCTCTTCCTGCGCCATCAGACCCTCTCGAAGGGATGGAACAGCCTCTTGTACTCGTCCTGGCAGAAGCGGTCGGTCATGCCCGCGATGTAGTCGCAGATGACCCGCTCCTTGCCTTCCGCCGCGATGCGCTCCTGGTAGGCCGGCGGGAGCTGCCCCGGGCTCCTCATGTACTCCTCGAAGATCTGCGCCACGAACCGCTTCGCCTTCTCGGCCATCTTCAGGGTCCTGTAGTGCTGGTACAGGTGCTCCCGGAGGAAGGCCTCCATCTCCGCCTTGAGGGCCTCCATCTCCTCGGAGAAGCCCGCGAGCTTCTCCCGGTGCGCGCGCACATCCTCGACGGACTCCACGCCCTCCGACGCGAGGCGCCTGCAGGTCGTCTCGATCAGGTCCCTCACCTGCATGTCGATGAGGCCGCTCACGGTTCGCGCCACGAGGGTCTTCGCCTCCATGGGCGGGTGGGCCTCCACGGCCCGCCTCTCGGCCTCGCGCCAGAGGCGCACGGATCTCAGGTCGTCCAGGCCCAGGAAGTGCGAACGGAGGCCGTCGTCGATGTCGTGGTTGTCGTAGGCCAGCGAGTCCGCGATGTCGGCGAGCTGCGCCTCCAGGAGCGGCTTCCAGCCGGGCTCGAACTCCGGGGGCAGAGGCCTCGCCCTGTGGTCGCCGTGCTTGGCGATCGACTCGCGGATCTCCCAGGAGAGGTTGAGCCCGGGGAACTC
>JACQVW010000845.1 GCA_016209535.1 Planctomycetota bacterium | reverse complement strand
TGTCCCCCCAAGGGGAGGACGGGACATGTTCCTTGCCAGAGACCTACGGCGAAGACCTGCATGGTGTGGTTCACGACCGGGTGTTACCGGGTCTGGAACCACACCAGATTTCCACCCAGGAGCGTGCCCATGACCCAGGACCCCGCGCCGTCCCGCCTCGAGAGGCTCCGCGAGATGCACCGGAAGGACCCGCGCGACAGCTTCGCCGCCTACGGGCTCGCCATGGAGCTCGCGAAGCGGCCCGAGACCGCGGCCGAGGCGGTGGAGGTCTTCGCGCGGCTCCTCGAGGCCTCGCCGGAATACCTCCCGGCGTACTACCAGCTCGGCGTGCTCCTCGCCCGGCGCGGCGAGACGGCGCGGGCCCGCGAGGTGCTCGAGAAGGGGATCGCGATCGCCGAGAGGACCGGAGACCGCCACACCCGCGACGAGCTGCAGGCGGCGCTGGAGGCGCTGTGAAGGGAGCGGCGGCAGCCGCGGCCACCCCACGGCGACCCCGGGCGGCGACGGCCGCGAGCGCCGCGACGGCGGTGAGCAGAGCGGCGCGCCCGCCGCGGGGCTTCATGGCCCCCCCTCACCTCCTCAGCCTAGGGTCCATCGCCTCCTGCAGCCCGTCGCCGGTCACGTTGTAGGCGAGGACCGTGAGGAAGACGGCGACGCCCGGAAACACCGCGAGCCACCAGCAGGTGAGGTTCCCGTGCCAGCCCTTGAGGACCGCCCCCCACGACGGCGTGGGCGGCGGGGCGCCGAAGCCGAGGAAGGAGAGCGCCGATTCGAGGAGGATCGTGCCCGCGATGCCGAAGGCCACGGTGACGAAAACCGGCGCCAGCGCGTTGGGCAGCATGTGGCGCAGCAGGATGCGGTGCCACGGGGCGCCCAGGGCCCGCGCCGCCAGGACGAAGTCGCACTCCTTCAAGCGCAGGAGCTCGCCTCGCGTGTAGCGCGCGACCGACTCCCAGCGGGTGAGGCCGATCACCGCCATGAGGTGGTAGATCCCGGGGCGCTCGATCACGCTCATGAGGGCCAGGACGAGGACCAGGGTCGGGATCGACATCATGAGCTCGATCAGGCGCGAGAGAACCACGTCCGTCTTGCCCCCGCAGTAGCCCGCGAGCCCGCCCACGAGGAGCCCGATGGCCGCCGCGATCCCCATCGACACGAACCCAACGAGGAGCGCCGTGCGCGTCCCGAAGAGGACGCGGGCGCAGACGTCGCGGCCGAGCTCGTCGGTGCCGAAGAGGTGCCGCGCCGAGGGCGGCTCGAGGACGCCGCTCCCGGGCCGGTCCGGCCACTCTCCGGACTCCACGCGCCGGTAGGGGTCCTGGTAGAGGAGCGGCCAGAGGGCCCAGGACTCCGGGTCCTTCGTGCGGAGGCCCTTCGGGAAGTTGCCGCGGAACTTGTCGCGGCTGAAGATGGGGTTCTCGCCGCCGGACCAGTAGTAGGCGAGGATGGGGAAGTAATGCGCGCCCTTGTAGCGGCAGACGATGGGCCGCGTGGCGGCGATGAAGGGCGCGAAGAGGGCGAGGAACGCGAGGACGCCCACGAACGAGGCCGCGGCGCCGGCGATGCGGCTCGAGCGGAACCGCCGCGCCGCGTCGCGCCAGAAGCCCGGCGATCGTCCGTCGCGGCTCACGAGTACGAGATCCTCGGGTCCACGACGGCGTAAAGGAGGTCCGCGAGCAGCGTCCCGACGAGTATCAGCACGCTGAAGACCATCGTGAGCCCCATGATCAGAGGGTAGTCGCGCGTCGCGATGGCGTGGAAGAACTCTCTGCCCATGCCGGGCCAGGAGAAGATCTGCTCCAGGATCACGGAGCCCGAGAGGAGCGCCGGAAGCGTGAGCCCGAGGAGCGTCACGAAGGGGATGAGTGCGTTCCGGAAGGCGTGCCGCACGAGGACGGCGGTCTCGCCGAGGCCCTTGGCGCGCGCCGCGCGGATGTAGTCCTGCCGCAGCACCTCGGCCAGGTTGGCGCGGATGAAGCGCGCGTAGTAGGCGAGCGTGCCGTAGGTGTAGCACGTGACGGGGAGGATGAGGTGCTGGAAGAGGTCCCAGGCCTTTCCGGCTGCCGAGAGCGTCTCGTGCTCCGGGCCGCGCATGCCGAAGAGCGGCAGGAGATCGAGGTTCACGCTGAAGACGAGGAGGAGGTAGACCGCGGCGACGTAGCTCGGGATCGAGTAGAGCATGTAGAGGACGGCGCTCAGGGCCCGCTCGTCGGGCCTCCCGGCCCTCCGCGCCGCGTAGAGGCCGAGCGGGATAGAGAGGATGTAGCTCAAGCCGAGCGAGATGACTGTGAGAAGGAGGGTGGGACCCGCTTTCTCGAGGATGATCCCGGTTACGGGCACGTGCTGGTGCAGCGAGGTCCCGAGGTGACCGCGCGCGAGGTCGCCGAGCCAGAGGAGGTAGGCGCGGGGCCAGGCCTTGTCGAGCCCGTAGGCCGCGCGCATCTCCTGGAAGCGCTCATCGTTCACCGGGAGGGCCTGCCCCTCCTCCATGCCCATGCGAGCGAGCACCGCCGGGTCCCCGGGCATGGCACGGATGAGCCCGTACACCACGAACGAGATCAGGACCAGCGTGACGCCCGCGATCAGGAGCCGCCGGACGGTGTAGGCAAGCATCGGAGCGCCCGTCGTCCTCCCTGGGCCGCGCTCACCTCGCCGGCGCGGCGGTCTTGGTCTCCCGGCTCATCTTCCACCACGCGTGGAATCCCGGCAGGACCCTCGTGAAGCCCCGGGGCGAGTGCGCGTAGCCGCGCAGCGACGTCGAGAACCCCCAGAGGGTCGGCGTGTAGACGAGCATCGTGAGCGGGTGGTCCTCGTAGATCCGCCGGTCGATCTCGCCGTACAGGGCGGCCCGCTTGGCCAGGTCATGCTCGCGGCGGGCCTGCTCGAAGAGCGCGTCGACTCGCGGGTTCGAGTACCCGACGTGGTTCCGGCCCGTCTCGTACTCCCGCGTCATCCAGATGTTCCTCATGGTGTCGGGGTCCGTCCCCGTGCCCCAGGCCTGGATGAAGGCCTGGGCCTTGTGCTCGTGGACATCCGTCTGGAACTTGACCCACTCGATGAGCTGCACGTGGCACTTCACGCCGATCTTCTCCAGGTCGCTCTTGAGCTGCTCGGCGACCTTCGGGCCCGTCCCGACGGAAGGGCAGATGAGGGTGAAGTCGAAGGGCACGAGCTTCCCGTCCACGAGCTTGTCGCGGCCGCCGTCCGAGTCCGAGTCCTTCCAGCCCGCCTCGTCGAGGAGCTCCTCCGCCTTGTCGAGGTCCTGCCGGAATGGCTCGAGCCCCTTGGCGGCCATCCAGGCATCGGGGTGGAAGACCCCCGCCGCGGGCTGGTAGAGGCCGAAGAAGAGCTCGTTCCGGAGGAAGTCGTGGTCCAGGGCGTAGGTCATGGCGAGCCGCACGCGCTTGTCGCCGAAGAACGGGTTGGGGGGCACAGACCTCGCGTTCCAGCCGATGAAGGCGAAGGCCCACTCGTCGCCGCGCACCTTCGTGTGGGTCGCGTAGAAGCCCTTCGCGGCCGTGTCCTTTGTCCACTGCACGCTGTCGAGCTGCGCCTCGTCCACGTCGCCACCCAGGAAGGCGAGGACGAGGGGCGCGGTGCCGGCGAAGACCTTGAAGCGCACCTCGCGGAAGAAGGGCTTCCGTCGGATCGCTCGCCCGTCCTTCCCGAGGAACCACTCCTCGTCGCGCGCGAGGACGATCTCCTGGGCCTTCCGCCAGGAGACGAGCTTGTAGGGCCCGAGCGTCACCGGGGCGTTGTTGAGCTTCACGTGGTGCTCGCTCTTCTGGAGCGTGGAGTCCTCGGCCCAGGACGTCTCGTAGACGTGGCTCGGAATGAAGGGCCAGGCCATGTGGAGGTGGTTCGTCGCCAGGGCCTCCTTCTGAAAGTAGACGACGGTCTTCTTGTCGTAGGCCTTCACGGCCCGTAGGCCCTCGGCGAGGCTGCGGATCGCGGGGATCTGGACCCTCTTGTCGGTGAGCACCTTGAAGGTGAACTCCACGTCGTGGGCCGTGAAGGGCGTGCCGTCGGACCAGGTCAGGTCGTCCCGGAACACGATCCGGTCCATGAGGCGGTCCGCTGAGGTCTCCCACGTCTCCACGACGTTCAAGTCGCCGTAGTGCTCGAAGCGCCTGTCGGTCGAGACGGGCTGGGCGAAGAGGAGCTCCGAGAGCCAGAACTCGTAGCGCGACGAGGCGAAGAGGGGGTTGAGCGTGGACGGCTCGCCGATGAGCCACCGGTTCACAACGGCGTCCCAGTCCACCTCGGCGTCGCTCGCGGGCAGGCGCCCGAAGGTGGCGAGGATCTTGCGGTTCGCCTCGGGCCCGTCGTTGGGGAGCCCGATGACCTCGGATTCGGCAGGCGGCGGCCCGCCTTGAGCCAGCGCGGCGCGGTGGGCTTCGTAGAAGTCGATGCAGGGCCGCGGGATCCAGCGGACCTTCGCGAGGTCCTCCGGCGCGGGCAGCTCGCTCGCGGACAGGCGCGCCCCGGCGAGCGCGAGAAGGGCCACCAAGGCGCGAAAGGCGGTGTTCGTCATCTGGCCTCCGTCCAGGTAGTCTCGGGCGGGCCCCTCGACCCTCCTCATGGGCCAAGGTACCGGCTGAGCCGGGCGTTGTCTACGTGGGGCGGGGGCGGCAGTTTCCGCTAAAGCTCTCCCCGTCCCCTCGCCGATACAGGAGACGTGGCTGAGTCCCGCCGCGATGCCGCCGCCGTCCTCGTCCTCCTCGCGATCCCCGCCGCGATCTGGGTGCGCGGGGTCGAGAGCCCCGAGCGGCGGCTCGAGGCCGAGCCGGCGCGCGAGGCCCAGCTCGCGCAGGAGCTCGAGGACCTCTTCTCGCG
>JACQVW010000802.1 GCA_016209535.1 Planctomycetota bacterium | reverse complement strand
GTCCTGCGGGACGCGCTCCGGGGCGCCGGGGCGGCGGACTGGCCGGCGCTCCTCGCCGGCCTCGCGAGCCTCTCGGGCCCCGAGGCGCGGCCCGCGGTGCCGCTCCTCGTCGAGCTCGCGTCGCGGCCGGGCGGCGCGGAGGCCCTCCCGGCGGTCCTCCGCGCCCTCGAGAGGATCGGAGGCCCCGAGGCGGCCCGGGCCCTGCACGCGCTGGGGCGCGAGCGTCCCGAGGCCGCCGAGGACGCCGCCGCGAGGCTCTCGAGGATCGAGGACCGCGATGCGGCTCCCGCCCTCCTCGAGGTCCTCGAGGCCGAGGGCGGCCGGGGCCCCTTCGCCGCCGGCGCGGCGCGGGCGCTGGGGCGGACGCGGCTCAGAGCTCACGTCCAGCGCCTCGCGGCCCTGGCGGCCGGCGCCGCGGACCTTCGGGTCCGCGAGGCGGCGGTCGAGGCGCTCGGGGAGGTCGCGGACCCGGAGGCCCTGCCGGCCCTCGAGCGTCTCCTCGAGGACCCCGAGGCGAGGGTCCGGCGGCCGGCGATCCGGGCGCTGGGCCGCATCCGCGCGCCGCGCTCCTTCGCGGCGCTCGAGGCGCTCCTCGCGCGCGAGCCGCCGCCGCTCGAGGAGAGCATCGCGAAGGAGGCCCTCGCGAGGCTGCGGGGGGAGGACCCGCGGCTCGTGAGGTGAGCCGTGAGCCCGCGGGCTCAGGCCTGCCCATCAGGCCTGCAGGTCCAGCATCTCGTCCAGCGCCCTCACCAGGGTCTCCGCGTCGGGCGCCCGGGGCAGGGGGACGCGCGCCCACGTCGTCTCGTGGAAGGCGTCCCAACGGATGCCCTCGGGCCAGTTGCGCGCCACGAGGACGTGGCCCCGGTGGCGGCGGTGGTGGGGGGGAAAGGAGTACGCGTGCGAGGGGTCGACGCGGCGCTGGTAGATGTGGAGCCAGCGGTCCACATCGCGGGCGCCCTCGGCGCAGGAGTTGAAGTGCTCCACGATGCTGCGCTCGGCGAAGCGAGGGTCCTCTTCCCGCGCGATCTCCTGCAGGGCATGCCAGAGGTCGCCCAGGTGCTTCGGAAGGGGCACCGTCTCCGCGGGCTTCCGCTTGCGCCTCAGAAACACGGCAGCCCGTCCGGGGTCGGGTCGCCCCCGAGGTCGGGGTACGGCTCGGGCAGCGGCCCGCGGCCGAGGAAAAGCGTCCCGAGGGTCACCACGGCGTCGGTGAGGTTCAAGGAGCCCGAGTCGTCCGCGTCGGCCGCGTCCGGGCACGACGGCGCGGCGCCCCCCTGGAAGAGGCGCCTCAAGGTGACGACGACGTCCGAGAGGTTCACCGAGCCGTTCCCGTCGGAGTCGCCGCGCACGAAACGCACGGTTTGCTCCCGGAAGGCCTTCAGCCGGAAGATCTCCGAGAAGCTTCCCGTCGCCACGGCCACGAGGTCGTCGCCGCGCAGGGTGATGCCCGTCACGGTGGCGGGCAGCCTGCCGATGGGGATCTCGAGCCCCGTGAGGACGCCCACGGGGGTCATCTCGAGGACCTTCGTGACCTTGTGGTCGTAGCGATCCGAGCCCGTGATGAAGATCGTGCCGCGCTCGGGCACGACGTCGAGGCCGAGGTTGAAGACGAAGTTCTGGAAGGGCGGGGCCGGGTGCGGGAACGTGCGGAGCAGATTCCCCTCGGGATCCATCTGGACGAAGGTCTTCGAGTTCCGCTCGAGGAAGTAGAAGGTGTCGCCCTTCGGGTCCCAGGCGAGGCCCGTGGGGAACGTGACGAAGCCGTTGGTGGGCCGCGGCGGGAAGATCTCCCGTTCGCCCATGGGCTCGCCGCCGAGGCCCTCCTTCACGAGGAAGAACCGCTGCTGGTCCACGTCGCCGATGGGGACCGGGAGCTGCCAGATGATGTAGTTGATCGTCCGCTGCGCGCCGGCACCGCGTATCGCCAGGCTCGCGATCTCCCAGTCGGGGCTCACGACCGAGTCCCGGACGCGCAGGAAGCGGAGGTCCCGATCGTAGTGGAATACCTTCCGCTCGTCGCCCGGCCAGTTGACGCTCACCGCGTAGGTGCCGTCCACCGGGTCCTGGGTGAGCTGCTGCGGCGAGCGCGCCGGCCACAGGAAGGAACGCTCGAGGACCGCGCCGGGCCCGACCTGCAGGGAGGCCCGCGCGAAGTCGCTGTGCGCGCCGCGCAGCACGGCGCGCACGGCGTACTCGTGGAAGCCCGGGGCCACTCCCCGGTCCACGTGGCCGTCCGCGTTGCCGGGCAGCGTCGCCACGAGGGCGCAGTCGCGGAAGACCTCCAGCGCATCGTGGTCGGCGTTCCGCTGCCAGGTCAAGACCACGTCGTCGGCGTACCGGGGCTGCACGGCCTTGAGGAAGGTCGGTGCCGGGCCCGGCGGCGGGCCGAGGTCGACCTCGACGAGCTTGCTCGACTTGCCGGCGATCGTCAGGGCCACCAGGCGCGGGCCGCCCGGGCCGAGGAAGCTCTCGAGGGTGAGGGCGGCGTCGCTGGCGGCAGCCCGGATCCCGGCGGTCGAGATCACCGAGCCCGGGATCACCGAGCCCGTCCGCTTCTCCACGCGCAAGATGTGGACCTGGCGCAGGTCCCGGAGGGAGCCGCCCGTGAGGTAGAGCTGATCGGGGCTGCCCTCGACGAGGGCGATGCCGCTCGTCGAGATCCCGAACGGCGTCTCCGGGGGCGGGGGCTCGATCGCCAGGTAGGGGTGCGGGTACTCCGTGATCACGTTCCCCTCGAGATCGATCTCGTAGATCCAGTCGCGCTCCGCCTCGACGACCCACAGGGACCCGCGCCCCCCGTCGCCCGAGGGGTCGTGGTCCATGCCGATCACCGTCCCGAGGTCCGGGTCCTCCCCGGGGTCCGTCTCCAGGTTGGGGAGCTTCGCGTCGAAGGTCGCCAGGTGCGCGCCCGTGTCGTCGAGGATCGCCACCCTGGAAGTCGAGGCATCGAAGAGGTAGATCCGCGACGAAGCCTCCGCGAAGGCGATCCCCGTGATGATGTCCCTCGAATCGCCCACGGTCTCGGGGATGGACAGGACGTCCGTGGGTCTCAGGTCGAGGTCGAACAGGCGGATCTTGCGGGCCATCGAGTCGCTCACGAGGAGCGTCCCGGCGCCGTCCTCGGCCAGGTCCACTGGAAGCTCGCCCTCGACATCCCCCACCCTCGTGACCCGTCCCATGCCGATGACGGCGGTGCAGGGCGCCGGCGAGAACGCCCGCGTTCCGCGGAAAGCGCGAAGGGTGAGGACGTAGACTCCGTCCTCGTCGAAGACGCGGCGCCACGTGGTCGCGTTCCCGGGCAGGGTCTCGAGGACCTCGCACCCGCGGCGGACCTCGATCCCGTCGTAGGGCCCGAAGACGGACCAGTCCAGGCGCACCTCGCGGCCCGAGACGGTGCAGGAGAAGCCGACGACCTCGCGGAACTCCGGCTCTCCCCCTTCGAGGAGGGCGAACCGGGCGTTCGACTCGACGACGCACAGGAAGGCGTCGGCGATCCTGCCCGAGCCGGGCGGCCACTCGAAGGGCGCGCGCAGGATGCCGCTCACGTTCCCGCCAGCATCCGCGAGGGGCACCGCGACGCCCTCGTACTTGCCGTCAGGGTCCAGGCGCCGGATGGAGGAGATCCGCGTCGCGCCGCCCGTCACGTAGAAGCCCAGGAGCCTCGTGCGGCCGGCGTCGTAGATGATGTCGATGTCGCTCGCGTGCGCGGTCTGGCCCTTGCCCGGGTAGCCGTCGGGGTCGTCCGGGTGGGGGAACGCGCGGATCTTGCTCCCATCGAGCCTCAGCTCGTAGATGAGCGTGGTCGTCGACTCGACGACGTAGAGCGAGCCGTTCCCGCCGTCGCCCAGGGGATCGAAGGCCATGCCTCGCGGGTACGGCTGGATCGTGCCGTTCGGCGGGCGCTCGAATTCGGGCAGGATCTCGCGCCGGACCGCGAGGCCGCCCGACACCGCGTCCTTCACGAGCTCGAGGATCTGCCCGCCCGTGGCGTCGGCGGCGAGGATCGAGCCGTCGACGGAGTTGTAGGCGATCCCCGTGGGGTAGCTGCTCGCCCTCGGATAGTCGAACCTCTCGATCTCGCGCGCGAGGTTCCTCTCGTAGTGGTAGATGCGGTTCTCGAGGAGCGCGGTGATCCAGCAGGTGCCGTCCTCGTCCAGCGCGATGTCCTGGGGCGCCACGGTCGCGAAGGGCACGTAGCCGAGGAGGTCCCCGGGCTCGGCTACGAGGACTCTTCGCGGGAGGGCCCCGAGGGCCGCGGCGAGGAAAGCGAGGCAGGCGAGGCGCGAGCGGACGGTTCCCATACACCTCCTGGATATGCTGCACGGCCCCCGAAAGGGCAGCAAACGCCTCGATCATACTGGCGCCGCGAGAGGGGCGCAACGGGCCCGGGCGAGCTCCGGGGGCGGCGCCTCGTCGCCCTCGAGGGGGACGCCGCCCGAGATCTGGATCGCGTGCTCCTCCTCCGGGTCCCGGTAGACCTCGTCCTTCACGCGCGTGTGGTAGGTCCATGAGCCCTCGGGCCCCTGCGCCTCGAGGAGGTACCGGACCCCACCGCGCAGGACGGGCGAGAGGGTCGAGGTCGATCCAGGCATCCCCCCGCCGCACCTGCACCCACCAGTGCTCCTTCAGCGCATCGAGGTCGGCGCCTCGCGGCGCCGCCCCGTCCTCCGGGTGTTCTGGCGGAGCCGGCACCGCGGCGAGCAACGCCGCAGCCCGCTCGGCGATCTCCTCCTCGAGGTCCTCCGCGGCGCGCTTGGCCTCGAGGAGAGAGGCGGCGGACCGCTCGAGCGCGGCCGCCTCGTCCACCCCGATCTCCCTGGCGAGGCGCCTCAGGTCCGGCTCCGGAGCCGCCTCGCGCGGTGCTTCCTCCCGGAGCCTGGAGGCCCGCGAGATCTCGGCGAGGAGTCGCCCGGCCTTTCCCTCGTCGATGAGGCCCCGGGCGAGCCGCGCCTCGTGCCCGGACAGGCGAAGCATCTCGGCCAGCAAGAGGGCCCGATCGAGGCTGTTCCCCAGCCGATCCAGGAGCAGGCCCGCGGGCCCCCGGAGTACCCCCTGATACGGGACCCACGAGGTATCGGGCGCTGGCGGGGATCTCGAGCTGGACCCACTCGCCCATGCCCGCCCTGGCGCGGAAGCTCCTCCAGCCCGTGGCGAGGACTCCCACGTCGCTCGAGAGGATGGCATAGAGGTTCACGTCGCCCGCGGTGCAGTCGTCCAGGCCCCAGAAGGCCGTGAAGCAGCCGACGCTGTCCTCGCCGTGGTGGGCTCGGAGAGCGTCGAGGTCGTAGGTGATGCCC
>JACQVW010000809.1 GCA_016209535.1 Planctomycetota bacterium | reverse complement strand
TCGGCGCGGGCCTCGAGCCACCTCCCGAGCCGCGCGTGCAGGCTCCCGCGGTGCGCCGCAACACGCGCCGCGTCCGGCTTGAGCTCGAGCGCTCGACCGTAATCCGCCAGGGCCTCCTCGAGCCTCCCCAGCGACTCGTGGGCATGACCCCGCTCGTGGCGGAGCTCCGCATCGGCGGGGCGGGTCGCGAGCGCGCGGCTCAGCTCGTCGAGCTCGCGGGCCGAGCGCTCGTCCCGGAGCTCGCAGGCGAAGACCTCCAGCTTGAGGGGCTCCGCCGAGCCGGGCGACTCCCGAGGAGCACGTCCCCAGTCGAGCCCCATGGCCTCGAGCTGCCGGCGGACGTGGCGCAGGTCCCAGACCTGGACCGCGAAGCGCGACGTCGCCGCCGCCAGGCGCGCGCCGTCGGGGCTCAAGCAGAGCCACGTCACGTTGTAGGGCTCCGGCGATTCGAGGGCGATCAGCTCCAGCCCCGTCTCGGGCGAGAGGAGCTTGATCCTGTTGGGCGAGTCGACGAGGGCGGCGACGCTCCCGTCCCCCGGGAAGGCCACGCGGCCGGGGAGGTCGCCGCGCGCGTCCCTGGCCACCCCGTGGCGGAGGCGCCAGGACCCGACCTCGTGGAAGCGGTACTCCCGCCGGTCGCCCGTGACGAGCCACCTCCCGTCGGGGCTGAAGCCGACGAAGGCGCTGCCAGCGGACGGAAGCTCCGCGACCATGAGCCCCTCACGCGTGCTCCAGACCCTCACGCCCGCTCCCTGCCAGGTCCCCGTCGCGAGGGACTCGCCGGATGGGCTCAGCGCCAGCGTGTCCATGTTGGCGTGAGCCTCGCGCAGGAGGGTCTCGGTCCCCGCATCGAGGTCGAGGACGGCGACGCTCCGGCCGTCGTGGACCGCCAGGTGGCTCCCGCCGGCGCTGAAGACGGCCCTCTCGAGCTGCCGAGGAGCGAGCGAAGTCACGATCCCCTCGGGAGGGCCGACCTGGAGCACCGCGCCGCCCTCGCTCGCGACGCGGCGCAAGGGCCAGCGGAAGAGACCTCTCGAGCCGCTCGTCACGATATAACCTCCACGAGGGTGGAAGACGGCCGAGGCTCGCTCCCCCTGCTCGAGGGGCAGGCGCGCGAGCTCCAGGAGCCTCTCGAGGTCCCAGAGGCGGACCCCATCGAAGCCCACGGAGGCGAGCAGCCTCCCGTCAGGGCTCACGTCGACGTGGAACGGACCTTTGTTGCCCCGCGCGTGCCCATGGAGCGTGGCGAGGGCCGGAGCCCGGGCCACATCCCAGAGGAGGACCTCGCCGCGGAAGTCGCTCGAGTAGCCGAGGAGGCGGTCGTCCAGGCTGAACCGGAGGGCGTGCCGCGCGGCGCTGCAGAAGGCGTCCAGGAGCCGGTCCCCGGTGTGGGGATTCCACAGCCGAAGCGTGTTGTCCCAGGCGCCCGAGAGGAGGACGTCCCCCGCGTGGCTGAACTCGACCTCCATGACCTCTCCCTCGTGCCCCCGCAGGGCCCTCGGCTCCCGCCCCGAGCCGAGCTCCCAGACGTAGACGTTGGCGTCGGCGCACGCGCAGGCCAGGAGCTCCCCGCCCGGATGCCAGGCCAGACCGCGCACGCCGGCGGGATGGGGAAGGTGCTGGGACCTCCGGCCGCTCTCGAGCTCGAGGACGTCCACGTCGCCCCGGTCGGCCGTCGAGACGGCGAGCCGCTCGCCGCGGGGATCGAGCCGGAGCGCGTAGGGCACGATACCCTCCTCGAGTGGGAGCGTCTTCCGCAGGCTCCCCGTGGCGACCTCGTGGATGCGGACGCCGCCGCGCAGGACTCCCGCGGCGAGCAGGCCGCCGGGCGGATCGAGGTCGAAAGCCCAGGGCAGCACGGGCTCGTCGAGCTCGAGAGCCACGGCCCGGCGCGCGAGGTCCCAGACCCGCAGCGTCCCCCCCTCGTCGCGGAACCAGTTGACGGCGAGGAGCCTCCCGTCGCCGCTGAACCGCATGGCGCTCACCGGATGACCCGGGCCCTCGAGGCGCATGGTCTCCCCGTGGCCCGCCGCGATGCGGACGCTGACGCCGCCGTCGGGGAGGGCCACGGCGTAGCGCTCGAAGTCGGGGGCGAGCTCCAGGCTCGGGAAGCCGCCGAGGTCGAGCCCCGTCCAGCGGCGGGCTGCGCCCAGGTCGACGCGGGTCTCCGTGGCGACGACCTGCCGGCGCAGCTCCAGCACGCGGTCGTCGCGGGCGCGGGGGTCCAGGTCCAGCCGGCGGAGGTACTCGGCGGCCGAGCGCAGCCGCTCGCGGCTCTCGAAGACCCGGCCGGGCTTGCGGCTCAGCGCGAGGGCCTGCGCCCTGTGGAGGTTCTCCCAGAACCTGGCCTCGTGCTCCAGGTGCTGGGCCGTGTTCCGCTCGCGGCGGAGGAGGTCCGTCACCGCAAGCGATGCCGCAGCGGTGACGAGGAGGACGGCCGCGGCCGCGGCGAGCGCGGCCACGACGGGGTTCCGCCGGCACCAGCGCCAGCCGCGCTCCAGGCTCGTCGTGCGGCGGGCCTGGATGGGCCTGTCGGCGAGGAAGGACCTCAGGTCGCCGGCCATCTCCTCCGCCGAGGCGTAGCGCCTCGCGGGGTCCTTCTCGATCGCCTTGAGGACGATCGTCTCGAGGTCTTGCGGGAGGTCGGGGACCAGCCTGTCGGGACGGACCGGCTCCTCGCCGAGGACTCGCTTGATCAGCCGCCCGCGGTCGGTGTCGCGAAAGGCGGGCTGCAGCGCCAGGAGCTCGTAGAGCGTGAGGCCGAGGCCGTAGACGTCGCTCCTGGGATCGGACCAGCCCTTCATGCGCTCCGGCGCCATGTAGGCCAGGGTCCCCAGGACGTCCCCCGAGCGCGTGATGTCGTCGGTGCCCTCGGCCTTGGCCAGGCCGAAGTCCGTCACCCAGACCGTGCCGCCGGTGTCGAGGAGGAGGTTCGACGGCTTGATGTCGCTGTGAAGCACGCCCTGGCCGTGGGCGTACGAGAGCGCCTCCGCGACCTGGAGGCCCATGCGGGCGACGTCGCGGAAGCGCGACTCCCCCGGCGGGCCGGCGCCCGGCGCCCGCTCGAGGAGGAGCGCGTCGAGGGGCCGGCCCTCGATGAACTGCATCGCGTAGAAGTGGATGCCGTCCTCCTCGCCCACGCCGAAGACGGGGACGATGTTCGAATGGTGAAGCCTCGCGACGGCCCGCGCCTCGTTCCGGAAGCGCTCCAGCCGCCGCGGCTCGAGCATCGAGCCGTGCGGAAGCACCTTGAGGGCCACGCGGCGCCCCAGCGACTCCTGGACGGCCTCGTAGACGACTCCCATGCCGCCCCGGCCCACTTCGCGGAGGATGCGGTACTCCCCCAGGCGGCGGAGCGCGGTCCCCGCATTCTCCTCGCCCCCGGCGCTCCCCGCCTCCGCCTCCTGCGGCGCCGGGGCGGCATCCTCCTCGGCCCCCACCTGCTCGATCAGCTCCAGCGCCGAGAGGACCTCGCGGATCTCCTCTTCGCGGCCGGGGAAGCGCGCCGCGTGCTCGCGGATCGACGGCCGCTCGCCACGGCGGAAGCGCTCCATGAAGGAGTCGACCGCGTCCTGCAGGGGATCGCGATCGGCCGTGCCGCCGGGCTCCTGATTCGCCATGGGCGCTCCCTGCGGGCGCTGGCGCGCCCGCGTCGGTCCTCCGTCGTGCTTGCCTCCTCGCCTCCTTGCAGCCTTACGGTGACTTGAGCATCTGCCGCAGCCTCTTCAGGGCCCTCAGGTGCCGCTTCGAGGCCGCCGACTCCTGTATCCCGAGGGCCTCCGCGGTCTCGGCGTTCGTGAGCTGCTCGAGGTGCCTCAAGACGAGGACCTCCCTGTCGAGGGGGTCCATGCCGTCGAGGACCTCCTCGAGCCGCTGCCGCCTCTCGGCACGGCTCGCCGCCTCGGAGGGCGAGGTCCTCCGGGCGAGGAGCTCCGCCGCGACGGCCTCCGAGGTGGCCGGCGGCCCGGCCCGGGGCGAGAGCGAGACCTCGCGGCGGGCGTCGCGCGCGAGGGCGCCGAGGTGGTGCCGGTGGATGTCCATGAGCTTGTGGCCGACGATCCCGCGCAGCCACAGGAAGAACGAGGCCCCGGGCTTCTGCACGTAGCGCGGGAAGCCCTCCAGGGCCGCGAGGTACGCGTCCTGGAGGACATCGGCGCTGTCGACCCGCCCCTGGAGGCGCCGGTCCATGCGGAGGCGGACCATCCGCTCGAGGCGCTTCTCGTAGCAGGCGAAGAGCGCGCCCAGCGCCTGGCGGCTTCCTTGTTCCGCCTGGCGCAAGAGGTCTTCCGTGTTGGCGGTGGTACCTTGCATCGCTCTCCTGCGAGGGGGGCGGCTCGGCCTCGCCCTGCGCCCGCGCTCGGTCCCCCACCATCCTGCGCGCGCCCGGGCCCGCACGGCGTGACCGCCGTCACGTGGGATGTGCGCCTCGCCGTGGCGAGCCCGACCGGGAGCTTCCGGAAAAGTGGCTCCCGATCCGCGCCCGACGGGGACCTCGGTCACCGCGGCCGCGCCGCGGGCGCTCGCGGAGCCGGCGGCGCCGCGTTTCGCCGGCGTGGTTCAACGCCGGGTTACACCCGGCTATGAACCACGCGTTCATTCCCACAATACTGCCCCTACCAAACTGCCCCTGCTCTGCTCTTTCCTGTTACCCGAATGGAGCCTGATCTGAACCACGCCGTTTCGCCCAACCCGGGCCGGGAGGCGTGCCGATACCAGGCTGGGGAGGGTCGAGAGGGCCGGCACCCCCGCTGGCCAGGGGCAGATCCCTCCGGAGCTGGAGCACCTTCCATGAGCGCGAGCGAGAACACAGGGGCGAGCGAGCCCGAGATCCGCGACGCCGTGCGGACCTTCGGCGCTGACCGGAGCGACGAGGGCGACCGCCTGTCCGGCTCCTGGAGGCCGGTCGCGGCCCTGCTCCTTGCGGCCGCCGCCGTCGGAGCGGCCTGGTGGTTGCTCGCCGGACGAGCGCCCCCGGCCTCGAGCCTCGCCCGCGTCGACCTGGGCGGAGCCCACCCGGCCCCAGCGGCCGGCACGGGCGGAGGGCCGGCCCCGCTGCGGGTCGCCGTGGCGGCCATGATCTCCCCCAAGACGACCCACGGGGCCTACGAGGGGCTGCTGCGGCACGTGGGCGATCGGCTGGGCCGTCCCGTCGAGCTCGTGCAGCGGAAGACCTACGGCGAGGTCAACGACCTCCTCGAGCGCGGCGAGATCGACCTCGCGTTCGTCTGCTCCGGCCCCTTCGCCGCGGGCCGGGAGGAATTCGGCCTCGAGCTGCTCGCCGTGCCCGTCGTGAACGGCCAGAAGGTCTACCACGGCTACCTGATCGTCCGCCGGGACAGCCCCTTCCGGTCCCTCGAGGACCTGCGGGGCCGGACCTTCGCCTTCACCGATCCCCAGTCGCACACGGGGACGCACGTGGTGACCCACCTCCTCGGCTCCATGGGCGAGACGCCGAAGACCTTCTTCGGCGATGCCTTCTACACCTACGCCCACGACAACTCGATCAAGGCGGTCGCGAACGGGATGGCGGACGCCGCCAGCGTGGACGGCTTGATCTGGGAGTTCATCGACTCGACGAGCCCCGAGGTCACCTCGGGGACCCGCGTGATCTGGAGGTCGCCGCCCTACGGGATGCCGCCCGTGGTGGTGCGCCCGGGCATGGCGCCGTCCGAGAAGGAGAGGCTGCGGGCGCTCTTCCTCGGC
>JACQVW010000808.1 GCA_016209535.1 Planctomycetota bacterium | reverse complement strand
CTTCGGCCGGCTGCACGACCGCGATGCTGCGTCGCGCCTCCTCAGCGTACGCTCCGCTGTACGCGATCGTCGGCGCTCCTTGCCTCGCGGCCGTTCGCTCGGCCTCGGGCCGACGGGCCGCTTACTGAAATAGGCTCTTACCAGGAACCGACAAGCCATGAGCACCTCACCACCCCCAGGACGGCGCGCCGAGCGCCGCGCCGCACGGCCCATCCGGCGGGACATCACCATCGACGAGTGGCCCGAGGCCGGCCTCGTGATCGCCGGCGGCCCCGCGGACCCGCGAGCGTCGGTGAAGGTGGACGGCGGCCGCGTCGTCGAGATCGACGGCCGCGGGGAGCGCGACTTCGACTCCATCGATCGCTTCATCGCGGCCCGCGCGATCGACCCGGCCGTCGCCCAGGAGGCCATGGCCACCGACCCGCTGGAGATGGCCCGGAGGCTCTTCGACCCTTCCGTCCCCGCCGCCGAGGCGCGCCGCCTCTTCGCCGGGCTCACGCCGGCCCGCCTCGTCGAGGTCGTCTGGAGGCTCGACGTCCTCGAGATGATGCTTGCGCTCCGGAAGATGCGCCTGCGCCGCGCGCCGGCGAACCAGGCCCACGTCACGAACCGCCGCGACCACCCGGCGCTCCTGGCCGCCGACGCCGCCGAGGCGGGGCTGCGCGGCTTCGCCGAGGTCGAGACGACGGTGGGCGTCGCGCCGATCGCTCCCTTGAACGCCCTCGCCGTGCTCGTGGGCTCTCAGGTCGGCCGCCCCGGCGTCCTCACGCAGGCCGCGGTCGAGGAGGCCGTGAACCTGCGCCTCGCCATGAAGGGCCTCGTGAGTTACGCCGAGACCCTCTCGGTCTACGGGACCGCCGACGCCTTCCGCGACGGCGACGACACGCCGTGGTCGAAGGCCTTCCTCGCCTCGGCCTACGCCTCGCGGGGGATCAAGGCGCGGTTCACGTCGGGGAGCGGGTCGGAGGCCCTCATGGGGCACGCGGGCGGCTGCTCCATGCTCTACCTCGAGGCGCGGTGCCTCCTGGTCGTGAAGGGCGCGGGCAGCCAGGGCGTCCAGAACGGCGCCATAAGCTGCATCGCCCTCGTAGAGGCGCTGCCCTCGGGCGTGCGCGGCGTCCTCGCCGAGAACCTCCTCGCCGCGGCCCTCGGCCTCGAGCTCGCGAGCGGCAACGACGCCCTGTCGTCGCACTCGGAGATGCGGCGGTCCGCGAAGCTCATGCTCCAGCTCCTCCCGGGCACGGACTTCGTGACGTCGGGCTACAGCCTCATGCCGCGCGGGGACAACCTCTTCGGCGGCGGCAACTTCGACGCCGAGGACCTCGACGACTGGACGATGCTGCAGCGGGACCTCGAGGCGGACGGCGGCATCACGCCCGTGCGCGAGGAGGACGTCGTGGCCGTGCGGGAGCGCGCCGCCCGCGCCGTCCAGGCCCTCTACGCCGAGCTGGGGCTTCCGCCGATCGACGACGAGGAGGTGCGAGCCGCCGCCGCGGCCTACGACAGCGGCGACCTGCCGCCGCGCAGCCAGGCCGCGGACCTGGCGGCGGCGGAGCGGTTCCTGCGCTCGGAGCTGACGATCCTTGACGCCATCGCCGCCCTCGAGCGGCGCGGCTTCGGCGACGCGGCGCGGGCACTCCTCGCACTCACGCGCCAGCGGGCGGCGGGGGACTACCTCCAGCCCGCGGCCATCCTCGAGCCGCGGGGCGAGGACCTCGCCGCGGTGAGCGCCATCAACGACCCGAACCTCTACTCCGGCCCCGGCACGGGCTACCGGCTCGAGGGCCGGCGCCGGCGCGAGGTCGCCGCGGTGCCGCACGCGCAGGATCCGCGCCGCATCGGCCGCACCGCGGGGTCGCGGCCCCTCTTCCGCGAGGGGGGCCCGGCGGCGTCGGGCGTTGGGCCCGAGGTGGTGGTGGCCGTGGGCCCGGCCTATGGGCTCCGGATCGAGGAGACCCTCGCTGGGCTCACGCACCGCGACGTGATCGAGAGCATCCTGCGCGGGATCCGCGACGAGGGCGTTCGCGCCCGCCTCGTGAGGGTCCGCGGCACGGCCGACTGCGCCCGGATCGGCCACGAGGGCGCCCGGCTCTCGGGCTCGGGGATCGCCATCGGGATCCAGTCCCGCGGCACGGCCGTCCTCCACCGCCGCGACCTCGCGCCCCTCGACAACCTCGAGCTCCTGAGCCAGTCGCCGAACCTCACCCTCGAGTCCTACCGGGCCCTGGGCCGGAACGCCGCGCGGCGTGCCACGGGCCGCGAGTCGGAGCCGATCCCGGTCAAGATCGACAACACGGCCCGCCTCCGGCTCATCGTCCACACGACGCTCCTCCACCGGATCGAGGTCGAGGCGGTCGAGGCCGGCGCGCCGCTGGTCGAGCTCGAGCTCTTGCCGGCCGGCCGCAAACCGGGAGGGGGAGGAGGCGCCCCGTGAGCGATCCGCCGATGGAGTACCCCTTCTACGCGACGAGCCGCCGCCGGCTGCGGCTCCCGGGCGGCCGGCCCCTGGAGACGCTCGCGCTCGAGGCGGTCGCCCGCGGCGAGGTGCGGCCGGAGGAGGTCGGCATCCACGCCGAGACGCTCCGGGCGCAGGCCGCGGTGGCCGAGCGGGCGGGCTTCCGGCAGGTCGGGGCCATGCTGCGCCGCGCCGCGGAGCTCGCGGGCGTGCCCGACGAGAGGGTTCTCGCGGTCTACGAGGCCCTGCGCCCCGGCCGCGTGACGCCGGAGGAGCTGGAGGCGATCGCCCGCGAGCTCGAGGAGGTCCACCGCGCGCCCCGCAACGCGGCCCTCGTTCGCGAGGCGGCGTGGTTCAGATGAGGCTCCATTCGGGTAACAGGAAAGAGCTCAGCAGGGGCAGTTTGGTAGGGGCAGTATCGTGGGAATGAACGCGTGGTTCATAGCCGGTGTAACCCGGCGTTGAACCACGCCCGCGAGGCGGCGCGGGGGTCGGAGTGCGCGAGGGGGGGCGTTGTGGTGAGTTAGGGGAGGGTGAGCCATCGGACCTTTCCAGGACGGCCCCGGGGTGCTTTGTAAGAGCTACCAAGACAAGGTCTTATAGAATCGTTGACACCGCTGGTGATTTACATGAAAATCAGCATGTGTCCCGCTCCCCGATCGAGATCCACCGTGCCCTCAAGGTCACCACCGTCCCGAACCCCCTCAAAGGCTCGAGCGCCGCGTTTCTCTGGGGGCCGCGGCAGACAGGGAAGAGCACCCTCCTCCGCCAGCAGTTCCCGGAGGCGAAGTGCTATGACCTTCTCGACACCGCTCTCTGCGCCGAGCTGGCTCTCCGTCCCCGACTCCTTCGGGAGGAGGTGCTCGCCGCTCGGCCGGCCACCGTCATCCTCGACGAGGTTCAGAAGGTCCCAGAGCTTCTGGAGGAGGTTCACTGGCTCCTGGAGAACACCGCGACACGGTTCATTCTGTGCGGCTCGAGCGCACGCAATCTCCGCAGGAAGGCCCGGAATCTCCTCGGCGGCCGTGCGGTGGAGCACCGTCTCCTCCCCCTCACGACGAGCGAGGTTCCGGACCTGGACCTCGACAAGGCGCTCAACCACGGAGGCCTCCCCGTCCACTACCTCGCCGAGGACCCCGCACCGCTTCTCCGGGCCTACGTCAACCTCTACATCAAGGAGGAGATCATCGACGAGTCGCTGACGCAGAACGTCCCCGCCTTCGCCCGGTTCCTCCAGGTCGTGGGCCTGACGCACGGCCAGCAGCTCAACTACGCGAACATAGCCCGCGAGAGCGGAGTGGCCGCGAGCACGGTGCGCAACTACTTCCAGATCCTCGAGGACACGCTCCTCGGCTTCGAGCTCGAGCCCTGGAGGAGGACGCGGAAGAGGCGGCTCGTCGAGACTTCGAAGTACTTCCTCTTCGACATCGGCGTCGCGAACCACCTCCACCCCGAGGCGACTCGGGTCACGGAAGGCTCCGACCTCTACGGCCGGGCGTTCGAGCACTTCCTCCTCAATGAGGTGCGCGCGTACCTGGCATACCGGAAGCGCGACAAGCGGCTCGCCTACTGGCGGACGAGCTCCGGCTTCGAGGTCGACCTCATCGTCGGGGACATGGAGCTTGCCCTCGAGCTCAAGGCCAGGAAGCACGTGCGCGCTGAGGATCTCAAGGGCCTCCGTGCGCTGATGGACGAGCATGGCCCCAGGAGGAAGCTCATCGTCGCTCGCGAGGAGCGGCCCCGGACGACCGAGGACGGGATCGAGGTGGTCCCTTGGCGCGAGTTCTGCGCGAGGCTCTGGGCAGGGGATATCGTCTGATCGCCCCTCGCGCGGCGAGCGAGGCGCCTCGGGACCTCCGCCGCGGCTCATCTGTGCGTGCCGCCGGCCCCGAGCCGCTCCCGCACGAGCAGCTCGTCCAGCTCCTCGCGCGGGTGCGGGCCCTCGAGCGTGCACTCCTCGAAGGCGCGGCCCATCTCCGCCTCGAGCTCCGCGAGCTTCGCGCGGTGGCGCGCCCAGTCGACCTCGCCCGCGCCCTCCTTCTCCCTGGCGCGCTTGCGGGCGATCAGCTCGTCGATGGACTCGAGCCGGAAGCGCTCGTTGAGCCGCGGCAGGCTCGCCTCGATCTCCCCCGTGCGGAGGACGTGGATCCCGGTGCAGAGGACGCGGTAGGCGTAGAGCAGAGTCTTCGATCTCTTCGGCTCCTCCTTCTCGAGGAGCTTGAGCTGCGTCCCGAGGAACCCGCGGTAGTGGTGGTAGAGGTTCCTCGTGATGCATCGCCGGGCGAGGGGCCTCAACCGCGCCAGGAACTCCTCGCCCAGGACCACGATCGGCGAGAAGATCTGCTCGAGCACGTAGCCGTTGTTCCTCAGGAGCAGGTTCAGGTACTTTCCCAGGTCGTGGCTCACGAGCTCCACCTCCGCGCCGGCGTGGACGAGTCCTCGCTCCACGGTCTCGCGCCGCGGCCGGAGGCCGATCACGTCCTCGAGGGGGAGGAGGTGCGCGCCGCGCAGGTCCACGTCGCTGTCAGCCGACGGGAAGCCGTAGAGGTGGGCGCCGCTCACGGTCACAAAGAGGGGACGGTGGCCGACGGAGCGGACGAGGCCCGCGAGGCCCGGCAGGTCAAGCGTCGACACGCCGCCTCCTCGCGCCGATGAGAAACGCGTCCACGCGGGCGTAGTCCGGGCGCTCGGGCAGGCTCGTCGAGGCAAAGGCCTCCTGGAAGCGGCGCTCGAGGTCGAGCGCCAGAGACTGCACCTCGTCGAAGGTCCTCTCGCCGCGGCGGATCGGGAGGAGGAGGTCCCGGTGCTCCGACACGTCCACGAGGATCTCCCCCGTCCTCACGGCGTGGATCCCGCTCAGGAGGAGCCGGACGAGGTGCATGGCGTGCTTCGCCTTGAACTTGCCCGTCTTCTCGAAGCTGTTCCGCATGCGGCGGAACTGGGCGAGCACGTAGCCAGAGTAGGTCTTGTAGACGTGTCTCGAGAGGAAAGCCTCGCGGAGGGCGAGGAGCTCGCGGCCCGTCTCGTCGGCCTCGAGCACCCGCGGCGTCCAGAGGGTCTCGAGGATGCTCGGGTTCGCCTTGAGGGCGAGGACGAGGAAGTGCTCCAGCTCCCAGTAGGTCTCGTCGCGGTCCTCGGACCTCGCCTCCCACTGCTCGGGCGGCTTCCATAGCGACCACGTCCTGCACGCCGGAGGGAGGTAGACGCCGCGGATGTCGGTGTCGGAGTCGTCCCCCGCCAGGCCGAAGGCGCGCGAGCCCGTCTCGCAGCGGTAGACGAGCCAGCGGCGCAGGTCCTCGCCGGGCGTCGTGAGGGCCTCGCGGACAGCGTCGCGGGCCGCCTCGAGCTCGTCCTCCACCTCCCGTCGCCGCACGGCGAGCTCGCCGAGCTTGGCGCGCAGCTCGACGCCGTCGGTGAAACGGATCCGGTAAGAGCGCGCGTTCGTCGAGGGGGACTGGACCACGACCGCGACGCTCCCCGCCGGCTTTTCCCGGTCCGTCCCGGAGACCCGCCGCGCCGCCTTGAGGACCACCTGCGTGCCCGGCGGGATGATGAAGGTGGGGAGCTCGCGCTCGATCATGCCGCCGGGATTCTACCCCTTCGCCCGACTTGCGGCTTCCCGTGGCACGGGGCCTCGCGTTCCGTGTCTGTTCGGGCGACCCCGGTGGCGCGCCGGCGCGGCGCGGACGTCCGGGGGGTACGGGAAACTCACAAAGCGAAAGGACACTGCGAGCCATGACACCCTTCAACTTCCACGGTCCTCGGACGAGGCTCCTGCGACCCACGATCCTCGCCGCGGCCATCGGCCTGGCCCTGGCCCTCCCCTGCGCCGAGGCGCAGGCCGGATGGTCCGTCAACACCCGCCCGAAGTGCCGCTGGTGGGCGAAGCAGTACGTCGCCAAGGCTCACTCGGGCTGCGGCATCCTCCTCCTCTGCGCCCAGTCGAGCTCGAGCTGCGGGACCGCGGCGGCGAACTGCGTCAAGTATTGCTCCATCGGCAAGGCGGAAGGCCACTCCTGGAACGGGCCTTCCGGCTGGGGAGGCTGGTCGAGCGCGACGGGGATCGGCTTCGCCGGGCTCCATGGGGCCGAAGGGGCCACCGAGGCCTCCGCCTCGCAGAACCGCATCGAGGGCACCGTCGCCTTCGACGAGGCGCTCGGAGCGGTCGTGGTCACGGTCCTCGACGGCGAGCTCGAGGCGGCCGCCGACGGGTCCTTCAGCGAGATCGAGATCGTCGTATGGCGCTCCTACGAGGGCGACCCGGAGAGCGTCGAGGATGCCGTGCCGGCCGACAGGGTCCTCTGGCAGGGCGCGGCGCGCGTCGAGGCGGGCGAGGTGCGGTACGCGGGCGAGCTCAGCGCGCAGGACATCGCGCCCGTCCCGACGGACCGGACCGCCTCGGGCGCGACGCGGGTCATCGCCTCGGGGATCGAGAAGGTGATCCCCGTCGAGTCCCCGGCGGACCTCGAGGACCTCGTGGTGACGATCCGTTGCGACAGCGGCTTCGGATCCCGCGTGGTCCCGACGTATGCGCAGTTCGTCCGCGGCGACTCGAACGGCGACGGCGGCGTGGACCTCGCCGACGCCATCGGCGGCCTCAACTATCTCTTCCGCGGCGCGAGCGCTCCCCCCTGCATGGACGCGGCCAACACGAACGGCGTCGGGGGATTCGACCTCTCCGACCCGATCTTCACCTTGAGCTGGTTCTTCCTCGGCGGCCCCGAGCCGCCCGCCCCCGGCCCCTTCCAGTGCGGCCCCAACCCGGGCGGGAGGAGCCTCGGCTGCAAGGAATACAGCGCGTGTAAGACGACGCCTTGAGCGTCGGCGTGAAGCCTCGCGACGCGATGGCCGGGCGCTCCCTCGCCGGGGGGCGCCCGGCGCTTTTTTGGGGGCGCGATCGATGGCCCCGTCGCTCGCGGCCCGCGGGCGGCGTACGATGCCTGCCGTGACGCCAGCCCTCGCAGCCCTGCTCGCCCTCGCCGCGCCTCCGGACGCGGCCCTCGAGAAGCTCGACAAGTCGGAGGGCGAGGAGTAGCTTGTCGGCCTCCTCGGGGCCGGGGAGGACCGCCCCCTCACGACCATGGAACAGGAGCCCGAAAAGATAGAACGCCTGCGCGTCGAGGCTCTCGACGAG
>JACQVW010000815.1 GCA_016209535.1 Planctomycetota bacterium | reverse complement strand
GTGCTCAACAGCACGGTGGACGAGGCCACCGTCATCAGCGTTCCCGAGCACGCGATCATCGGGCAGATCAAGGTTGGGGCCAATCCCCACGGGATCGAAGCGGATGCGGCCCAGAGTCGGCTGTTCATCAGTGCCGAGGGGGAAGGCCTCGTGAACGTCATCGACCCCGTCACGGACAAGGTTCTGAAGCGGATTCCGGTTGGACCGGCACCCAACGAAGTCGCAGCCACCCCGGACGGCCGGCTGCTCTACGTGCCGTCTGGATCGACGGGCTTCTACGAGGCGGTGGACGTGGAGCAGGGCAAGGTCGTGGCCAAGGTCAAGACGGGGGGCTCGCCCCACAACGTGGTCTGCTCGACCGATGGCAAGCACATGTTCCTCTCCCCGGTCGGTGATCCGAACAAGATCTTCGTCGTGGAGACCGCCACGCACCAGGTCCTGGGCACGATTCCGCTGGGGAAGGAGGCTCGGCCGATCGCTCTGCGGAGCGACAACAAACGCCTTTACATCCAGCACAACGAGCTCTGCGGGTTTGAGCTGGCCGACGTGTCCGACGTGGCTCGATGCAGGATCCTGCACACCGTCCACATCCAGCTCACGCCCGAGCAGCAAGGAGTCCCCAGACAGCCGGTGCCATGCCACGGCATCGCCCTGACCCCGGACGAGAGAGAGCTCTGGGTCTGCGACGCCAACCACGACGTGATCACCGTGTTCGACGCCACCGCGGAGCCGCCCAAGCAAGTCGTGCAGATTCCCGCGAAGCGTCAGCCCGTGTGGCTCACCTTTTCCCCCGATGGCAAGTACAGCTACATCACCAATAGGGGTGCCAACGAAGTACAGGTCGTGGAGGTCGCAAGCCGAAAAACGGTGAAATGGATCGACATGGGGAAGCCGGAACGTACCATAGCGGGCAAGCCGGGGATGCATGTGGGAGGCGCCGGCAAGGGCCCGGCACGCATCCTGGCGGTGACGGTTCCACAGTTCTGAGTCCAGCTCGGCCTTCCAGGGTACATGTCTTGGGTGTCGGCTACCCTCCCCCCGCCATCGCGTGGAGCACCTCCGCCTTCCCGGCCTCGCCCCGCGCCAGCTCGCGCGCGATGCGGCCCTTCGCCACGACGAGGACGCGGTCGCAGAGGCCCAGGGTCTCCTCCACCTCGGAGGAGGTGAAGAGGAGCCCGAGGCCCTCGGCGGCCAGGCGGTGGCAGAGCTGGTAGATCTCGGCCTTCGCGCCCACGTCGACGCCGCGCGTCGGGTCGTGGAGGAGCAGGACCCTGGGCTCCGCGGCGAGCCATTTCGCGAGGACCACCTTCTGCTGGTTCCCGCCGCTCAGGAGCGCCACCTCCTTCTCGAGGCCCTCCGTGACGACGCCGAGGCGGCGGACGAGGTCCGCGGCGAGGCGGCGCTCGCGGCGCGCATCGAGGAGGCCGAGGAGGCCCGCGCCGCGGACGACGCGCTCGAGCACGAGGAGCGTGGCGTTCTTGAGCACGGGCCAGGCCATCAGGAGCCCCTGCTCCCGGCGGCTCCGCGGGACGAGGCCCACGCCCCGGCGGATCGCATCCGCGGGCGAGCGCAGGCGCGCCGCCCGGCCGCCCACCAGGACCTCGCCCGCCGCCGGCCTCTCGAGGCCGAAGAGGACCTCGAAGATTGCCTCGACGCCCGAGCCCTCGAGCCCCGCGAGGCCGAGGATCTCCCCCGAGTGGAGCCGGAAGCTCACGGGGCCGAGGCGCGGCGCCTCGAGGCAGCGCGCCTCGAGGAGGACGGGCGCGTCCTCGGGAACGGGGCCGCGGGCGGGGAACGCGTCCTCGAGCCTGCGGCCGATCATGGCACGGATGACCCGCGGGATGTCCGTCTCCCCGACCCTCCAGGTGCCCTGGTGGCGGCCGTCGCGCAGGACCGTGATCCTGTCCGAGACCGCGAAGACCTCATCGAGCCGGTGGGAGACGTAGATGACCGTCACGCCGCCGTCGCGGAGCCGGCGGACCACCTCGAAGAGGCGCCGCGACTCCCTCTCGGCGAGGGCCGAGCTCGGCTCGTCCAGGATCACGATGCTCGAGCGCGCCGCGAGGGTGCGGGCCACCTCGACGAGCTGCCGCTCGCCGACCGAGAGGCTCGCGACGCGGGCTCGCGGGTCGATCGACACGCCGAGAGCGGCGAGGGCCTCGCGGCTCGCCGCGACCATGGCCCGCTCGTCGAGGAGGCCGAGCCGCCGCGTCCGCTCGCGGTTCGAGAAGATGTTCGCGGCGACGGTGAGGTGCGGGAAGAGGCTCAGCTCCTGGGTGACGATCGACACGCCCCGCCGGCGCGCCTCGCGGGGGGTCGAGAGCCGGACGGGCTCGCCGCGCAGCCGGATCACGCCGCGGTCGGGCTCCTCGATGCCCGCCAGGATCTTCATGAGGGTCGACTTGCCCGCGCCGTTCTCGCCGCAGACCGCGTGCACCTCGCCCTCGGCGATCGAGAAGCTGACCCCGTCGAGGGCCGTGAGGCCCCCGAAGCGCTTCGTCACGCCCTCGAGGCGGATGAGGTCGACCAGGTCACCGCGCGCGGCCATGGAGAGCGCGCCCTAGGGCTTCTTCTCCCGGGGGAAGGGCTTCGCGAGAGCCGAGAGGTCCGCGAACCGCTCGGCCCTGTGCGCCGCGTACCAGCGGGTCTCCGCGTCCTCGTCGACCTCGCGCTCGTAGACCGAGTCAACGTTCGCCTTCGTGACGACCTCCGTGCCGGCGTCGATCCAGCCCTTGACGAGCGGCTTCCCCTCTCGCAGGTGCTCGACGAGCGCCCGCACCGGGAGGTAGCCCTGCAGGTACGGGTGCTGGCCCACCGTGACCTGGGCCGTGCCGGCGCGGATCGCGTCGAGGGTCTCGACGTTCAAGTCGTAGCCCGCGATGAGCCACTTCCCGCCCGAGCGGACCTTCACCTTCGCCAGGTTGGGGATGTCGAGGGAGCAGAGGCCAACGGCCGCGACCAGGTCCTTCTGCGAGCTCACCACGTTCTCCCAGGCTCCGTAGTTCCTCGTGTTCTCGGCGGTGACGTCGAACGGCTCGGTGAGCTCGTACCGCGAGCCCTCCATGCCCTCCCGGAAGCCCTCGTACCGGCTCGCGAGGACCTCGATCCCGGGGGCACAGGAGCCCACGGCGATCGACCCCTCGAGCTTCCCCTCGGCCTCGAGGATGCTCCGTAGCTCGCGGGCGAGGAGCACCCCCGACCTGCGCTCGTCCTGGCCGAACCAGGCCGAGGCCGCCGAGCCGGGGCTCGTCACGTTCGCCGTCACCACGGGGATCCCCGCCGCGGCGGCGTGCCGGATGGGGACGACCCAGACCGCTCCGGGCTGCGGGACCACGGCGATCCCGGCCTTCCCCTTCTGCGCCATGGCCTCGAACATGGCGATGGCCTGCTCGTGGACGAAGCCCGCGGGGCCCGTGACCTCCACGTCGGCGTCCAGGTCCCGCCCCGCGTCCTCGGCGCCCTTCGCGATCACCTGGGTGAAGTCGTTGAGCCCGTGGAGCACGAAGCCGATCTTGAGCCTCCCGGGGCCTACTTCCCGCTGGCAGCCGGCGAGGACGAGGAGCGGGAGGCAGGGGGCGAGGACGAGGCAGGGTCTTCTCCGGAATCGCGTACGTCGCATGGTTCAGCGCTCCCGCTGCGGCAGCTTCTTGACGAGGTAATCCACGGCGACGGCGGCGACGATCATCGCTCCCGTCACGATCTTGCTCCAGTAGGCGGTCAGGCCGAGGAGGACGAGCCCGTTCGAAATCACGGCGAGGATGAGGGCTCCGAGCGCCGCGCCGGGGACGGACCCCGACCCGCCGCCGAGCGCCGTGCCGCCGATGACCGCGGAGGCGATCGCGAGGAGCTCGAAGGTCTCCCCCGTCGTGGGGTTCCCCGCCTCGAGGAAGGCGAGGGCGAGGAGCCCGGCGGCGCCTGCCGCGGCGCCGCTCAATGTCATGACGGCGAGGCGGTAGCGCACGATCCGGATCCCCGAGAAGCGCGCGGCCTGGAGGTTGCTCCCGATGGCCTGCACGCGGCGGCCGAAGACGGTCCGCTGGAGGACCACGTGGCCCAGGATCCCCGCGATCAGCATGGCGACGACGCTCGCGGGCACGTGGAAGTACTCCCTCCCGAGGCTCCGGAGCAGGGCGGACTCCCTGGCCGCATCGCCGAGCCCGATGGGCGTCGCCTTCGAGATGACGAGGGCCAGGCCCCGGAAGACGCTCATGGTACCGAGGGTGACGATGATGCTGGGGATCCGGAGGACGACGCTCAAGGCGCCGTTCGCGAGGCCGCAGGCGGCCCCCGCCGCGAGGCCCAGGGCCGCGGCGAGCACGACGGGGACGCCCTCGCGCAGGGCGACGGCCGTCGCGACGTTCACGAGGGCCATGACGGAGCCCACCGAGAGGTCCACCTCGCCCAGCGTCAGGACGAAGACCATGGCCATGGCCAGGAGGCCGTAGTCCGAGGCCTGGCGAGCGACCTGGATGAGGTTCGTGCGGCCGAGGAAGGTCTCCGTCGTGAGGCTGAAGAAGAGGACGAGGGCACCAAGCGCGCAGAGGACGCCGGTCTCCTCGAGCCGTCCCAGCCGCCGCCAGCCGCTCGCCGCCTCCGGCTCCATGCGGGCCTAGGGCGGCACCGGGACCACGCGATCGTCCGCCGCGGACTCGTAGGCTCCGAAGACGAGACGCAGCGTCCGCAGGTTGTCCTCCCCCGTCGTCTCGGCGCCGCCCTCGCCGCGAGCGCCGCGGAGGAGGCTCGCGTTGCACGGGACCATGCTCGCGTGGACCACGTCGTAGGCCGGATCGGCCCAGGAGCAGCGAGGCGGCGGGCAGCGCCTCGCGTGGGTCCCGTCACGCGTCGTGACGCGGACCCAGAAGTCCGGCGCCAGCTCCGCCGAGCCCCGCTCGGCCTCGACGATGACGAAGGTCTCCGGGAAGCGGTCCTGCTCGAGGTGGTTCTCGGCGTAGCCCATCTCGCACGTGACGGTCATGCCGTTCCGCATCGCGAGGACCACCGTCGCCACGTCCTCGCCGCGGATGTCCCGGTGCACGCGCTGCGTCCTCGCGTAGAGGCTCGACGCCTCGCCGAAGAGGAACCGCGCGACGTCGAGGACGTGGACGCCCATATCGGCGAGGATGAACCTCTCGAGGTCCTTCAGGTAGGGCTGGTTCACGAAGACGGGAAAGCCCGAGACCATGCGGATCCGGGCGCGGAACGGGGCGCCGATCGACCCGGTGTCGAGGACGCGCTTGAGCTCGCGGATCGGCGCCTGCCAGCGCCAGTTCTCGTGGACGAAGAACGGCACGCGGCGCTCGCGGCAGGTCCGCACGAGGTCCTCGGCCTCGGCGAGGGACTCGGCCATGGGCTTCTGGACGATGACGGGCGTGCCCCGGGCCGCGGCGAGCCGGACGATCTCCGCGTGCGTCGCGGGGCCCGTGATGACGTCGGCGAAGTCGGGCCTCACCTCGCGCAGCATGCGATCCGGGTCGTCGTAGGCGGCGGGGATCCCGAGGTCCCGCGCGAGCCGCTCGGCCTTCCCCCGATCCACGTCGCACAGCGCCACGCATTCGGCTCCCTGGACGTCGCGCCAGGCCGAGAGCTGGTAGCGCGCCCAGAAGCCGGCGCCGATCGCGGCGAACCGTGCTGGCCTCGGCGGCGCGCCCATGCGAGCCTCATGCCTCCTCGCAGTCGATCGTCGCCACGGCGAAAGGCAGGAGCATGAGCTGGAGCCGCCCGCAGTCCGGAAGGACCTCCGGGCGGCGCCTCGAGCGGAACTTCTCGGGCGACCGCATGGCCTCGAGGGCCGTCGTCTCGTCGAGGGGGCGGACCCGCGCCGGCACCTCGAGCCCCGCGACCTGCACGGCCTGGTCTTCGGGCAGGAGGTTCGCCACGATGAGGCGCAGCCGGCCGCCGTGGCGAAGCGCGAGGCATTCCACCTTCAACGGGTCGGTGGACGAGCTCGGCAGGAGCTCTCCCCCCGCCATCTCCCCCACGTCGGCGAGGACGTGGTAGAGCGGGAAGACGGCGCCGGGGATCGACGGGAACCTGTCCGGCACCGGCGACCCCTCATGCCGCTCGAGGACGCCGCGCCAGCCCGTCGTCTCGTAGTACGTCAAGCTCGCGGCGCCCGCTTCGCCGAGGTGCTTGATGCTCCCCACGGTCCAGACGGCGCCGAAGAGCGACATCTGCCGCGGGTCCACCTGCGGCGGCAGCTCGCCCGGCGGCGGGTCGGGCACGGGGCCCGTGGCGTCCGGGTTGAAGCGGCGCTTCAAGGTGATGGGCGTGACCGCGACGGGCAGGCCTCCGAGGAGCTCGCGAGCGCTCTCCACCGTCGTCCCCTGCGCGGACATGTTCTCCAGGAGCGACTCGTCGTCGGTGGCGTGGACCTGCGGGTTCGCCGAGTAGCAGGCGAGGTCCAGGATCTCGCGGGGCGGCTGCGTGCGGTTCAAGTCGACGAACTCGACGTCCGTCCCGCTCCCGACCCTCGCCGAGGGATCGCCGCGGCGAAGGACGTCGCGGGCGAGCCGCACCCAGGGCTCCGACGTCACCTTCTCCCGCTCGTGGAAGACGAGCCAGTGGAGGACGGGGGCCCGAACCTCCCGCAGCGCCGCGGCGAGGGCCTCGAGCTCGCGCTCCCCGGCGTCCGACAGGAACAGCGCCGCCTCGAGCCGCGCCCCGAGGGCCGCCGCCTCGCTCGCCGCCTGCCGCAGCGCGGCCTCCCAGCCGGGCCGCGCCAGGCGCAGGTCGGCGCGGAGGTGCGAGAGGCGGAGCGCCTTGAGCCGCGCGACCTCCCTCCTCGCGAGGGGCTTCCCGTGCGACGCGACGCCGAGGCCGATGCGCGGAAGCGGCCGGGGCCGCGCCCTGTCCACCGCGACGGAGGGCTTCGGCTTGCGGCCCTCCTGGGGCAGATCGGGCAGCTCGCCCTCGAGACGCAGCGTGACCGACTGCGTGATCCTCGTCCCCTTCCGCACCTCGGCGGGGTACGGGATCGAGAGGGGCGTGCAGAAGGTCTTGAAGGAGGCGTCGGTCCAGTTCCGGTGGTCCTCCATCTCGAAGACCTCGCCCTCGAAGCGGACGTAGGCCCAGAGGCCGGGGAAGACCTCGTGGGAGAGGGCCCGGATGTCCTTGAAGGGCGCCGAGGGCGAGATCCATTTGGGCCACGTGCCGCGCTCGACCGGCCCGCCGGCGTGCTCGCAGACGCAGGCGCTGCCGGCAAGCTGAGGCGGGTGGAGGACGCAGAGGCCGATCCGGTTCCTGAGGAAGGTCGAGCGCGCCTCGCCGTCCACGACGAAGCGGACCGTGCCGTCAGCGCGGCCCTCGATGCTCCCCTGCCAGGCGAAGTCCACGTCCCCCTGGCGGTGCTCGCACAGGTAGGAGATGCTGAAGGAGTCGGGACGCGCGTGGATCGCGAGCCCCGAGATCACGCCGGGCACCGTGCCCCAGTTGCGGTCCCGCACCGCGCAGTGGATGCGCCGGAGCATCTCGCGGCCGCCGAGGCAGACGCGCCTCAGCTCCCCGTCCTCGAGGAGGACCGAGACCATGCCCGCCTCGAGGGGGATGGGCTCCTGGGGCGGCCTGTCCGTGCCGTGGAGGAGGACGAAGGGGGGGAGCGTCATCATGGTCGGTGCCGGAGGAGGGGGCCGATCCTCTCGCGCAGCGCGCTCACGCCTTGCGACAGCGCCTGCCGGTAGATCCACAGGTCGCCCCAGTAGGCGAGGATGCGGAACCCCTTCCGCACGAGGGCCTCGCCCTCCTCGGGGCTCTTGGCCATGAAGCCCGCGTGCAGCCCGTGGCGGCGGCAGGCGTCGATCACGCGCTCCACGGCGTCCACGTACCGGGGGTCGTCGAACTGGCCGGGGATGCCCATGGATGTCGTGAGGTCGAAGTGGCCGATCCAGAGGACGTCGATTCCGCCGACGGCCGCGATCCGCTCGAGGTTCTCGAGGCCCCTCGCGCTCTCGATCTGGGCGATGACGACCCCCTCCGCGTTCGCGGAGCGCATCTTCTCGGCGATGTCGCCGTCGAGGTAGTCGTCGTGAGCCACGGCGAAGCACGTGCCGCGGCGCCCCTGGGGCGGGTACTTCGCGGACTCGACGATGGTCCGAGCCTGGTCCTCCGTCTCGACCATGGGGACCATGATGCCCCGCGCCCCCACGTCGAGGGCGCGGGCGATGAAGGTGTACTGCGCGGCCGGCACGCGCACCATGGGCTCGAGGTCCGCCGCCCGCGACGCCGCGATGAGCCCGCGGATCGTCTCGACGCTCCAGCCCGTGTGCTCCATGTCGAACATGGCGAAGTCGGCGCCCGCGGCGGCGGCGATGCGCCCGATCCCGGCCGTCGAGAACTCGAAGACCATGGTGCCGATGGGCACGCCGCCGTCGCGCAGGATGCGCTTGACCTTGTTCTCGCGGCCCTGGCCCATCGCAGCCATGTCAGCCTCCCGCCTCCAGGCCGCACCGCCGGAGCTTCTCGAGGAACCTCGGCGACTCTAGGACCTCGCGGTTGACGACGTTCTCGGGCACGCGGCCCGTGGCCACCTGGGCGATCTTCCGGCAAGCGCTCAGGCCGTTCTCGCGGAAGCACTCGTCGGTCCAGCAGATCGCGTGGGGCGCCAGGATGACGTTCTCGAGCCCGAGGAGGGGGTCCCGGGGGCTCACGGGCTCCTCCTCGAAGACGTCGAGGGCCGCGCCCTGGATCCGTCGCTCCCGCAGGGCCGCCGTGAGGGCCGCCTGGTCCACGATGGGGCCGCGCGCCACGTTGATCAGGTACGCCGTGGGCTTCATGAGCCCGATGCGCCGCGCGTCGATCAAGCGCCGCGTCTCGTCGGTGAGCGCGCAGGCCACGCAGGCGAAGTCCGCGGCGCGCAGGAGGTCGTCGAGCCCCACGAGGTCCACGCCCAGCGCCGCCACGTCGGCGGCCTTGGCGTAGGGGTCGGAGGCGATGAGGCGCATCTCGAAGGGCTTCGCCAGCCGGGCGATCTCGCGGCCGATGTTGCCGAGCCCGATCAAGCCGAGCGTCCGCCCCTTGACGCCCATGCCCATGTGGTCGAGCTTCTCGGCCCAGCGACCCTCGCGGGTCAGCTTGTCCTTGACGACGAGCTTGTGGGCCGCGGCCAGGAGCAGCGTGATGGCCGCGACCGCGACGGGCCTCCGCACGCCGTCGGGCGTGATCGTCAGGGCGACCCCGTGCCGCGTGCAGGCCGGCACGTCGACGTTGTCGTAGCCGACGCCGAAGCGCGAGACGAGGGCCAGGCGGTCCGCGCCCTCGAGGGAGGCCGCGCCGAGGCGCGGCCCGAGGAGGAGGAGCGCGTCGTAGTCCCGCACCTGGTCCGGCCGCAGCTCCCGCACCGTCTCGGCGAGGAACTCGCGCTCCACGCCGGGCGCGGCGTCGAGCAGGTCAAGCCCGATGTCGCCGAAGGCGATGGAGCCATCGGCCTTGAGAAAGTCGCGGGTGATCCCGACTCGGAACGCGCGCCTCATGGAGCGGGCATTCTCGCGAGGTCGGGTGGGGATGGCAAGGGGGCCATGCGAGGAAGCGAGGGCCGCGGGGGCCCCTCCAGGCCTCTCAGGTCGCCGGCTGGAGGTCCCTCGGCTGGGCCCCTCGACCGGCTCTCGAGACGTATGCCGCCCTTTTCACCGTAACCATCCTGGATCCCGGCCCCTTGAGGGTATGGGCAGGTGCATTTCGATCGAAACCGTTTTGGAGGGCCCGGCAATGAGGATTTCCATGGTCCCAGGCAGATTCGATTCCCGTCGGCTCGCTGCGTTTGCTCTGCTCCTTGCCGTAGCGATGACGGCGCTCGTGAACGGCGCTCAGAGTCTTCGTGCTGCCGACTGCAACGGGAACGGGGTCGAGGACGCCTCGGATCTCCTGTCCGAGGTCGGTTTTCTAGCAGCACCAAGCTATCCCGTCGGAGTCAACCCACGGTCGCTGATCGCCGCCGACCTCGACGGCGACGAGAACCTCGACCTCGCCACCGCGAACTACGGCTGCCGCGACCCCGGTTGCAGCCCTCCGCGCCGCGGCGGCGTCTCCGTCCTCCTCAACCAGGGCGACGGCACCTTCCAGACCGCCGTGAGCTACTTCGTCGATGGAAGCGGCCCACAGTCGCTGATCACCGCCGACCTCGACGGTGACGGCAGCCTAGACCTCGCTACGGCAAGCCAGGGCGACGTCTCCGTCTTTCTCAACCGGGGCGATGGCACCTTCGAAGCTGCCGTGAGCTACATCGCTGGAAGCAACCCAGGGTCGCTGCTCGCCGCCGACCTCGACGGTGACGGCAGCCTTGACCTCGCCACCGCGTTCTGGGCCTGCTCCGGCTGTAACCCCACTCCAAACCGCGGCACCGTCTCGGTCCTCCTCAACCAGGGCGATGGCACCTTCCTGGACGCCGTGAGGTACCTCGTTGGAATCAACCCAAGGTCCCTGATCGCCGCCGACATCGATGGCGACGGCAGCCTCGACCTCGCCACCGCGAACTTCGGCTGCCCCGGTTGTAACCCTCCACAGCGCGGGGACATCTCAGTCCTCCTCAACCAAGGCGACGGCACGTTCATGGATGCCGTCAGCCACGCCGCCGGAAGCAGCCCATGGTCCGTGATCGCCGCCGATCTCAACGGCGACGGTAGGCCTGACCTCGCCACCGCGAACTACGGCGTCGGCGTCTCCGTCCTCCTCAACCAGGGCGACGGTACCTTCCTGGATGCCGGGAGCTACGCCGCTGTAGGGTCACTGATCGCTGCCGACCTCAACGCCGACGGCAGCCTTGATCTCGCCACGGAAGGCGGCCTCGGCGTCTCCGTCCTCCTCAACCGGGGCGACGGCAC
>JACQVW010000814.1 GCA_016209535.1 Planctomycetota bacterium | reverse complement strand
AGGGGGGCCGGGGCGGACAGACGCCCAGGGGCACGGCCAAGGACCCCACCCCGGCCGGCCAGAGCCCCCCGAAGGCGCAGAAGTAGGCCCTCTGGCAGGGGGTAGGGGGGCTGCAAGCGACAGGGTTTGGGGCCGGCTTTCTTGATTGACGGCCATCCCCTCAGGGCTATAATGGCGCGCGGTTGTTTTACTTGCTTGATGGAGTCTGAGGCTGGGTCCTTAGAGGCTGACAGCGCTATCGGGATTCGTTAAATAGTCCGCCTGCTGCCTCTCCGCGCAAGATGGTGACCCCTTGGTTTGAGGGGGAGCTTGCGAGGGCAGGGGCGGTCGCCGTCCCCCTTGGTGTTAGGGGACAAGGTCGTCCGATTTGGGAGGGTTCTTGCATGAAGCGGTCCGCGAGTCTCTGTCTCTTCCTGTTCCTCTTCTCGGTGAGCCTGCCCTTGGGGGCCCAGGTCTCGCTCATCGACGACACGTTCAACGACGATCCGCTCCAGAACGGGTGGATCTTCAACGGCCTGGCCGTATGGGTCCCGCCGGACGAGGAGAACGACTGCGGGGACACCGTGCTCTTCCCCACGCTGGACACGAGTCCGGCGAGCCCCAACAACGCCCCCTACGGGGACGGGATCGACGACTGCAGCCACTACCCCGGGGACGGCTACATCCTCGTCACGCCCGGCCAGAACGGCTCGGCGGGCAACGCGTTCCGCAGCGAGAAGACGCTCTACGACGACTTCCGCATGACCGTGACCATCGAGCTCCGAGACGGCAACATCGACCGCCCGGCCGACGGCATGGTGGTCGTCATCGTCGGCACCGACGAGCCTCCGGCCGAGACGGGCTTCGGCGGCGGCGGCATGGGCGCCCCCTGCGTCGGGGACCCGGACACGGCCCCCATCATGGCCTTCGAGTTCGACAACTGGAACTGCAACCAGGGCGACTCGAACGACCAGAACCACGTGGGGTTCACCTGGGGGAACGCCGGGATCCAGTGCACCGACGCGCTCTGCACCTCGGTGCCGCCCGCCTCACCGTGCAGGAACAACCGCTTCGTGAAGATCAACGAGCAGATCTATCCCTTGAACAACAAGCAGCCGCCGCCGGCGGAGTCGAACCGCTACCAGATGCAGGTCCTCGTCCAGGCGGGCACCGTGGCCTGCAACTTGAGGGCCCTCGACGTCGACGGCGGCACGGGGCACGACTTCGGCCGCGTCTACACCTTCAAGATCCCCGACTTCGGGCCCTTCGATGGGTACCTGGGCGTCACGGCCTCGACGGGCGGCGCCCGGCAGAACCACATCCTCCACGACGCCAAGATCGAGGCTCTCCCCGAGGGGTTCTGCCTGGCCCCGGCAGGGCTCGCGACCCGCGACATCTTGACCACCCGGACCCCCGAGGAGAACAGCGGCGACTTCGAGGCCGGCGACGTGATCCCGGTCGAGATCACGATCACCGACCTGCGCATCACCGACGAGAACTGCAAGGCGCCCACGAGCGTCATCGTCAAGGAGTCGCCCCCCAGCGGCTGGGCCGTGTCGGAGATCTCCGACGCCGGCACCTTCGACGCGGGCGCGGGCGAGATCACCTGGACGGTCAACACGCCGGCCCTCGAGAACGGGAAGAAGCTCTCGTACAAGGTCACGGCCCCCGCCACGGACGAGCTGGTGGTGGTCTTCACCGGGAGCATCGTGGAGAACGTCCCCCTCTCCGAGTCGAGCCTCATCGGCGGCGAGGACTCCCTCTACAGGAACGTCGGGTTCGACGCCTGCGGCGGCATCCGGAGCTGGAACATCCTGGGCGGCTACTCCCAGCCCGGCGGCAACAACCCCGGCGACGACAACATCCGCCTCGACTACCTCACGGACGGCGAGACCTTCGAGGCCGACTTCGTCTGGTTCCCGGGCGCCACGATCGCCACATCCTTCAACGGCGACGGGTTCTCCGCGGCCTTCTCCACGGGCCTCCAGAACGGCGCGAACAACCGCAACCCGAACGGCGTGCCCGAGGTCTTCGCCTGGAACGACTCGGACGGCTTCCTCAACCTGAACGACGACGTCTTCGGCGGGAACCCGGACAACGTCATGGCCTACAGCCAGGCGTACGTGGTCAACAGCACGGGCGCCGACATGGACGCCTACCTGGGCGTCTCGAGCGACGACTCGGTCCAGGTGCTCTTGAACGACGAGGAGGTCTGGATCCACTCGATCCCGCGCGGCGGCTCGAGCGCCTGCGCGCCCCAGGACATCTCGCCGGACGGGTTCACGTTCTTGAGCCCCCACGTGCTCAGGAAGGGCGAGAACGAGGTCGTCGTGAAGACTTTCGAGGGCGGCGGCGGGTGGAACTGCGCCCTCCGCTTCCAGAACGACCTCGGCGAGCCCATCACCGACGGCCTCGAGATCCGGAAGATTCCCGAGGGCGTCTGCATCCGGCAGCCCTTCAAGGCCACGCGCGACGTCGAGACCACGGAGACCGTGCGCATCGAGGGCCGGGAGAGCCCCAAGTGGTCCGACGGCGCCACGTACCCCGTGAAGATATCCCTCTCCGACATCCGCGCGCCCTCCCAGTTCTGCGCGGCGCCCGCGGCCGTCAAGGTCGAGGAGATCGTCCCGGCTGGCTGGACGCCGAGCGACCCATCGGACTCGGGCGCGATCACCGGGGGGAAGATCACGTGGAACCTTGCGGGCGCCCAGATCGCCGAGGGCAAGGCCCTGAGCTACAAGGTGAAGGCCTCCGGCGCCGGCGGCACGGTCACGTTCGTCGGGAAGGTCACCGACCCCATCGCCATAAGCCCCGGCGCCATCATCGGCGACAGCCAGCTCTACAACCCCATCGGCTTGACGGACCTCTGCTTCATCACGGACTGGCTCCTCCTGGGACCCTACGGGCAGCCCGGCGCCTTCGGCGCCAACCCCGGCCTCAACAACATCCGGAAGGACCACCTGACGGATGGCGCGGCCGTGAACGAGATCGACATCGAGCCCAAGGCCGGCGACACGGTGAACACCAAGTACGGGGGCGTCGGCGGCGCGAGGTCGACGCGGCTCGAGCCCACGCTGAACCCGGACTTGAACCCCACCGGCGTCCCGACCTGGTACGAGTGGATCGACGGCGACGACACGATCGACTTCACCCAGGTCAGTGCCGGCGATGAGAACCAGATCATGTTCTACGCGGTCACGTACGTCGACGTCGCGGACGACATGATCGTCGACATCGGGACGGGCAGCGACGACTCGATCCAGATCCTCCTGGACGGCGAGGAGATCCATATCAACAACATCCCGCGGTGGCACGGCGGCAACAACGCGATCCAGGACGTGGTCCTCGCCTCGAGCACGCCGTCCTTGAATCCGCTCACGAAGGGCCTCCACAAGGTCATGGTGAAGGTGTTCGAGGGCGGCGGCGACCACGCGTTCCGGCTCCGCTTCCAGGACTCGTCGACGGGCGAGGGCATCTGCGACGGGATCGAGGTCTGCCTCAACCCCGAGGGATGCGCGGCGGCGCCGAAAGAGAACTGCGCGGTCGTCGGCGATGAGGACGGCGATGGCAAGGCCGACTGCGCCGACGAGGAGTGCGCCGGCCTGCCCGAATGCCAGCAGCCCAAGTTCTACCGCGGCGACGCGGACAACAACGGCCAGCTCCAGCTCACGGACGCGATCCGCATCCTGGGCTTCCTGTTCCTGGGCGGAGCGGCCCCGATCTGCTTCGACGTGGGCGACGCCGACGGGAACGGCTCGCTCCAGCTCACGGACGCGATCCGGATCCTCGGGTTCCTGTTCCTCGGCGGCCTGCCTCCGGCGCCCCCGGGACCCCCCGGGCAGGGTGCGCCCTGCGGCCCCGACGACGTGCCCGAGGCGCCGGACGACCTCTGCACGACGTACACGCAGTGCGGCGCCTAGCGCCGGGCGAGACGCGAGTCTCGTGACGAGCTGATCCGCTGATCCGATCCAGGCGGCGCGTCCACCCGGGCGCGCCGCCTGGCTCTCTTTGAGCGCCTCGAGCTCGGCGCTGTCCCTGCGCCCGGCTCCGCTTACAATGGCGCGGCCATGGTGCGTCCTGCCCGCCTCGCCCTGCTCGCATTCCTCGCCCTCGGCTGCCGGAGCCCCCAGAAGCCTCCTCCCACGCCCGACCACGCCCTGCCGCCCCTCGAGCAGCCCGGCAAGGACTACCGGACGCCGCTCGCCGGCGAGGGCTTCCGGACGGAGGTCCTCGGGCGGGAGGTGGCCGTCCAGCCTCGCGACCGCTCGAGCGTCACCGCCTGGGACGCGGGCGCGGCGGCCGTGGCGCCCGGCGTCGCCGAGGGCGAGGCCCTGCCCTTCGCGTCGCTCTACCTCTGGCGGCGCCCCGACGAGGACACCTTGCTCCGCGCCGTCGTCGTGGGCGTGTACAACGAGGTCCTCTTCGCGAAGTCGGCCCAGCCCTTCCGGCCGCTGGAGGGCATCCTGACCCTCAACAGCTTCACGGTCCCCGCGGCCCAGGCCGAGTACGTCGACGGCCTCCGGTCGGACGACGAGGAGCTCTACTGGGGCTACGTGCGGCCCGGCTTCGGCGTCGGCTACCGCCAGGACCTCGATGAGCCGGGGCAGAACGACAACATGCTCGCGTTCTCCGTGATCGCCGAGCCCGGCTTCCTCTACTTCGACGGTGCCCACGAGGCGGCACGGGACTTCGTGGAGCCCTCCGACACCTTCGAGGGGCGCGGGCGCGTCCAGGTGCGCCTCGACGCCCTCGAGCGGAACCTCCTCGAGCTTCCGCACCGGGGGATCGCCACGGGGAGCGACGTCGTCTACGGCTACCGCTCCCACTGGACGGACTGGGGCCGCGGGCGGCGCCAGGCGGCGGTGGACGAGGACGACTACGCCTCCTTCACGGGCTACATGCTCGGCGCCGGTCCCGTCCCCTTCGCCGGGAGCGATATCCACCGGCTCGTGGGATCGATCCACGGCGGCACGGGCGACAGCCTCGACCGCTTCAGCGGCTTCCGGGTGGGCGGCGGCCCGACGGGCGAGGACTACGAGGCCGTCGCGAGGCCCGTGATCCCCGGCGCCGTGATCGAGGAGCTCACGACGAGCCACTACGCCGTCGCCGTGGGCGAGTACCGCTGGGAGCCGGTCTTCTTCACGTACGTGGGGCTGCGGGCCTCCGCGGCCTACGTCGATCGGGACCGCCTTCGGGCCGGCGAGGTGAAGCGCCGCGACGACATCCTCCCCTCGATCGGCGCGCGCCTGACGACGGGCTTCCTCTTCGAGACGCGCCTCCAGGTGGACTACAGCTACTCCGCCGGCGTCATCCGCCGCGGCGAGCACGGCGGGCACGAGGTGGTGGTGCACCTCTCGGGCAGCTTTTGACCGCCGCGCGCCCACTCACGCATCACCCCCGCGTCTCGCCAGCGCGGGCCAGCGCGTCGCGCACGAGGGCCAGCTCGGCGATGTTCTCGCTCGTGATCCAGCCCACGACGGCTCCGCCCCGGGTCAGGGGAATGCAGCCGACGCGCTGGCGCATCAGCTCCTCGTAGGCCCGGTACAGGGGTTGGTCCGCCTCGACGGGCTCGACGCGCTGCAGGGGCACCTCACGCACGGGCACCTCGGGGCCGCCCTCGCGCAGGGAAACGACGAGCTGCTGGCGCGTGAGGACGCCGGCGACCCTCCCGTCGTCGAGGACGGGGAAGTCGATCTGGCTCCCGCGGAGGAGGACCTCCACCGCGTGGCCCAGCGTCTCCTCGAGGCGCAGCGTCTTGAACTCGGTCAGCATGGCCGTGGCGGCGGGCAGCCCCCGGAACGCCGCCTGCATCTGAGCTGCCGCGGCCTCGCCGGCGGCGCCGAGGAAGACGAAGACGGCGATCAAGACGAGGATCGGTTGCGGGCCCGGCCCCAGCACGCCGAGCCCCAAGAGCGCGAAGAGCACGGCGAAGCCCTGGCCGACGGCCGCCGCCACGCGGGTCGCCTTCGCGTGCTCGAGGAAGATGGCGAGGACGCTTCGGAGGATCCTCCCGCCGTCCATGGGGAAGGCCGGGATCATGTTGAAGACGACCATGGCCAGGTTCACGTGGAGGAGCTGGCGCAGGTACATGTCGAGGCCCGTCCTCGGCTGGAGGATCTCGTCCACGCTCACCTGGAACGGCGTCCGGAGGGCGGCCATCAGCACGATGAGGCCCAAGGCGATGACGACGTTGACCGCGGGCCCTGCCACGGCGATGAGGAGCTCCTGCAAGGGCTCGGTCGGGATCCTTTCGAGCCGCGCCACGCCGCCGATGGGCAGGAGCGTGATGTCGCGCGTCCTGATGCCGAACCGCCCCGCCGTGAGGGCGTGCCCCAGCTCATGGAGGAGGACGCAGGCGAAGATAGAGAGGATCACCGCCGTCCCCTGGAGCGCGAAGGCGACGCCGCCTTGGTGCAAGTACACCGAGAACAGGTACCCGACGAGGAGGAGGAACGTGAGGTGGATGTGGACGCCGATCCCGGCGACCGCGAAGGCCTTGAAGGACCACCTCATGCGGCGCTCCCCGGCGGGCGCCTCGCGCCTCGTGCGACGGGCAACCCAGAGCCTGAGCAAGAATTGCTCAGGCTCTGAGTACCTTTGCTGGTGGGGGAGGCGGACCCTCCCCCACGCCGGCCGCGACACGCGGCCCTCCGTCTCGCGCTCCGCGCTCGCTCCGGGCCAGCCCTCGAGGCCGACCAGCCTTCGGCTGGTGCCCGGCCTCTCCGGGCGTTCGGGCTCCCT
>JACQVW010000813.1 GCA_016209535.1 Planctomycetota bacterium | reverse complement strand
CTCGTGAGGGCCTACCTCAAGGCCCTGGCGGAGCTGAGACCATGACGGCGCGCCTCGCCGGAGCCGCGGCATCGATCTCGATCTCGCTCCTCGCCGCGACGGCGGCCGCCCAGGATCCGCCCGCGCCCGCCCCCGTGCCCGCAGCCACCCCGGACGCGAGGGACATCGCGCAGGCGACGCCGGTCTCGAAGGCGGTCGACAGGGCCCTCGAGCTCCTGGCGGGCTCGCAGCTCCCCGACGGCTCCTGGCCGAGCGGCTTCGGGAAGTCGACGGGTATCGTCTCGGTCGCGCTCCTCGCCTTCCTGGCGAGCGGGCACCCGCCGGGGCCCGGGAAGCACGGCAAGGTGGTCGAGCGCGGCCTCCGCTGGGTGCTCGCGTCGGGCCAGCCCGACGGCCTCCTCGCCTACCCGGGCACGCAGCGCTCCATGTACTGCCACGGCATGAGCACGCTCCTCCTCGGCGAGGTCTTCGGCATGGTGGACGAGGACCGGCAGGGCTTCGAGCGCTTCGAGGAGGTCTACAGGAAGGCGGTGGAGCTCATCCTCCGGGCCCAGAACGTCGCCAAGGAGCCGGTGCACGTCGGGGGCTGGCGCTACGAGCCAGGCTCCGCCGACAGCGACCTCTCGGCCGTGGGCTGGCAGGTCCTGGCGCTCCGGGCCGCCCTCTCGAACGGCCTCGCCGTGCCGCGGAACAGCGTCGAGGCCGCCGTGGGCTACGTGAAGCGCTGCGCCGTGCCGGCCGGCGGCTTCGCCTACCAGCCCGGCGGCGGGCCGAGCGCCGGCAGGACGGGCATCGGCCTCCTCTGCCTCCAGCTCTGCGGCGACGCGGAGGCGCCCGAGGTGCGCCGCGGCGGCGACTACATCGCCGCGGCGGCCGTGAACCCCGGCGAGGGCTTCTTCTTCTACGGCGTCTACTACGCGACCCAGGGCATGTACCAGCTCGGCGGCCGGCACTGGACGGAGTGGCAGAAGCGCGCCGAGCCGGTCCTCCTCGCCTCCCAGCTCCCCGATGGCTCCTGGCGCGCGAACCCGGCCGACAGCCACGAGACGAGCGCGGGCCCCGCGTTCACCACGGCGCTCGCGGTCCAGGCGCTCACGGTCTCCTACCGGCTCCTGCCGATCTACCAGAGGTGAGCCGAAGGAGGACCGGTGTACCGCCGCACCCGACCATCTGCGCCGTCGACCCCCGGCGCGCTCGCAGCCTTGGGCGCGCTCGCGGGCCTCGCCGCCCTTGCGGGCCCGTGCCCGGCCCAGGAGCCCGCCGGCGCGCGGCCGCGGGCCGGCGAGGCCGAGGCGATGTCGCGGAGGACGCCGGTCACGGGTAAAGTTTCAGTGAACCCGTGATCGAGGCGGGGGTGGGCCCTTGGCGTTCGCGTTCTAAGTGGATTGAGGGAGCGATCTTTCGTGAGATTCTCGAAAGCCCAGGGCAGCGAGCGTCGGGCTCGGTACAATGAACCCCCGATGCGAGAAATCGGCGTGGTTCAAATCAGGCTCCATTCAGGTAACAGGAAAGAGCTCAGCAGGGGCAGTTTGGTAGGGGCAGTATCGTGGGAATGAACGCGTGGTTCATAGCCGGGTGTAACCCGGCGTTGAACCACGCCGGCATTCGGGTGAGCACCGCAGGCGGGTATGGAAAACGTATCTCGAGTTATGGAGGCTCCCTTCCCCTCCCCCCAAGGCCGCTAATGCCCGACGCCCCGGCACCAAGTCTTGGCTCGCTCCTCCAGGCGGTAAGCCGCCGGGACGAGGGGGCGCTTGCGCTCCTTTACGACGCCACGAGCCGGTGGGTGTACGGGCTGGCCCTGCGGATCCTCGGCGACGAGCATGCCGCGGAGGAAGTCACGTTGGACACCTACATGCAGGTGTGGCGGACCGCCGACACCTACGAGCCCTCCCGGGGGTCGCCCAGCGGCTGGCTCTCCACCGTGGCGAGGACGCGCGCCATCGACCTCCTGCGCGCCCGAGCGGCGCGACACCGCCGCGAGGAGGCATTGTGGGACCACTTCGACGCCCCGGGAAGGGAAGGCCCGCCGGACGGGACGCACCTCGCCCTGGAGAGGCGCGAGCGAGTGCTTGAGGCGGTCGCGGCCCTGCCGGCGGAACAGAAGCAGGCGATCGAGCTCGCGTTCTTCCACGGGCTGACGCACTCCGAAGTCGCCGAACGGCTGGCGGAGCCTCTCGGCACGGTGAAGACGCGGATCCGCCTTGGCATGTTGAAGCTGCGCGGACTCCTGAAGCCGTTCGAGGACTGGTCATGAACGATCCGAGACACGATAGCCACCATGCCGAGGCGAGCAGCACGGAGGCGGCGCTGTATGCGCTGGGAGCGTTGCCACCCGTCGAGGCCCGGGCCGTCGAGGCCCACGCGGTCGCCTGCGATGCCTGCGCGGCGGAGGTGCGGCGCTACCGTGAGGTCGCGGCCGCCCTGGCCCAGGCCGCCGGCGCGCCCGGCGTCGCGCCGCCGCGGGAGCTGAGGGCCAAGCTCCTCCAGCGCGTCGCCGCCGAACACCACGCCGGCTCTGGGCCCGCGACGGGAGTCCAGGTCTGGAAGGCATGGTCGCAGCCGCCGCAGGCCTCGCCGCCGCGCGGCCTCGTCCTGCAGCGCGCCGGGGAGGGGAGCTGGGAGCCGACGGAGCTCGCGGGCGTCTCGGTGAAGCGCTTGCGGGTCGACGTCGAGCGCCGCTACGTGACCATGCTCGTCCGCATGGAGCCCGGGGCTTCGTACCCGAGCCACCAGCACGCGGGCGCCGAGGAGTGCTACGTGCTCGAGGGCGATCTCCATGTCGGCGAATACGTCCTGCGCGCCGGCGACTACCAGTACGCCGAGGAGGGCTCGGAGCACGGCGACCAGTGGACCGAGTCGGGCTGCCTGCTTTTGATCGCGTCGTCGCAGGAGGATCGGCTCTTGTAGGCGCGCATACCGCGGCGCACCCGGCCAGCGTCGCCAACAACTGAGCGCTCAATCGCCAGCCTGCCCCGAGACGCAGCGCGTGCGGCCCGCGACCGGCGCTCGCACGAGACGCGCGGGCGGCAGCGCGGTCGAGTCCGGCGGCAGGAGGTCCCCCAGCGGGACCACCTGCCACCCGCCTGCGAGGGCACGGTCGAGGAAGCGCTCGAAGTGGGGCAGGTACGTCCTGCCTTTGGCCTCGGCATGGACGGCGAGCACCTTGGGCGCCCAGGGGACGAGGTTCGCAGCAGCCGTCGAAGAAGCCATCGGCCGTCGTGCCTCCTCGACCGAGCGCTTCGTCGAGCGTCGGCAAGGTCACGGGCACCTGCGGCGTGTCGAGCAGACGACCCACGGCGCGCTCGACGGTGTCGATGGCGCGCCCCTAGTCGGTCTCGTGCGCTCTGCCCGAGTTGTCCACGCCCTCGAGGAGGAGCAGGTTCTCACCCGTCGTGGGCGAGATGACCCGGAGCCCAACGTGGGAGACCGAGGCTGCGAGCTCGAAGACACCGTCCCCGTCGAGGTCCGGATACGGAGCGAGCGTCCGCACGGACCCCATGGCGATCATCAACCACCTGAAGGTCGTGGTGCCCTTCTTCTTCGGGTTCAGCCCGCCGTAGCCGGCCGCCGCGCTGCACGGCAACCCGCGGCGCCCGCCTTGACTCCGCGGATCTCAGCGGTCGGGGCGGGCTCCGCCGGGCTGCGGTGGGCCCCCCGGCCGGGGGATGCCTGGAACGCCCGGCGCGCCGGGCCGCAGTGGGAACGTCCCTGGAGCTCCCCTGGGGACCGGGGGACCAGGAAGCCCCGGCGCTCGAGGCTGCCCTGGGGCCTCCAAGCCCTCGAGCCCCGGCACCCTCGGCAGGAAGGGGTCGAGCACGGACGGGGGCCGCGGCACGAGCGATCCCGGCGCCAGCGGGTCGGGCGGCACCGCGTCCGGGGCGAGGGCCGAGAGCACGGCTCTAGCTTCCGGCTGGTGCGGGAAGAGCGCCAGGCTCTTCTTGAGCTGCTCGACGGCCTCGTCGACCTCGCCGCGGCGGTGGTGGAGGAGCCCGAGCTGACGCGAAGGCCGGTGGTCGCGGGGATCGAGGCGCGCGGCGTCCTCGTAAGCGGCCTTGGCGTCGTCCAGCTTGCCCTCCGCCTCGGCGACCTGGCCCAGGAGGAGCGCCTCCTCGACGGCCCTCGGCCGCAGGCGGCGCCCTTCCTCCACGAGCACGCGCGCCCGCGCGAGGTCCTTCGCCGCGAGGGCTCGGCGCGCGAGCGCCCGGAGCGGCTCGGCGAGGCCTGGATCGGCGGCCCGAGCGGCCTCGTAGGTCTCGTCGACGAGGGGACTCGAGGGCTCGAGGGCCTCCACCTCGGACGCGAGGGCGAGGACCGCCAACGCGTCCGGCGAGAGCTCTCGCGCGGCCCGGACCCACTCCCCGAAGGGCTCGCAGCGTCCCGCGGCCCGCAGGAAGGCGATCTCGTGGACATACCGCCGGCCGGAGGAGCTCACGCCGCGCGAGAGCTCGGCGGGGCCTCCCGCCGCTAGACCGCTCCGGGACCAGGGCCCAGGGCAGGCCTCACCTCGCTTCGGCCGGCTCGTCGTGAGCCTCCAGAGCGGTCCGTGCGGCACGCGGCAGTAACCGGAGCCGAAGCTGCGCTGGTCGTGACCGGCGGCGAAGCGCTGCGCGTCCTGCCGCGCTTGCCACGCGGGCTCGAGCGCGGCCTCGAACGCCGCGCCGGGCGCGCCGCCGGGCCTCGCCTCGAGGAAGTAGCGGACGAGGGGCACGAGGTGCGGCGCCGCCGCGTGGACGCGCGCCCCGCTCGGCAGCGCGGCGAGGAGGCACTCGCCGTACTCCTGGGCCGCGGTCTCGCTCCGGCGGTCGCAGGCGGCCCAGCCGAGGGAGAGGAGCCATGCGGGCGCGACCGCGGCGGCGATCCACACGGCGATGCGCGGCCGCGGAAGGCGCGAGGCCATGGCGTCGAGGGCGAAGGCTACGGGGAGGACGAGCAGCGCCGCGGCGAGCGTCCCCTCGAGGGCGATGGCCGAGGCCAGGAGCGCGACGAGCCAGGGCCAGAGGTCGCGGCGGGCGCGGCGGAGGAAGACCGCGGCCCCCGCGATGGCGAGGAGGCTCACCGGGATCGACGGGACCTGGAGGAAGGCCGCGGCGACCTCGCGGGCGCGGGCGCTCAGGGACGCGCCGCTCCCGAGGGGCAGCCGCGCGACGTGCGCCGCGGCGGCGAGGAGCGCCGCGAGGAAGAGACACCGGGCGAGCCGGGCGCGCTTCCGTCGGGCGAGGAGGAGGGAGAGACCGGTCGCGAGGACGAGGGCCGGCGTGAGGGCCGCGGCCGTCCCGCTCGTCGCGGCGGACCAGAGCGGGCTCGAGAACGCGAGGGCCAGCGCGGCCCCGGCGGCGGCGGGCGTCCGCAAGCCGGCGGCGAGCGGGAGGACGAAGGCGAGCGCCGCGCCCGCGGCGCCAGCGAGCCCCGCTGCCACGTGGACGCTGAAGGCTGGCTCGCCCGCGGGGAGGGAGAGGGCCAGGCGGGCGCAGAGCCTCCAGGGGTGTGTGAGGAGCGCGAGGCCCGCGCCCTCGCGCTCCTCGAGGATCCGCGCAGCGTCCTCGCCGTCGAGGACGCCCGGGGCGGTCGTCGAGAGGTACACGGCGAACGCGGCCAGGCCGGTCGCCAGGGCGACGAGGAGCGACGCGGCCCGCAACGAGCGCGGCTCGAGGCGCCCGGTCGCCAGGCGGAGCTCCGGCAGCCGCCCTCTCCCTTCGCGGATCGCCTCGAAATCCGCCGCGGAGCGCGTGAGGCCCTTCCGGGCGAGGTACGCCGCCACCTCGGCCCGCGTCCACCCTACCTGCCGGGCCAGGACGCGGTCCGAGGCGTCGCGGAAGTGCCGCTCGAGGTACTGCTCAGCGCTGGAGTAGGTCGCGCGCTCGTCCATGGTACCCCCGAGGCCGCCTGGCGGAGCGTCTCACGGCGCCCGCCGCAGGTCGCGGCAGGCGGTCAAGGCGAGCATGGCGAAGGACGTGGCGAGGACGGGGTCGCCCTCCCACCACCGGACGTTCGCGTTCGTCCAGAGGCCGTCCTTGCCGCGGAGCATGAGCACCCGGTCGCTCAGCTCACGCGTCCAGTCGTGGACGCGTCCGTCGTCGGTTTTAAGCTCGGGGCGGCCCACCGCCCCGAGGGTCCTCGCCACGGTCACGTAGTAGTAATAGAGGCCCGAGTCCTTCTTGAGGAACCCCGCGGGCCCGTAGCGCTTCGTGAGGTCCGGGTTCTCCCTCACCGCGTAGTGGGCCTGGATCGCCCGGTAGGCCTTCGACACCGTGGGGTTGTCGTGCCGCGAGTACTCGCCGATGTAGCGCAGGAGCTCCT
>JACQVW010000812.1 GCA_016209535.1 Planctomycetota bacterium | reverse complement strand
GGGTGGGTAGCGGACGCGCCGTTCACGATACGCCCGGGTGGGGGGGGAGTCAAATGTCGCGGTGCCGCTGCCCGCCCGTCCCGTCCCGGCCCTCCGGATCCAGGATCCCTGCCCCCTGACAGCGGCCGGCGCGATTTGCTACAATCCGTCTTATGAGACCACCCCTCTGGCGGGTCGCATCGGAATACGTCGGGGCGGGCAAGTTCATCGTCCTGCCCGAGCGGCTCCTCGTCGGCACGGAGTACGGCGTGCAGTGCGTCTCGAGGCGACCGGCTCCGGCCAAGGCGGTGCCCAAGTCGCAGGCCGGTGCACCGTTGTGGAAGGCGAGCCTGGGGTCCCGCTGCGTGGGTCTCATGGCGTGGGAGAACCACGCCGTGATCGCGGCGTGCGTGAAGGGTCTCTTCGTCCTCTCCGAAACCGGAGAGCAGCGCTGGGGCACCCATTCGCTCAAGGATCTGGTCCACGCCCCGGTGCCGTTCCGCGACGGGATCCTCATGACGACGACGACCTCGATCCACTACATCGAGGAGTGGAACGGCCCGAAGTGGCGGTTCGATTTCCCCGAGCTCCTCGGCACGAGCGTGGAGCAGATCCGCCTCGTGAACCTCTTCGAGCTCGACGGGCACATCGTGGCGGGAGCCGTGGACTACGACAGCGGGATCGGCCGCGTGCTCGTGCTCGATGGGTCGACCGGCAGGAAGCAGTGGGCGAGCGACCCGGGGCCCATCTCGGACCTCTTCCCCGCGGGTCAGGCGGTCTTCGTCTGGTGCCAGACGGGGTACGGGAAGTTCGAGACGCGCATGACGCGCCTCGACGGCCACGAGATCTGGCAGCGCGACTTCGCGGGCCTGGGGACCGTGCGGCCCGACGGCTCCCTCGCCATGGTCGTCGGCTCGAACGAGTCGCCTACCTGGGACGACTGGGAGTATCGCCAGGTCTCGCCCACGGGCAAGGTGGAGCTGGCCCTGAAGGGGACGGGGCGCTGCCCCGTGCGCCCCCTCGTCCGGAAAGACGGCGCGGTCTACTTCCTCGGGAGCGTCCTCCCCATGGACCTGGGCGGCTCGCGGGTCGACTACACGAGCTTCTTCGCCATGCCCCAAGAGGTCCTCTACCAGCACCTCATGGGGATCCGGACGCAGCTCCCCGAGTACGACGTCACCCTCCACCGGCTGCGCTCGGGGGAAGACGCCCTCGAGGTGATCTACCAGGTCTCGGGCTCCTTCTCGTTCGCCGACCTCCAGCTCTTGCCGAGGCCGGCCTCGCACGGCCCCCACCCGCACGGCGGGTCGCCCGGGCAGCCCGCGCCCGACGAGGCCGGGGAGGTCGTGCTCTGCGACGGGCAGGACATCATCGCCGTCGAGGGGTGACGCGATGCCACGGCCCCTCCGGGCTCAGGCGCCCTTCCCCGGCGCCCACTCCGTGTGGAAGACCCCCGGCCTGTCGACGCGCTCGTAGGTGTGCGCGCCGAAGTAGTCGCGCTGCGCCTGGAGGAGGTTCGCCGGGAGGGTCTCGCGGCGGAAGCTGTCGTAGTAGGCGAGGGCCGAAGCGAACGCCGGGGCCGGGACGCCGAGGAGCGCCGCCTGGCTCACGACGAGCCTCCAGTTGGCCTGGCAGCGGTCGACGGCGTCCTTGAAGAAGGGGTCGAGGAGCAGGTTCTTGAGCCTCGGGCTCCGGTCGAAGGCGTCCTTGATCCGCTCGAGGAACCGCGCGCGGATGATGCAGCCCCCGCGCCAAAGGAGCGCGATGGAGCCGAAGCTGAGGTCCCACTTGTGCTCGGCGGCGGCCGCGGCCATGAGGGCGAAGCCCTGGGCGTAGGAGCAGATCTTCGAGCAGTAGAGGGCGTCGTGGATCGCCCGCAGGAAGGCCTTCGCGTCGCCCCGGTACCGCGCCTCGGGCCCCCGGAGGACCCTGGCCGCCTCGACGCGCTCGGCCTTCTGGGCCGAGATGGCGCGGGCGAGGACCGCCTCGACGATCGTCGGGGCCGGGATCCCGAGCGTGAGGGCCGACTGGGAGGTCCAGATCCCCGTGCCCTTCTGGCCCGCCTTGTCGAGGATCAGGTCGACCAGCGGCTTTCCCGTCTCGCCGTCGACCTTGGCGAGGATGTCCCGCGTGATCTCGATCAGGAAGCTGTCGAGCTCGCCTCGGTTCCACTCGGCGAAGGTCTCGTGCATCTCGCGGGCGCTCATGCCGAGGGAGTGCTTCATTAGGAAGTAGGCCTCGCAGATGAGCTGCATGTCGCCGTACTCGATCCCGTTGTGGACCATTTTCACGTAGTGCCCCGCCCCGTCGGGCCCAACCCAGTCGCAGCAGGGCGTCTGGTCCTTCCCCACCTTGGCGGCGATGGCCTGCAAGATGGGCTTCACGAGGGGCCAGGCCCGGGGCGAGCCGCCCGGCATGATGCTCGGGCCGCGGCGCGCCCCTTCCTCGCCTCCCGAGACCCCCGTGCCGATGAACAGGAGACCGCGCGTCTCGAGGTCGCGGGTGCGCCGGATCGTGTCGGGGAAGTGGGAGTTCCCGCCGTCCAGGATCACGTCTCCCTCCTCGAGGTGGGGGAGGAGCTGCTCGATGGACTCGTCGACGGGGGGCCCGGCCTTCACCATGAGCAGGACCTTCCGCGGCCGCGAGAGGCTCCCGCACAGCTCGGCGACGCTCTTCGCGCCCCGAAGCCTCCGCCCGGGGTTCTCGGCGAGGAACTGGTCCGTCTTGCTCGTGGTGCGGTTGAACACGGCGACCGAGTAGCCGTGGTCCTCCATGTTCAGGGCCAGGTTCTGGCCCATGACGGCCAGGCCCACGAGGCCGATGTCGCATCTCTCCGGGGTCATGTCTGTCTCTGTCCTTCGTCCTTCGTCGCTCGTCCTTCGATCCGCCAGGGGTCTTTCGAGCCGCTCGAGACAGCCGTCCGAGAGCCGTCAGCGCTTCCACGGGGGCGTGCTCGGGAGCCTCCTCATGAAGTCCTCGATGACCTTCCGCTCGTAGTCGCCCGCGTAGGTCCCGTCCCGGAAGCGACCGATGCCCTCCTCGAGGAGCCGCTCCCAGGACGCCTCCTCCTCGCCGGGCACGATGGGGAAGAAGAGCGCGCCGCTCGAGCGGGCGGCCTTCAGGTCGCCGGGCGCGTCGCCCACCATGAGCATCCTCGTCGGGTCGGCCCCCGCCGCCACGGCGGCTCCCAGGGCGTCCTTCTTCGATGCGACCTCCTGGCCGACGATGAGGCTCACGTGCCTCGCGAGGTCGTGCTCCTTCCACTCGGCCTCGAGGGCCGCGCCCGGCGTCCCCGACACGCACATCAGGTCCGCGAGCTCGCCGAAGGCCTCGAGGCACTCGCGCACCCGGGGGAAGGGCGGGACGCCGTGGACCATGTCGGCGATGTCGCGGTTCACGGCCTCGCTCCACCGGAGCGCGAGCTCGAGCTCCGGGTCCCTGGTGCGCTCGATCTCCTCCTTCAGGGCCGGGTTGCCGAGAGGCTTCCCGCTCTCGACGAACCGCCGGAGGGACTCCGTGCCGCGGACCTCGACGCCGCGGCGGGCGACCTCGGGGCGCTCCCGCAGGAGCTCCAGGGTCAAGACCAGGGAGGGGAACCGGTTGACCCCGCGGTGCTCCGAGTAGAGGTTCACGAACTCCGCGACCTCGCGGGCGAGCCTGCTTGAGGCCTGAAGCCCGTAGTGCTTGACGGTGTTGGGGATGAAGCACTCCTTGTGCTTCAGCTCCATGGTGTCGAAGACGCAGCCGTCGGAGTCGATGCCCACGAAGAAGGCGTGCCGGGGCACGAAGCTCCGGAGCGCCGCCTGGGGGTCGCTCATGGGGGTCTACCGGTGAAGGGGTGGGGTGCGACGGGGATTCCTTCCACGGGCGCCCGCAGACGCCCGCGGACGCCGCGGTTTCGAGCCGCGTACCTTAGCACCCGGCTTCCCGGGGATCAACACCGATCGACACGGATCGACAACACGGCGACCCACGGCTTGCGCTCGCCCTCGGGTCCGTCATAGAATGCCGGTTTCGTCAGTCGATCGTCACAATCCAACACTCTCTTACCTGGGGGATTGCCATGAGAATCATGCTTTGGGGGCTCCTCGTGAGCCTGGGGCTCGTGTTCTCGGGGTGCGACACGGAGAAGAAGCCGGAGCCGACGCCGGCGCCTCCTACGACACCGCCCGCGGCGGCCACGACCGAGACGAAGCCGGCGACGCCCACGGCGACGCCGACGGCCCCGCCCACGGACGTGCTCAAGACGGCCGTGGACACCGCGAAGTCCACGGCGGCCGCCGCCCTGCCGGCCATGGAGGTCGGCTGCGGGAAGTGCGTCTACAATATCGCGGGGGTGACGGCTTGCGAGGCGGCCGTGAAGGTGGGCGACAAGGCCCTGCTCCTCAGCGTCCCGGGCTTCGACGCCCACAAGGAGGGCCTCTGCGCCGGGCCCCCGAAGGCCGTCATCACGGGCGGCAAGGAGGAGGGCGGCAAGTACGTCGCCACGAAGGTCGAGCTGCAGAAGTAGCGCGCGAGCCTCCGCCGCTCGCTCGATCCTGTCGGGCCCGAGCCCCGGAGATCCGGGGCGCGGGCCCGGCTCGTCTCAGCGCGACCGCAGGACGCCCACCCGGCGGCAATAGGCCTTGACCGGGCAGCGGCTGCAGAAGGGCGACAGGGGTCGCGCCGCCCCGCCGCCCTCGCCACGGCCGTCTCCGGGTGCGCCGCGTTGGACCGCGCGACGGCGCGGAGCACTCGGGAGACGGGAAGTAACCGTGCCGAGGACAGGAGTTGAACCTGCACGGGTGTTACCCCACAAGGACCTGAACCTTGCGCGTCTGCCAATTCCGCCACCTCGGCATAGGAATACGGTTGCGGAGGCCCTTACTCTAAGCGGCGCAGGCGGGCTGTCAACGGGGATTACGGAGATCACGCGGATTCCCGCCCGGCGCCGCACGCCCGGTCCCGCTTTTGGCGTGGTTCAAATCAGGCTCCATTCGGGTAACAGGAAAGAGCTCAGCAGGGGCAGTTTGGTAGGGGCAGTATCGTGGGAATGAACGCGTGGTTCATAGCCGGGTGTAACCCGGCGTTGAACCACG
>JACQVW010000811.1 GCA_016209535.1 Planctomycetota bacterium | reverse complement strand
CTCGTCGGCGGCCATCAACGTGGCGGCGGCTCCCGATGCGCTTCTCGAGATCGAGCTCTTCGGCCACGAGGCAGGGTCGGCCACGGGGGCGCGCTGCGAGCGCCAAAGGCCGTCCGCTTCACAGGGTCTCAGGGTCGATGACCCGCAGCCCGGGAACGCCGCGAAAGTCGGAAACGTTTCGCGTCACCAGGTCTGCTTTCTCCAACAAAGCCGTCGCAGCGATCATCGCGTCCGGGGTCCTGATCCTCACCTCCTTGCGTACCCTGATGGCTTCCTCGATGACCGCCGGAGAGACAGCGACTTCGTGGAATTGCGCCAGCAACTCCTCGAGGCGACGTTCGTCACCTGCGGTCAATCCGGGAAACCCGAGGACCTCGAGGCGACTGATGGCTGAGAAACCGCACCAGTCGATGCCCCCTGCTCTGAGGACGGCCTTCACGGCGTGCGGTACGCCGCCGACGCCCTCGATCCACACGTTCGAGTCCAGCAGCCAGCGAGTCACCAGCTATCCCGGCTCGACCCATTCCGAGCGGACATCCCGCTGCCATTCGACCGCGTCGATGTCCGTCTTCAGCGTCCCCAGGAGCGCCTTCACCTTCTCCAGGTCGGGCCTGCGCTCGGGCGTCTCCAGCACCGTGAGCAACGCACGCCCCTTGAGCGGCAGTTTCTCCGGCTCGGCGACGGTGATGCGCCCGTGATCGATCTCGGCTTCCATGGTTAGATACGCCATACCACGGAAGGGTACCACAGAGCCCACCGGCTACAAGGCCTCGGGGAAGGATCCGGCGGACAGTGCCTCCCGCCTCGCGCCTCGAGGCGGCTACCTCCCTCCGTCTCCCCCCTCCAGGATCAGCCTCGCCTCCGGCGAGTCGTCGCCGCGCAGGGTCTCGCGGGCCTCGGGGAGGTCGCCGAGGCGGACGTCGCGGCTCGCGAGGAGCCTCAGGAACGCCCGGTCCCCGCGCAGGCGCTCCGGCAGGTGGCGCGCGATGGGGTCCCGGCCGCCGAGGGCCCTCAAGGCCTCGAGGTTCGCCCGCGCGCCCGCGGGATCGGCGTGGAGCGACCGGGCGCCGAGGAACTCGACCTGGCTCCGGCGGTCCTCGTTCACCGGGAGCCCGGGCGCGAGGCCGACCCACGCGTCCAGGGCCGCGGGGCCCGAGAGCGCGATCGCCAGCCGGTCCGCGGGCACCTCGAGGCCCGCCGCGGCGAGGAGCCTCCCGGCGGGCGCGTCGAGCAGGCGCTCGAGGGGCAGGGGCCGGAAGGAGCCCGCGAGGATCAGCTCGCCGGTCCCGGGGGGCCGGAAGGCCACGACCTGGGGGAAGGCTCGGCGGAAGGTGCGCGCGAGGAGGCGCACGACCTCGAGGTCGAGCTTGTAGACCTGGAGCCACTGGAGGAACACGCCGCCCTCCTCGAGGCGCGCGGCGGCCTCCTCGAAGAACTCCGCCGTGAAGAGGGGCGCGGCGCCGGGGATCCAGGGCTCCGAGGGCTGGCTCACGATGGCGTGCCAGGTCCGTCCGCGCAGCTCCGAGCGGAGGAGGCGCCGCGCGTCCCCGAAGCGGAAGCGCGGCGCCGCGGCGGAGCCGGGCTCGAGGACCTCGCGCCGCACGAAGGGCTCGAGGTAGGGCCGCGCGGCCTCGTCGCGGATCGCCTCGAGGAACGCCCGCTCGATCTCGACGACGTCGACGTCGGAGGGGGCGAAGACGCCGCCGCCCCCCTCGAGGAGGGCGCCCAGGGTCACGCCGCTCCCGAGGCCCACGAGGAGCGCCCTCCTCCCGCGCTCGCCGTGGAGCAGGTCGGCCGCCAGGGACCCGAGGAGGATCTGCGTCGGCAGGTCCGCGAGGCTCGGCCTCGAGGGATCGGCGGGGACGCTCCCCTCGACCTTGCCGTTCCCGCGCACGTAGACCGTGTTGGCCTCGCGGTCGAGCTCGACCGAGACGATCGACTCGCGGCCCGGCTCGACGCGCAGGAGCTCCCGGGAGCGGAGGCTCTCCTCGAGGGGCAGCTCGAGGAGGTCCTCGCGCGGCCACTGGTAGACGCCCGAGAGAAGGCGCTTCGGGTCCCAGGACGGGGCGAGGGCGGCCGCGGCGGCGAGGCCGCCGGCGATGGCGAGCGCCGCGGCGGCCCGGAGCCAGCGGAGCGAGGGGCCTGCCGCGCCGTGGGCAGCGTGGCCAGCGTGCGCCGCGTGCGCACCGTGCGCCCCGTGCGCCCCGGCGCGACTCCCGCCGCCGTCCAGGAAGAGACCGAACGTCGCGAGGCCCCCCGCCGCGAGCGTGCCCGCCTGGTACGCGGCCTCGAGGCCGAGACACGAGGCCGCGATGGGGCCGCCGCAGAAGACGCCGAGGACCGCCCCCGCCGAGCTCGCCGCGTAGAGCGTCCCGGCGCGGGCGGTCCGCGGCGCGACGACGCAGGGGAAGAGGCTCCCGAGGACGAAGCTCGGGAGGAAGGCCACGGCGCCCGCGCCGAGGGCGCCCCAGAGGAGCGGGGACGCGCCGAGGGACCGCGCGCCGAGGAGGTAGGCGTCCGGCAGCCAGGGCACGGCGTGGTGGCCCGCGGCGAGAAGGAGCGCGGCGAGAAGGGGCAGGGCCCAGGGCCCGTGGCGCTCGAGGGCCCGGCCGCCCGCGGCGAGGCTCCCGGCCCCGATCCCGAGGAGGACGCCCGCCGCGATGACCGAGAATGCGTAGACCGTCGCCCCCACCGTGAGGACGAGGATGCGCGTCCAGAGGACCTCCCAGTAAAGGACGACGAGGCCCGAGAGGAACACGTAGCCGGCGGCGGCGGCGAGCCCGGCGGGCGCGCGGAGACTCGCGGGCGCGGAGACTCCCGCCGGCGCACAGACTCCCGCCAGCGCGCCCGGTGGCGAGACCGCGGCCGCGGGGCGCGGCTCCTCGGCCCTCCCCAGGAGCACCGCCGCCGCGCCCACGATGGCTTGCGCCGCGGCGCAGGCCGCGAGGGTCCCCGGCTCGCCCAGGCCGGGCACGCCGGCGAGGCCCGCCGCCCCCGCGCCGGTGGCGCCGCCGAGCGCGTTCACGCCGTAGGCGGCACGCACCCGGGCCGCGAGGCCGCCGTCGCGGGGCAGGGCCTCGAGGACGAAGGGGAACCCGGCGCCGTAAGGTGCCGCGAGGAGCGCCACGAGGAGGAGGACCAGCCCGTCGCCCCCCGGGAGGCCGGCGCACCAGGCGACCGCGCCCTCCGAGGCGCCCAGGAGCCCCGTCCCGAGGAGCGCGAGGAGCTCGCAGGCGCCGTAGGCGAGGAGCGGGCGCGCGACGCGGGGTAGCGCCCGCTCCCCCGCGAACGCGCCGAGGCCCATGCCGCCCAGGAAGCCCGCGGTCACGCTCGCCACGGCGAGGGACGTGGAGCCCAGCGTCCGCTGGAGGACGCGGCTGAGGACGACCTCGACGCCGAGGGCCGCCGCGCCCGAGAGCGCGAGCAGGGTGAGCAGGGCCTGGAACGCGAGCCGCTCGCGGCGCGTCACGTCACCCCTCCACGTGCGGGAGCACGTGCTCCTTGACGAAGTCCTTCGCCGCCCTCCGCGCCGCGTCCTCGCGCCCCGAGCCGTCGAGGGCCGGGGTCCGCTCGAGGTAGCGGACGAAGGCGTCGAGGGACTCCTTCCAGCGGCCCGCCTCGGCGTGGAGGTAGCCCGCCTCGCGGTCGATCGCGGGGTCCTCGGACCCCGCCTCGCGGGCGAGGCGGAGCTG
>JACQVW010000810.1 GCA_016209535.1 Planctomycetota bacterium | reverse complement strand
CGATCCGCGCCCCCGCGGCGAGCTCCAGGGCCTGTTTCGGGTCGGCCTCCACGAGGGGCTCGATCCCGTACCAGGTCAGGTAGGGCAGGTTGTGGTCGCCCGAGTCCTCGGCGCGCGCCGCGAGGCCTCGGGCGATCCCCCAGCGCTCCCCGAGGGGCAGGCGCTGGAGGAGGGAGGCGAGGTAGAGCCTCACGACGGGCGAAGGGTCCTCCCGCGCCAGGGCTTCGGCCCGCGAGAGCACCGCCGGCGCCAGCGCTCGCCCCTCGCCCGCGAGCTGGAGCGCCCAGGCGCGCAAGTGCTCGTGAGGGCTCGCGAGCGCCTCGAGGACGAGGGGCTCCTCGAGCCCCCCCGCCGCGTGCAGCGCCCAGAGGGCGCGCAGCTTGCGGTCCGCCCGCGGGTGCGCGCGGAAGACCTCGACGAGGCGCCGGCGCGCCGCGGGGTCGGGCCCGCGCTCCTGGAGGAGGCGGCGCGCCTGGCGCACTTGCCAGTCGTTCGGGTGGAGCGCGAGCTCGGCGAGCTCCGGGGCCTCCAGCCTGGCGAGGTCCACCGGGACCGGCCTGTGCGGGCCGTGGGATACGCGGTAGAGCCGGCCCGAGGTCCGGTCCCAGATCTCGGGCTGCGCGCGATGGCAGGCGTTCTTGTCGTACCAGTCGATCAGGTAGACGGCGCCGTCGGGGCCCGTCTTGAGGTTGATGCCCCGGAACCAGCGGTCGTTCGCCACGAGAAAGTCCTTCCCGTGGCGCCCCACGTAGCCCGAGCCGCGGCGCTCGAGGTGGTCGACGTTGACCCGGTTCCCGTGCACGTTGCACAGGAAAAGCGCGTCCCGGTAGGCGGCCGGGAACGAGTCGCCGAGGTAGACCATGGCTCCACAGTGCGCGTGGCCGCCACCGGCGTCGAGGGTCGCCGCCGGCGTCACGGGCTCGTGCCCCCACCAGGCGTGCTCGCCGATGTCGCCCGCGTAGTGGCGGTGGTCCGCGATGGTCGTGATCTCCCAGAAGCCATGCTCGTCGAAGTGGCGGCCCGACTGCCGCTCGTATCGCGCGCCCTGCACCACGTGGTAGAGGTGCGGGATCACGCAGGCCGTGAGGAAGGCCTGGCCGAGGTCGTTGAAGTCCACGCCCCAGGGGTTCGAGGTTCCCCAGGCGAAGACCTCGAAGTCGCGGCGCAGCGGGTGGTAGCGCCACACGCCGGCGTTGAGCGGCACCCGGTCCTTCTCCGGCGTGCCCGGCTTGCCCACCCGCGAGTGCGTGAAGACGCCGTGGCAGCCGTAGAGCCAGCCGTCGGGCCCCCAGATGAACGCGTTCAGGGTCTCGTGGGTGTCCTCGAAGCCCCAGCCGTCGAGGAGCACCTCGGGCGGCCCGTCGGGCCTGTCGTCGCGGTCGCGGTCGGGGAAGAACAAGAGGTAGGGCGCGGCGCCCACCCACGCGCCGCCGAAGCCCACCTCGAGGCCGCTCACGAGGTTCAGCCCCTCGGCGAAGACCTTCCGCGTCTCGAAGCGGCCGTCCGCGTCCTCGTCGGCGAAGACCACGATGCGGTCCTTCCCCTCGTCCCAGCGCCCCTCCTTGCCCTTCACCCGCAGCGGATAGGTGTGGGCCTCGGCGGCCCAGATCCGCCCGCGCTCGTCGAAGGCGAAGGCCACGGGCTGGTGCAGGTCGGGCTCGCCGGCCACGAGGTCCACCGCGAAGCCCTCGGGCACCGCCATCGCCTCCGCCGCCTCCTGCGGCGAGAGCCCCGCGGCGGCCAGAGCCCGCGGCTGGGCCCGGCGCCACTCGGCCGCGCTGACCTCCCGGACGCGGTGGCGGAGGAAGAAGGCGCCGAGCTTGTTCCCCACGACGACGTCGGGGAGCCTGTCGCCGTCGACGTCCCCCGCGACCACCTGCACGCCGACCCCCGAGCCGTCGTCGATGCGGTGGGGGACCAGGTCGACCTCTCCCTTCTCCTTGCGCGCCAGCTTGAACCAGTAGGAGAGGCCGGGCGGCTCGGCCGAGGGCTCGCCCCAGTGGGCCCACACGCGCTTCCCCGTGACGATGTCCTTGAGCCCGTCGCCGTCCATGTCGACGAGGTCGATCCCGTGGAGCTGCGCGAAGGCCACGCCGTAGCGGTTCTCCGCCGGCTCCTTGCCCATGACGAGGTGCTCCCGGAAGGAGATCTTCCCTCCGTCGCGGAGCTGCTCGTGCCAGACGAGGCCGAAGCCGTGGGCATTGAGGCTGGTGATCACGTCGTTCAGCCCGTCCCCGTTCAAGTCGTAGGCGTACATCTGCGCGCCGCCGACGCCGGGCGCGAAGCGGTGCGGGTGGTACGGCCAGAGCGTGTTCCCGGCGAGCGACGCCGGCTGCTCGTACCAGCCGGCCTTCTCGAGGATGTCGAGCCGCCCGTCGCCGTTCACGTCGCCCACGCCCATGCCGTGGGTGAAGCGCTGCACGTCGCGCTTCTCGCCGACCGGCACGAAGGTCCAGGGCTTCGCCGGGTCGGCCGGATCGAAGACGGCGTAGCCGTAGCGGTCGCCCGTGGGGCAGACGAGGTCGGGGCGGCCGTCCCCCGTCAGGTCCGTGAAGGTCGGCGACTCATTGTCCACGGTCTCGAAGACGAGGTGGCGCCGCCAGTGCCCCTCCTTGCCCTTGGGGTTCTCGAACCAGGAGGCGTCCTTACCCGGGAAGCCGATGAGGAAGAGGTCGAGGGCCCCATCGCCGTTGAAGTCGTGGAGGAACGGGAAGAAGTTGTCCGAGTAGCCCTTTGGGTCGTAGGTCTTCGGCGGGTAGATCTCGTGCCTCGCCTTGAAGTCCGGCCCCTGGTACCACCAGGGGCCGGCGACGATGTCGTTCACGCGGTCGCCCGAGACGTCGCCGAAGGTCGCGCCCTCGCAGGTGAAGGCGTCGGAGAGCTGGAGGCGCTCGAAGGAGTGGATGACCTGCTTCTCCGCGGCCTGCGCCGGAGCACAGGCGATCGGGGCGCAGAGGACGGCGGCGATCGTACGGCGTTGCATGCGTTGGCTCCGTGGGGTGGCGGCCGTCGCGGGACGGCCAGGGGAAGCGCCGATCATAACCCAACGCGGGCGAGGAGCGGAGAGCGGACAGCGCATGCGGCAGCGGGCACCGGCTCTCAGAGCTCGAGCACCTTCACCGCCCGCCCCTTCGGCGCGCGCGACGGCTCGAGCCGCGCCTCGCGGTCCGGGGTCTCGACCGTCGAGGCCGCTGCGGCGGCCCCCACTCCCCGGCGGTCGAAGACCACGAGGTAGCCCTCCTCGAGGCCCATCCTCTCGAGGTAACCCTCGAGCTGCGCGAGGCCCTCGCGGACCGGCTCCGCCCGGCCCGCCCTCCACACCTTGAGCTCCAAGGCCTCGCGTTGCCACCGGCGCTCGCCCGAGCGGAGCTTGTAAGGCCAGCGCACGAGGAGGTCGATGCGCCCCCGCCCCACGCCGTACTCCCGGTCGACGTAGCCTCCGCCGTTCACCACGCGGTGGAGGAACGCCATGAGGACGATCTGCGGCGCCACCTCGGTATACGCGACCCCGTGCGCCAGCGTTTCCCCGTGCTCGCGCCAGAAGGCTGCGAACTCGAGCAGGAGGCGGTCCATGTCGATCCGCCCGTCCTTCGCCACGAAGCTCCTCGGGTCCGCGGGGAAGCTCTGCTCGGCGCCCGCGCCTAGCACCCGGACGATCACCTCGCGGTAGATCGGGTTCGCGACGCGCGTCGGCGCGTCCCTCGCCACGAGACCCAGGTCCCGGACGTACTCGAAGTCGTCCTGATAGGTCGGGCTCCCTTCGACCGTGCCCGCGAGCACCGGTTCGAGGACACGCCGCACCCGGGGCTCCTGGAGCCGAGCGACGAGCGAGTCGAGGTGCGTCGCCCGCGCCAGGATGAGCCGCTCTTTGGCCTCCTCCACGTGTTCCGCGGTGATGGGCTTCGGCGGCCGCACGTCCATCTTCTCGACGACCTCCCGCGCCAGCGCGTTGACGAGCCAGGGCTGACCCTGCGAGAGATCGAAGGCCTCCTGCAGCGCCTCCGGCGTGAAGGTCTGCCCGGCCTCCTGTTCGTGCTGGCCGTAGAGGGTCTTGACTTCGTCGCGGGTGAAGTCGCCGAGCCGCATGGACTCCACCTTGATGTTGAACGGGCTCGAGGTACCCAGGCGGCGCGGGTCCCCGCCGCTCTCCGCCTTGTAGTCCCGCACATCCCTCAGGCCGCAAAGGACCACCGAGTGCGGGAACGCCCGGGGCCGCGTGGCGTAGCCCGCGCGGAGCTGGCGCAGAACGGACCGCAGGCTCTCACCGCGCAGGGCGTCGATCTCATCGAAGACCAGGACGAGGGGGCGCGGGCAGCACTCTGACCAGTCGGCGAGCGCGCTCGTGAGGAGCGCCAGGTCAGGACCAGCGCTCCATGGCTCGGGCGGACGAAGCTCCGCCGGTAGCGAGAACCTCGCCTTCCGCCGGATCTCCTCGAGGACGGCGCGCTGCGCCGCCCCGTAATCATCGCCCGCCGGCTCCCCGGCCTCGCACGAGAAGTGGAGCGCCGCGTGCTCCCCTCGCTCCGTGAGGGCCCGCGCAAGCGCCATGAGGGTCGTCGTCTTCCCCGTCTGCCGCGGGGCGTGCACCACGAAGTACTCCCCGCGCTCCATGAGCGTCCGCGCCTCCGGAAGCCGCTCGGCCGCCGGCAGCATGTAGTGCCGCTCGGGCTGGCAAGGGCCGGCCGTGTTGAATTAGCGCATGGCGTCACTTTACTCGCGGCCGCGCGGCCTCGCCAGGGAGGGTCGGGCGGCCGGGCCGATGTGTCAAAGCTCCGAGGCGGCGCCGCGCCGCGGCTATAATGCTGCGGCCGTTTTCCCCCTCCCCCGTCTCGATCACCCCACGAGGAGACGATCCCCATGCGCCGCACGCTCGCCTTGGCCTTCATTCTCGCACCCCCGCTCTGGCCCCAGCTCGACGCCCAGGACCGGGCCGCGCCCTCCGAGGCAGCCGCAGGGCCCGCGGGCTGGAGGCAGCGCCAGCTCATCATCACCTTCTGGTGCCCGCCGCCGGCCACCGACGAGGCCCTCGCTGCCGTCGCGGCCGAGGGCTACAACCTGACGTGGGTGCCCGCCGAAGGGCTAGACGCGGCGGCGAGGCACGGCCTGCGCGCCATGCTCACGAGCGACCTCCTGAGCCCGGCCGCCCTCGACGACCCGGCGCGGAGGCCCCAGCTCGACGCCCTCGTGGCTCGCGTGAAGACGCATCCGGCCCTGGAGGCCTACTTCATCACCGACGAGCCCGGCGCCGGCGCGTTCCCCGGCCTCGGGAAGCTCGTCGCGTACCTCCGCGAGCGCGACCCGGCCCACCTGGCCTACATCAACCTCTTCCCGACCTACGCCAGCGAGGCGCAGCTCGGGGTCAGCGCGGACGCTGCCGAGCGCGCCAAGGTCGGCTACCCCCAGAACTTCGCCGGCGTCGGGACCGACGTCAACCGGAGCTACGCGGAGGCGGCGGAGGCGGAGCTGAAGGTCGCCATCGCCGGGCGCTGGCTCCACGAGTTCGACCGCAAGACGGGGCGGTGGTCCGAGGGCCCTCCCCTCGGCGCGGACCGCACGGTGAAGGTCCAGCTCGCGCCGGGAGACGGGCGGCTCTACCGCGTGGCGGGCGAGCCCGCGGCGCGTCCCCCGCACCTCGTGAGCCGGATCGACGTCAAGGACTTCGGGGCCGAGACGGTGCGGATCGGCGATCTGAGCGACGATGGCGCGCCGGACCTCCTCTTCGTCCAGAGCGTGTATGCCACCCGCGAGATCACCTGCCTCACGGCGGCCCGGATCTCGGGCGAGGTGCTGTGGCAATCGGGCAAGCCCTCCTCCGAGAACGGCACGATCTACAGCGACTTGCCCGTCCAGGTCTACGACTGGGACTCGGACGGGCGGAACGAGGTCCTCTACGTCCGCCAGGCCCGCTACGCCGAGCCGCCGCACGACGGCAAGCGGCCGCGGGAGCGGGCGGACCGCTACGAGGGGGACGCGGCGATGGTCATCCTCGACGGGATCACGGGCCGCGAGGAGGGCACCTTCCCGCTCCCGGCCCCCGCGGACGACTCCTTCCTCTTCGCGGACCTGACCGGCCGGGGCCGCCGCGAGGACCTCGTCGTCAAGGACCGCTACTGGAACGCGTGGGGAGTCTCCCACGAGGGGAAGGTCCTCTGGCACTGGCCCGGCTCGGTCGGGCACTTCCCCGCGATCGCCGACGTGGACGGCGACTCGCGCGACGAGGTCTTCTTCGGCTTCGCCCTCATCGACCACGACGGGAAGCCGATCTTCGAGAAGGACCCCAGGGGCGCGCACCAGGACGCGTGCTGGATCCTCCGGGCGGCCGACGGGAAGCCGCGCATCCTCTTCGGGAACTCGGGGATCCACTGCCTCGCCCCCGACGGCACCGTCTTCTGGGAGCACCCGCTGGGGGAGGCACAGCACGTGGTGGCCGGCCGCTTCCGGGCCGAGGGCGAGGTCCAGCTCGCCGTCGTCGACCGCACCCCGGTCCCCACGCACCGCAGGGACGCGGACGCCTGGGCGATCCTGTACCTCTACGACCTCGATGGCAAGGAGCTCTGGCGGAGGCAGCAGCGGAAGGGCGACTGGGCCATCGCGACCGTGCCCCTCAAGTGGTCCGGCGGGCCCCTCGACGCGATCCTCGTCTACGGCCAAGGCGAGGGGAGGCCTGCGGTGATCTACGACGGCGCGGGCGACGTCGTCGCGGTCCTCCCCATGGAGCACGATGCCGAGAGGCCCGACGCCGACCGCAAGGCCGGCTTCTATGCCCTCGCCGCCGACGTCTGGGGCGACTCGCGCGACGAGGTCATCCTGTTCGGGTCGCGGGGCGCCTGCATCTACGCGAACCCGAGCCTTCTCGAGGTGCCGACTCTGTACAACGAGACGCTGTATCCGGGGATGTGAGCTTTGCAGCCGGCGGGCTGCATCACCCCTCACGCCCGCGACAGCGCGTTCTCGCTCACGAAGAGGTTGCGCTCGCGGAACGGCGCCGGGCTCTCGGCGATCAGGGTCGCGCGGATCGCGCGCCCCGGGCTCGCGAACCAGGGGCGCCTCAGCTTGCGGCTCTCCTGCCAGGCCCACGCAGGCGGCGACGCTCCGATGAGCCGAGCCAGGGAGACCCCCGTCGCGGCCAGGTACGCGTCGGCGACATCGCCCTCTTCGAATCGCCCCGCGAGCCTCTCCGGCTCCTCCGAGAGCATCTCCGCGCGCCGCTCCAGGTAGAACTGGTCCAGGAAGTCGGCAATCTGGAAGCTGAAGGCGCTCCGCGAGTCGGACCACGTGGCGACCTCGGCGAGGGAGCGAGGCCGCCTCACGGGCCACCTCCAAGCTCCTCGAAGATGTCCTCGAGGAGGAAGCGGGCCCGCGGGGGGACCCGGTCCTCGGGGTAGTACCTGGCGACGATGGCCATGGCCTCCTCGGCGGACCTCAGCGCGAGGCGCTGGATGAGGAACTGGATGTCCTGGACATCGCCGCGGTCCTCCGGGCGGCCGGGGATCCGCGAGGCCATGCACTTCATGGCGAGGAGGTACTCCGCCGTGGGCGCGGTCAAGCGCAGGCTTTCGAACTGGGGCAGATCCCCGACCGCCACATCGTGCCGGGTGGAGACGTAGCCCTTCGCAGCATCGTTCAACCAGCTCTCGGGCAGCCCCTGCTCCCTGTGCACCAAGAGGGAGAGGTCGCGGATGACCTGCGGGGGCTCGAAGACCGCGTCCACGTCCTTCGTGCTCGGGCGAGCCTTGAAGGCGAGCACCATCGCGGCTCCACCGAGGAAGCAGATCTCCCCCTGGACTTGCCGCTCCTTGAGGAGGCCCGCCAGCCTCTCGAGAGCCCTGAGGATCTGGCCTTCGGTGAGGTTTTCCTTCACGGGGGCGATTATACCCCGCGTGCGCGGCCGCTCGCCCGAGGCGACCTGCCGCCGGCGCCCCCCGATTGAGCTTTCCCGCCCCCCGTGAGACAATCGCAGCACGTTCGTTCGCCGTCGCTTCGCGAGGTCCTTTCATGCAATCGAAGCCCCTCTGGGCATGCGTCACGCTGGTCGCGGCCGCGGTCCCCGCGGTCTCCGCGGCCCCGGCCCTCGCCGCGCCGGTCGAGTTCAACCGCGACGTGCGGCCCGTCCTCTCGGAGAAGTGCTTCCGCTGCCACGGGCCCGACCCTGGCCAGCGGAAGGCCGGGCTCCGCCTCGACCTGGCCGCCGTGGCCACGGCGCCTGCCAAGAGCGGGAAGGCCGCCGTCGTGCCCGGGAAGCCCGCCGAGAGCGAGCTCCTGCGCCGCGTCCTCTCGCCGGACCCCGACGAGCGCATGCCGCCCGCCTCGACGGGCAAGTCGGTCACCGAGGCCGAGGTCGCCCTCCTCCGCCGCTGGATCGAGGAGGGGGCCCGGTGGCAGGATCACTGGTGCTACATGCCGCTCGAGCGTCCCGCGCCCCGAGTCCCGCCCGCGGGCTCGGCGGCGCGGAGCGAGGTCGACGCCTTCATCCTCGAGCGGCTCGCCGCCGAGGGGCTGCGCCCGTCGAGCGAGGCGGACCGGGTCACGCTGATCCGCCGCTTGAGCTTCGACCTCCTGGGCCTGCCGCCGCAGCCCGAGGAGGTGGACGACTTCCTCTCCGACGAGAGCCCCGACGCCTGCGAGCGGCTCGCCGACCGGCTCCTCGCCTCGCCCGCCTTCGGCGAGCGCATGGCGGCCTGGTGGCTCGACCTCGCGCGCTACGCCGACACCGTCGGCTACCACGGCGACCAGGACCAAGGCGTCTGGCCGTACCGCGACTACGTGATCCGGACCTTCAACGAGGACCGCCCCTTCGACCGTTTCACCCTCGAGCAGATCGCGGGCGACCTCCTGCCGGACGCGACGATCGAGCAGAAGGTCGCGTCGGGATACAACCGCCTCGCCATGAAGTCCGCCGAGGGCGGCGTCCAGGACAAGGAGTACCTGGCCAAGTACGCTGCGGAGCGCGTGCGCTCGGTGAGCGGCGCGTGGATGGGCGCGACCTTCGGATGCGCCGAGTGCCACGACCACAAATACGACCCCTTCACGACGCGCGACTTCTACCGCTTCGCGGCGTTCTGGGCCGACACGACCGAGCGGGGGATCTACGGCGGGGCCGAGTCGAGCGGGGAGTGGGGGCCGAAGATGAAGGTGCCGGACGCCGAGCAGGAGGCCCGGCGGCGGCGCCTCGACGCGGAGATCGCCGCGACGCGGGCGAGGATCGACGGGCCGGCGAAGGCCCTCGACGCCGAGGAGGAGGCCTGGGAGCGGTCCCTCGGCGCGCCGGCCGCCTGGACGGCGCTCCGGCCGCTCGCGGTCTCCTCGGCGGGCGGGGCCGCGCTCGAGGTCAAGGAGGACGGCTCCGTCCTCGCGAGCGGCCCGAACCCCGACGCGGACTCCTACACCGTGACCGCCGAGGCGCCGCCCTGGGAGGTCACGGCGTTCCGCCTCGAGGCCCTGCCCGACGAGTCCCTGCCGAAGAAGGGCCCCGGGCGGGCGGCGAACGGCAACTTCGTCCTCACCGAGCTCAGCGTGAGGCTCAAGCCCGCCGGCGCCGCCGGGGAGCTCGAGGTGCCCCTCCAGAGCCCCTCGGCGAGCCACGAGCAGACGAGCCTCGCCGAGAAGAACCCTTACGGCCGGTGGTCGATCGAGGCCGCGATCGATGGCGAAGCGAAGGGCGCGGCGCACGGCTGGGCGATCCTCGACCGCGTGGGCCAGCCCCATGAGGCCGTCTTCGAGACGAGGCCCGGCTCCGCCGCAGCGCCCGGCGGGACGTTCACCTTCGTCCTCAAGCAGGCGCACGGGAACGGCGGGCACAACCTGGGCCGCTTCCGGCTGTCCGTGACCTCCTCGCCCAGGCCCGTCCGCGTCTTCGGCGCGGGGCTCCCGGCGAGCACGATCGAGGTGTTGAAGGTCGACCGCGTCTTGAGGAGCGAGGCGCAGCGGAAGGAGGTCGCGGCCTACTTCCGGTCCATCGCGCCCTCGCTCGAGCCCGCGCGGAAGCGGCTCGCGGATCTCCAGCGCGAGCGCGAGGACCTCGAGAAGCGGATCCCGACCATGCTCGTCACGGTGGCGCGCGAGCCCCGCACCCTGCGCGTCCTCGCCCGGGGGAACTGGATGGACGACTCGGGCGAGGTCGTCGAGCCCGGCGTGCCCGCGTTCCTCCCGCAGCTCAAGCCTGCGGGGCCAAGGGCCACGCGGCTCGACCTCGCGCGGTGGCTCACGGCGCCCGAGAACCCCGTCACCGCGAGGGCCTTCGTCAACCGGCTCTGGAAGCTCGCCTTCGGCGCGGGCTTGAGCCGCCGCCTCGACGACCTGGGCTCCCAGGGCGACTGGCCGAGCCACCCGGAGCTCCTGGACGGGCTCGCCGCCGGCTTCCGCGACTCGGGATGGAGCGTGAAGGGGCTCCTGCGGCGCATCGTGAGCTCCGCCGCCTACCGGCAGGCGTCCCTCGCGCCGCCCGAGCTCCTCGAGCGCGACCCGCAGAACCGCCTCATCGCGCGCCAGGTCCGCTTCCGCCTCGAGGCCGAGGCGGTCCGCGACGCGGTGCTCGCGGCGAGCGGGCTCCTCGCGCGCAGGATCGGGGGCCCGAGCGCGAAGCCCTACCAGCCGCCCGGGTACTGGGCCTACTTGAACTTCCCGGTGCGCGAGTGGCGGAACGACTCCGGGGAGGACCAGTACCGCCGCGGCCTCTACACGCACTGGCAGCGGCAGTACCTCCACCCGAGCCTCCTCGCCTTCGACGCGCCCTGCCGGGAGGAGTGCGTCGCCGACAGGGTGCGGTCGAACACGCCGCTCCAGGCCCTCGTCCTCCTCAACGACCCGACCTACGTCGAGGCCGCGCGGGCCCTCGCCGAGCGCGCCCTGCGGGAGGGCGGCTCGAGCGCCTCCGGGCGCCTGCGCTGGGCCTGCCGCGAGGCCCTCTCGCGGGAGCCGCGGTCCGCCGAGGCCGAGGTCCTGCACGATCTCGTCGCGAAGCACCTCAAGGAGTACCGCGCGGACCCCAAGGCGGCCTCGGACCTCCTCGCCACGGGCCAGCTCCGCGTCCCGGCGGACCTCGACCGCGCGGAGCTCGCGGCCTGGACGAGCGCGGCGCGGGCCATCTTGAACCTGCACGAGACCATCACGCGGAGCTGAGAGCTCGAGAGACATGACCGACCACGACAACATGCCGATGCTCGACCTCGTCAGCCGGAGGACCTTCCTGGCGCGCGCCGGCGCACGGGTGGGCTCCGGCCTGGGCGCGCTGGCCCTCGCGAGCCTCCTCGACCCCTCGCTCCTCCGCGCCAACGTGGGCGAGGCTCCCGGCCCCTGGCGCGGGGTCGTGAGGCCGTTCCACCACCCGCCGCGGGCGAAGCGGGTGATCTGCCTCTACATGGCCGGCGGCATGAGCCACCTCGAGACCTTCGATCCCAAGCCGAGGCTCGCGGCGATGCACGGCCAGCCCATGCCCGAGTCGTTCACCCGCGGGCAGCAGATCGCCCAGCTCCAGGGCCAGCAGCTCAAGTGCTTCGGGCCGCAGCACGCCTTCCAGCGGTACGGCCGCTCCGGCCAGGAGATCGGCACGGTCTTCCCGCGGATCGGCGAGTCCATCGCCGACGAGATGTGCATCGTCCGCTCGATGCACACCGAGGCGATCAACCACGACCCGGCCCACACCTTCATGAACACGGGCTCCATGATTTCCGGGCGGCCGTCCATGGGCTCGTGGCTCCTCTACGGCCTCGGGAGCGACACCCAGGAGATCCCGGGCTTCGTGGTCCTCGTCTCGACGGGCCGCTACGGCCAGTCGCAGCCCATCGCCGCGCGGCAGTGGCACTCGGGCTTCCTCCCGAGCCGCTTTCAGGGCGTCGAGCTCCGCTCGAAGGGCGACCCGGTCCTCTACGTGCGGAGCCCGGCGGGCGTGACCCCGGCCCGCCAGCGGGACCTCGTGAGCGCCGTCGAGAGGCTCAACCGGATCGTGGGGATCGAGGGCGACGCGGTCAAGGACCCCGAGGTGGAGACGCGGATCAGCCAGTACGAGATGGCCTTCCGCATGCAGTCGAGCGTGCCCGAGCTCATGGACCTCTCGGGGGAGCCGCCCCACATCCTCGACATGTACGGCACGAAGGGCGCCGACGGCTCCTTCGCTGCGAACTGCCTCATGGCGCGCCGGCTCGCCGAGCGCGGCGTGCGGTTCATCCAGCTCTACCACCGCGACTGGGACCACCACGGGGCGATCAAGGACCACATCGCGGGCACGGCGGCCGAGGTGGACCGGGGCGCGGCGGCGCTCGTCACGGACCTGAAGCGGCGCGGCATGCTGGAGGAGACCCTGGTGATCTTCGGGAGCGAGTTCGGCCGCACGCCCATGGCCCAGGGCGACGGCCGCGACCACCACATGAAGGCCTTCTCGGTCTGGCTCGCCGGCGGCGGCGTGAAGGGCGGGATCAGCGTGGGGGAGACGGACGAGCTGGGCTACGGCGTAGCGAAGGACCCGGTCCCCGTCCACGACCTGCACGCGACGATGCTCCACCTCCTGGGGATCGAGCACACGAGGCTCACGTACCGCTTCCAGGGGCGCGACTTCCGCCTGACCGACGTCTTCGGGAACGTGGTCGCGTCGATCCTTGCGTGAGGGCGGGCCCCGATCTGGGTATCCTTGAAGCCTTCCTCGTGGGCAGTCCGACGCCGCCCGAGCTCGCCGGGAAGGAGATCAGCCGGGTCATCGAAATACGCGGCGACCAGACGCTGGACGAGCTCCACCGCGCGATCTTCAAGGCCTATGACCGCTGGGACCAGCACGGCTACGAGCTCCAGCTCGGCCGCAGGCCGTTCGACCCGAAGGGGCCGAACTACTCGGTGCCCGCCGCCCGCGAGGATCGGGCGGGTTCCCGAGATGCTCGAACGACGACCCTGGACGACCTCGGCTTGAAGGTGGGCCGGTGCTTCGGCTACTGGTTCGACTTCGGCGATGACTGGTATCACCAGGTCCATGTGGCGAAGATCGACAAGGCCATCCCCACCGTGGCGTATCCCCGCGTGACGGGGCGCGTCGGGAAGTCGCCTCCGCAATACGCGCCGGCGGAGTAGCGTGGATTCCCGCGCGGCCACACGGACGAGGCGCGGAGCCAGGCTTCGCGGCCCCCAGAGAGCCTCCTCACACCCGCGCGAGCTGCGGCAAGGCGTCGAAGTGCTGGTCGCGGGCGAAGAGGTGCAGGTTGTGCTGGACCACGAGGGCGCCGATCCAGACGTCGTTCGTCGGGATAGGCGTCCCTTGCTTGCGGAGCTGCAGCGCTAGCCGCGCGTAGTGGTGGGTCGTGGCGTCGTCGGCGTAGAGCACGGCCACGCGGGGCGAGCTCAAGAAGCGGACCAGGCCGCGCTCGTTCTGCTCGCCCCTGGTTCCTCCCAGGAAGCCCGCGCGCAGCTCGCCCAGGACGACGAAGGGGAGGAAGACCGCGTCCGCCGCCGCGACGCGGGCGGCCGCCTCGGGGACGCCCCGGGCGAGGTCGACGTAACGGTTCGTGTCGAGGGCGATCCTCACCGGCTCTCGCCCTCTGCCATGAAACTCACTTTCACTCCCACTTCTCGGGGTCGATCGTGTCCTGCTCCGCGATGATCGCGTCGAACTCGGGGTCCTCTATCCACGAGCCGACGAAGGAGTCGAGGTCGTGGTAGACCTGAGCCTCGCCTCCGGCCATGCCGGCCTCCTTCAGGAGCGCCTGGCGCAGGACCTCGTTGAGACTCAGCTTGAGCTCCTGGGCCCGCCGGCGCAGGGCCTCGTCGGCCTTCCAGGGAACGTTCCGGACCGTGTACTGGACGCACTCCCGGATGGCGGGGCTCGCTACGGTAAGAGGCCTTTTCCGCCTGGGGATGGAACGACGCTTGCGGGGCATGCCTACAGTGTACGCTGTCGGTGCAGGCAACGCAAGAGGCGCCTGCGGGCCTCCGCCCGCCAGCCTCCCGGGTGCGCCGTGCGGCCGCACGTACATCACCCGCAGGGCGGGAAGGACGCGCAGTCCACTTCCTCCCCGGCTCGAGCGCTCGAGTCGCATTGGCGTCCCCACGCACGAAGCGCCGCCTCCGACGCAGCGCTCGGCGGCCTCGTCGCATGCGCGAAGGCTGGCAGCCTTTGACAGGGAATGCCAGGAGCGGTACTCTCGTCTCATGAACATGACCAGCATGAACATCTCGATCCCGGTGAGCCTGCGCGCCTTCGTCGAAGCGCAAGTCGCCAAGCACGGCTACAGCTCGGCCTCCGAGTACGTGCGCGAGCTGCTCCGGGATGCCCGCGAGCGGGGCGCCAAGGAAGTCGAGCTTCGCGATCTGATCTCGCTTGGGCTTGAGAGCCTCTCGCGCGGCGAATCCGTGGAGCTTACGAAGGAGACCCTCCCCAAGTTCCTCGACGATGTGAAGGCCAGAGCGCGCCGGCGTCTGTCGCCGAAGAAGCCGGCGCGGCGCGCATGAGACTCCGCCTGTCCAAGGAAGCGAGCGCCGATATCGAGGAGGCTTGGCTCTACGGGGCGGCGCTCTGGGGTGCCGCGAGGGCGGATCGTTTTGTGGGCGATCTGGGGGAGAAGCTCTCGCTCCTCACCCGCTTCCCCAAGATCGGCAGGTCTCGCGCAGAGCTTGGCGATGGCCTGCGGAGCCTTCCTGTTCCTCCGTTTGTCATCTTCTATCGCCCCAGAGCCGATGCGATCGAGGTGGTGCGCGTGCTTCATGGCGCTCGGGACATCGAGGGGATCTTCGAAAGCGACCGATAGCGGCTTCGTCCTCTCGCGCGGGCTCGCCGCTGTCCCCGAGACTTCCCCTGGTGCGGCGGCGACCCAGCGTCCGAGTTGCCATGGCGACCTCGAGACGCCGGTCCGGCACGGGCTCCGCCGCGCTCTGCTACCCTCGCCGCTGGCCCTCACCCGCAGGGCGGGAAGGACGCGCAGTCCACTTCCTCCCCCGATGGCGCCCCCGGGCCGCACTCGGGAAACGGCGCCGGCGGCTCGGGGCCGCCCAGGAAGAGGCTGCCGCCGACCTCGCCGGTGCCGCCGTTCACGAGCTCGCCGAGGTTCACGGGCGTGCCGAAGAAGAGCGGCTTCTGGGCTTCCGCCTCGCGCGCCGCGGCCAGGGCGCAGAGCGCCGCGCCGATCCCTGCTGCCGCCTTGGAGAGCACGTCTTGACTTCTCATGTTTGCACCTACCGGGCCACCGGCCCGAAGTAACGGTTCAGGAACCCGAGGACTTCGTCGTGGATCTGCCGCGTGAACTGGCCGTAGAGTCCGTGCCCGCCCGGGTAGACCTTGTGCTGCTTGTGCTCCGAGGGGGTGCCGAGGCGGTCGAAGAAGGGCTTCTGCGACTCTCCGAGCGGGAAGAAGATGTCGTGCTCGCCGCCGATCAGGAGCACCGGCACCCGGACCCGGGGCAAGAAGTTCAAGGCGTCGATCGCCGGCGGGAGACCCGACCCGAGAAAGCTTCCCATGGAAAGGACCGCGAGCCGGAGGCGCTCCTCGACCGCCACGTTCACCGGCCCGGAGTTGGACCCCCAGCTCACGCCGTAGTAGCCGATCCTTCCCTCGTCGATGTCCTCCCGCGTCTCGAGGTAATCGATCGACCGCCGCACATCCTTCGTCCAGCGGATGTTCTTGTCGCGCCACCCGATCGGGCCGGTGCCCTTTTCCGCCTCCAGGGCCTGGCGCTCGTAGGTCCCCCGGTAGACGGGGTACATGAGCGCGCGACCGCTCGTGACCAGGAACTCCGTGACCACCGCCTGCTCGAGGCCCTCGAATGAGCTCTTCCACTGGGCCTCGGCGCCCGGGAAGTAGACGATGGTCTGGTAGGGCGGCTTCGTCCCTCGAGGGATGAAGAGGTAGGCGAGGATGCGCTCCTTCGCGTAGGGGGCATCGAAGCTCACCTTCTCCCGGCGCCAGTTGGGCGTCTCCACCACCTCCTCGACCAGCTCGTTCAAGGGCGCGGGGTCGTAGGCGTAGAGGTGGGCCTTGTAGAACTCGTACTCGGCCTCGGGGACGGGCTGGCGGCCGCGCTGGTCCTTGGGCCGCGGCCGTGGCACCGGCGCGAGGAGGCCCGCCGCCAGCGAGCCCTCCCCCTCGGGGTAGAAGGTGCAGCGGAAGCCGTTCGACGCCGACCGGTCCCAGGGCGAGCGCGCATCGCTCTCCTGGAACATGTAGCCCGGCTCGTCCCAGCCGCCGCCGCAGATGTAGCGCTTCTCGCCGGAATCGTCCGTGGCGTTCGAGCACCACTCCTTGACGTTCCCCGCCGCGTCGTGGATGCCCGTCATGCCGATGCCGGGGTGGCTGCCGGCGGGGGCCGTGCCCTGGCCGCCGAAGTTGCTCTGGGTCAGGATCGCCTGCGCCTCCATGGTGCAGGCGGCCATGGACCAGTGGTAGATGGTCGGCAGGCTCTTCTTCCGGAAGCGGGCGTAGGCCGCGGCCTCGAACCAGCTCACGCCGGCCACGGGGTGGTCCGCCTTGCCCTCGGGGTACCTGCCGCCCGACCAGGTCGAGGGGCCGGGCTGGCCCGTCAGGTCGCGGAGCTCGCGCATCGCTTCCTCGAAGGAGAGCTCGCGGCCATCCTTCACGAGCTTCGCTTCCCAGTAGCGCGGGTCCGCGTAGCCGCCCGCGTCGACAAACTCCTGGAGCTCGCGGTTCGTGACCTCGTGCTGGTCGATCCAGTAGGCCAGCGGCTTCATGGGTGACTCACCTGACGGAGTCTCGAAGCCCTTGAGGGCCACCCAGAGTGTCTTGCCCATCAACCGCGCGGGCACGACCTGCACCATGCCCGGCGGACCGCTCGCCTCCTGCCAGAGGTCAAAGTGGAATGCGCCCACCCATTCCGTCACGTCCCCGGGCCCGCACTCCCGCGCCAAGTAGCCTTCCTTCTCGATGTGCCACCGGTAGTCGCCCCTGGGGAAGCGGATCTTCTCGAGCGGCGTCACCCCCAGCGGGATCCACTGGCCGTCCAGATCGCCGTACTCCTTGAAGGAGACCCGGGCGCCCGGCGGCTCCGTGGTGACCGTGATCGGGTGCGACAAGCGCTGCCAGAGCCTCGCGAGCTCGGGGTCGCCGGGGATGTGCCTCTCGGCCTCCTCGGCCCGCCGGAAGGCGGCGAGGAACCTCTGGTCCGCGACCAGCCTCGCGATCTCGGGCAAGGCCTCCATCCGAGCCCACTGCGCCTTGCGAGACGCTTCTTGCTCCGTCTCGAGCCGCGCCCGCCCCGAGCGGTACTCGAGGGCGAGGAACGCCGCCGCTCCCGCCGCAAGCACGAGCGCCGCCCCAAGGGCCACCGGCAGCGGGTGCCGGCGCACGAAGCGCCGGAGCCGGGCCGCTTGCGAGACCGGCCGCGCCCGGATCGGCTCGTGGCGCAGGAACCTTCCCAGGTCCTCGGCGAGCTCCCGAGCGCTGCCGTAGCGGCCCCTGGGGTCCTTCTCCATGGCCTTCAAGACGATCGTCTCGAGGTCCACCGGCAGCGCGCGGTTCCGCTTCCGCGGCGGCCGCGGCTCCTCGAAGACGATCTGGCGCAGGAGCTCCTCCCGGTCCCGGCCTCCGTAGGCCGGCTCGAGCGTGAGGAGCTCGTAGAGGGTGACCCCCAGGGAGTAGATGTCGGAGCGGTGGTCGATCAGGACGCGCTTGGCGAGCGCCTGCTCGGGGCTCATGTATCGCAGCGTGCCGAGCAGGTCGCCCGAGACGGTCAAGCTCGCGTTCCCGCTCTGACAGTGGGCGAGGCCGAAGTCGGTGACCCAGAGGTGGCCCCGCGAGTCGAGGAGGAGGTTCCCGGGCTTGATGTCGCGGTGGATCACCCCGAGCTCGTGGGCGTGCTCGAGGGCCTCGGCGGCCTGGATGCCGAGCGCCGCCACGGTGCGGAAGTAGGCCCCGCCTCCTGACGACGGGCGGCTCGATGCCCCGGGAGTCACGTCGCCGAGCGAGGCGGCCGTCGAGGGCCCGGACCTCGGCCCGCGGGGCGCCGGGGCCGGCGGCGCCAGGTTCGGCGGCTCGAGGGCGCCCGAGACGGGGCCGCGGGTCAGGTCGGACGGCTCGCCGGCGGCGCCCTGGCCGTCCTTGCCCTCGAGCTCTCGCAGCTCGCGGATCACGGCTGCCAGCGACCGGCCGTCGATGTACTGCGTAGTAGTGCACCCCGCGCTCGCAGCCCACGGCGTAGACGGGCACGATGTTCGTGTGGTGGAGCTGCGCGGCCGAGTGGGCCTCGTTCTTGAAGCGCTGGATCTGCTTGGGGTCGAGCACGGCGGCGAAGGGGAGGACCTTCAAGGCGACGCGCCTCCCGAGCGAGAGCTGCTCGGCCTCGTAGACGATGCCCATGCCGCCCCGGCCGAGCTCGCGGAAGATCCTGAAGTCGCCGAGGTCGGCCGCGGGCCGCCTCCCTTCGAGCCCCTCGAGCTCCTCCTCGGGAGCCCGCGCCACGGGCAGGGCCGCCTTCTCGACGAAGTCGAGGGTGGTCAAGCAGGCCCGGAGCCTGTCGGCGATCTCCGGGTGCGCCGCGACGACCGCCTCGACCGGGGGCGCCGTGCCCGACTCGGCCTGGGCCAGGTAGCCCTCGAGGACGCGGGCTACCGCCGCCTCGGTCGACTCCGCCGCCCCGGAGGCCGTCCCCGAGCCCGAGCCCTGGCCCTCGGCCAGCGCCTCCCGCCGTCTCTCAGAGGTCCCCATGGGCTTCTCCTTTCGCCTGTCCCCTCGAGATCCGCTCCAGCTCCGAGCGCACCCTCTCGATCGCCCGCACCCAGAGCATGCGCGCCGCTCCGGCCGAGCGCCCCATGCGCTCGGCGATCTCCTCGAACCTCAGCCGCTAGATGTGCCGGAGGACCATGACATCCCTGTAGTCCTCGGGAAGGCCCTCGAGGACATCGGCCAGGAGCACCGACTGCTCGCGCCGCGCGGCCTGGGCACTGGGACTCGAGATGCCCCGCGCCAGGGCCTCGTGGAGCGACGTGCTCGAGCGCTCCAGGAGCACCTCGAGCGACTCCCTGTGTCCCCGTCCCGCCTTGCCCGGCCAGGACCCGCGGAGGTGGTCGATCAGGTTGCGGGTCTGGATGCGCCGCAGCCAGGCGAGGAGCTCCTTCTCGCTCCGGCCCCCGAAGCGCTGGAAGTCCCGGCAGGCCTCGAGGAAGGTCTCCTGCACGAGGTCGGAGGGGTCGAGCTTCCGGCCGAGGGCCTGGCCGATCTGGGAGCGGGCCAGGAGCTTGAGGTAGCTCCTGTAGAGCTCCAGGAGCCGCCCCAGCTCCTCGCGGCCCCCCGAGCGGGCGCGCTCGATCAGGCGCTCGGGCCCTGTGCTGGAGCCGGTGCTCGGATCGGTCTTCAACGCCATCGCTGACTCCCAGGAGGAGGCGAAGGAGACGCAGGAATGTCACGCCAAAAACCACCCGCCAGAAAGAACGCTGGCCCGCCGTGACCAGGGTCACGCGGCGGGGCAGGGGCGGAATGGGTGGCCCGGAGCTCCAACGAGCGCCCGGCGTCGCCCAGGAGCCCAGGAGCCCAGGAGCCCAGAAGGCCTTGTCGCTCTCGCGCCATCGAAGCCGGAGACACCGGGCCGGCCGCGAGCCTGCCGCCGGACAAGCCATGGGGTGGCCACGGGAGGCGCGGTGAGGCTGTGTCGGACACCCTTGATTCCGGCGGGAGGTCGCGAAGGGACTCGAGAGGACGCGTCGACGATGCTCCGCGGCCCAAGGTGGTACAATCCTGGAGCCATGGAGGTCTCCCGATGCCCGTTCAAACTCTCACGTTGAAGCTGCCCGATCCGCTCTACCGCAGGCTCCAGAAGCGCGCTCAAGAGGCCCAGCGAACCATCGAGGCTGAGGTCATGGAGCTGATCGCCGCCTTTGTTCCCGCGGCAGATGAGCTGCCGAGCGGCCTCGCGGAAGCAGTGTCGTCGCTCCACCTGCTCAGCGATGAAGCCCTGTGGCGGGCGGCGAGGAGCGCTCTCCCAACCCAGAGTGCAGCGCGGCTTGAGGAGATCCACCTCAAGGGTCAATGGCAGGGGTTGACGGCCGAGGAGAAGGCGCAAGCCTCCGCGATGGTCGAGGAGTACGAGCGGATCATGCTTATGAGGGCGTCGGCGATCCGGATCCTGAAGGAGCGTGGGCATGACATCTCCGCGCTCCGAGCCGGCGCATGAGCGGACCGTATGTCCCCAAAGGCTCCGCGAACGCGTGGCTGCGAGGGCGCAGCGCCGGTGTGGTTACTGCTTGACCCAGGAAGCCGTGGTGGGCACGCCGATGGAGATCGAGCACATCATCCCCGAGTCGCTCGGCGGTCTGACGGAGGAGGAGAACCTCTGGGTCGCGTGTCCACTCTGCAACCAGCACAAGGGCAACCGCATCGCCGCCCTTGACCCGGTGACCGGGGAGGTCGTTCGGCTGTTCGATCCACGCCGTCAAGGGTGGAAGGACCATTTCGCTTGGTCCCCTGGGGCGGAGCGCGTGATTGGTTTGACCCCATCCGGGAGAGCGACCGTCCTTGCGCTGAACCTGAATCGTCCCTCTCTTGTCAGTGCTCGGAGCGCGTGGGCTGCCGTGGGTTGGCACCCGCCGCACGACTGAGCACCTCGAGGCTCCCAACGCCGGCGCTTCGCGGGAAATCGACCTCTCCGTTCGCCAGCTCCTTGTGATCCGGAACCGTCAGACGACGGTGAGGCGGATCCTTGTGTCGGAGGATGACGTGACTCCCCGTCGGGTGGTCGCGGACGTAACCGATCTTCCCGAAGGCCCTAACCGCTTCCCGGCCCGAGACCACGGGCAGCTTGCTCGATGAGCACGCGAAACTTCATGCCGCCATTCAATCACCTTGATCCGTCCAGGAGACCACTCCAGGCTCCAGGCGCCTCGTCGCGTGGACGATACTGCGCCTCGGGTCCGCGTCGGCGAGGAACCGCGGCGCGCTCAAGCCTTCCCGCGCCCTGTGGGCGCCACCCGGCCCGGGAGCCCTGAAGGCCTCGTGGGTGGCGTCCCCGCCGGCCGAGGCTGCTGGCCGCCAGGGACGGTCGGGCCGGCGGAGCGGATTCCCGTGGCGCCGCCCGCGGGGACCACCCTGATGTCCAAGCCCTCGAGGCGTTCGCGCAGGCGCGAGCCCGTGTGGAGCGCCACCACCAGGCGCCGTCGCGACCGGTCCCCCGGCCCGACCACCAAGGCGAAGCGGTTGACCCGCTGTTATGGCGCGAGTATTATGCATGAGGAGCTGAAGCCATGACCCGGACGACGATCATGTTGCCTCGAACGCTCAAGGCGAAGGCCGAAGTCGCAGCCAGGAGAAAAGGCGTCTCCCTCGGGGAGCTCATCCGCCAAGCTCTCGCTGCGACGCTCCGAGGTTCCCCCCGCGGCAAGGAGACGGACCCGCTCTTTGCCGACACGGCCGTCTACCGCGGGCCGGTCCCTTCCGACACGTCGGCCAAGCACGACAGGTATCTCTACGAGGATGCTCCGTGATCTTCGTCGACACCGGGGCCTTTCTCGCGCGGCACCTGGGTAGGGATCAGCACCACCAGGCAGCCACGGCCGCATGGGCGAAGCTTGAAGCGACGAAAGAGCCTTGCGTCACGAGCAACTTCGTCATCGACGAGGTTCTGACCCTCCTGGGCCGGCGTGCCGGCTACGGTTTCGCGGCCCAGAGAGCGCGCGGCTACTACGCTTCTTCCAGGCTCACCATACTCAGGCCCGAGGAGGAGGGCGAGCTCGAGGCCCTGGACTGGTTCACCAAGTACCGGGACCAGGAAGTGAGCTTCACGGACTGCGTGTCGTTCGCTCTCATGCGGCGCCACAGGCTTCCCCGCGTCTTCTCGTTCGACCGCCATTTCCAGATCGCAGGGTTCGAGCTCTGGCCTCGCTGAGCCATCGAACGTCAGGCGACCGCCATGCAAGGACCGCTCGATGAGACCGGCGGCCCATCAACTGCCCCCTCGACGGCCGAGGCTCCAAGCCCGGCCGGCCGCGCCGCGCGGTCGACGGCCTCTCGCCCCCGCCACTTTCCGTTTGCACTCCGCCCCGATCCCGCTAACGTGATCGTTGTTGCGCGGCCCGACGGGAGTCCGGGTGAGACGGCTCCGGGGGCGCGCGCTGCGTCCCACGCCTCGGCCCCCGGCGTTGGGGGCGGCCGTGCCGGGCGGTCGAGGGTACTCGAGTCAGGGGGAGACCATGCTCCGCTGCCTCATAGCCACGCTGGGGAAGGATGCGCCGGGCGTGAACGCCGTCGTTCGCTCGGCCACGCGGCTCGCTCTGCGGAGGGGCTTCGAGGTCACCGGGGTCCGCCGGGGCTTCCCGGGGATCCTCGAGGGGAGCTTCCGTCCCCTCAAGGAGCCGGACGTGGGGTTCATCCTGGGCAAGGGCGGGTCGCTCCTCGGCTCCGTGGACTTCCGCGTCCCTCCCGAGGGGCACGAGACGATCGTGGCGATCGCCGCCCGGCTCAGGAAGTTCGACCTCGTGGTCGCCACGGGGGGGCTCGGCAGCTTCGCCATCTTGAGCCGCGCCTACGCCCTCAACGACATGGGCATCACGACGACGATGTTCGTCCCCGCTTCGGTCGAGAACGAGTTCCTCTGTCCGGACCACCTCGGAGAGGGGGAGGTGGACGCGGAGAGCGTCGGCGCGGACACGGCCGCGAACACGGCCATCGAGGCCATCGACCGGCTCCGGGAGCAGTCCTACTTCTCACGGACCGTCTTCCTGGTGCAGACGATCGGCACGAAGGGCAATTACCTGCCCGTCCAGATCGGCCTGGCCTGCGGCGCCCACCGGATCTACCTGCCCCTCTACCCGGCCCTCTCGGTCGAGGCCAAGGCCGAGATCCGCCGGCTCTACGGCCCCGACTTCGACCCCAACCGGATCCACATGAAGGAGCTCGTGGGCTGGATCGAGAGGATGTTCGAGGAGGGCCGGCGCCGGTACCTCGTGGTCATCATCCCGAACGGCATCCCCCTGGGACACGTCGTCCCCCTCGGAGGCTCGGGCGCCGCGGAGGGAGGCGAGGAGCGGAAGTACGACCACATCGTGTCGTCCGTGGTGCCCATGGAGCTCACGGCTCTGAAGGTCGTCGACGAGCTGGTGGTCCGCTTCGCCGAGACGGGCAGCGTCCAGGTGCGGTACGTCGTCCTCGACGACCTCCAGCACGGCGGCGCGCCGACGGTCCGCGACAGGCTGCTCGGGAGCATCTATGGCGAGGCGGCCATCGAGGAGTTTCTCTCCCTCGTGAGGACCCAGGACTTCGAGAAGCGCGGGAACTTGAACCTCCTCGCGGTGAAGGAGACCTCGAGGGTCGCCTGGAAGTGCCACCCCCGGTCCGCCGTCCTGCCCCTCTTCACGGGCCCGAGCCCTCGCGCCGGCGGGCTCGACCCGCTGCCTTTCTTCCGGCAGAGCTGCGGGACGGTGTCGGGTTACAAGCCGCTGGCCGTCGTGTGAGCTCCGTCCTCCTGAGCTCCGTGCTTCACGTCTCGTCGCGCTGGGCGATAGCGCAGAGCCGTTGCCAGGCCCGCGAGTGGAAGCGCTGGACGGCGCCGGGCGTCTTCCGCCACGCCGCACCGATCTCCTCGTAGGTCTTGCCCTCGAGGTCCCGGAGCCGGATGACCTCCGCCTCCTTCTCGTCGAGCCGGCCGAGCAGCGACTCGATGAGCTCGCGGCGCCCGACGAGGCTCTCGGGCCGCGTCGCGCGCCCCGGGACCCCCGACTCCCGGACGCCGCCCGTCTCCTCGCCGCGCACGAGGTGGGCCGCGGCCGCGGAGCGGCGCTTCGCCTGGTCGGCGATCAGGTTCTTCGCGATCCGGTAGACCCAGGCGAAGAAGGAGTCGGCGCTGCGCGGCTCGAAGCCCTCCAGGGCCTCCATGGCCTTGAGGAACGCGATTTGGACCACGTCCTCGGCATCCATGCGCGGGCGGAGCCTCGGCGGGATCTTCGTGCGCAGCCGCTCGAGGAGGGCGCCCTCTACGAGGCCGTAGAGGCGGTCCTGGGCGGCCTTCACGCCGCGGCCGGAGCGGATCTGCGCGATGAGCTCGAGGGCCTCCATCGCGGGCCAGGCTACCGGGGGCGCGGCCGGGAGGCAAGGCGGTCCGGCGATCCGGCGATCCGGCGGCTCTGCGGCGCTGCGGCCCTGCGGCTCTGCGGCGCTGCGGCCCGCTCCCGGCAGCTATCCAGGGCCCTCCCGCGGCGATAAGATCGGTTGCGGGGGATTCCGGGCCGAGGTTCCAAGCACCGCCACCACCGCCATGTCCCCGCGGGCGATCCTGTGCATCCTGCTCCTCGCCGGGGGGGCTTGCCTCTTCCCGGGCTGCCTCGCCGGGACCGCCGGGGTCGCGCTCGGGATCTGGTCCGCCGTCGGCGGCGAGGAGGGCCGTCCCGAGGACGCGCCCCGCGTCGTCAACTTGAGGCTGCTCCCGGGCAGCGAGGGATCGCCCCGCGCCGACGACCTCGAGGCGGTGCGGGTCTCCTTCGACCTCGTGAGCCCCTCGGGGAGGCCCGCCCGCGTCAAGGTGGAGCACTCGAGCGGGCGGCGCGCGGCCACCATCGCCGAGATGGACCTGGACGCCTCGCCGGCGGGGCGCGCGCACGTCGTCGTCTGGAACGCCGCCGCGGACGGGCTCGAGGGGCTCGTGCGGACGGAGCTCGCGGTGACGCCGCGGGACGGAGCGGGCCGAGGGTTCGGGGCGAGGCTCGCGGGCGTCCTCATCGGCAACGACCCGCCGCAGGTCGCATCGGTCGAGGTCGAGGGGGAGAGGGTCGAGAAGAACGTGGTCGTGCGGTTCGAGCTCTCGGACAGCGCCGGGGACCCGAGCCGCATCGCGCTCCTCGTCTCCCAGGACGGAGGCGGGTCCTTCGCCGGAGTCCCGAGGGAGCACGTGCCCGTGGGGGCCCTCGAGCGGGTGCCGCCGGGGCAGCACGCCCTGACCTGGGACTCGGAAGCGACCCTGGGCCGCGTCGACATCTCGGGTGTGGTCCTCGCCATCGAGCCCGACGACGGGCTCGCCGGCGGGGCGGGGGAGCGCCGCGAGTCTTCCCCCTTCCGCGCCGACAACAACGAGCCGCCGGCGGCGGTCGTGAACGGCGCCTCCTTCGTCCTCAACGCCGACGCGACGCGCGGCATTCCCGTCCCTTTCGCCCTGGAGGACCCCGAGGGCGATCAAGTCCTCGCCGTCTTCCAGTGGCGGTTCGCCTCGCAGCCGGGCTTCCCCGAGCTGCCCGCGGACCGCGCCGCGATGGAGGCGGCCCTGGCGGACCCGGCCCTCCGCGAGGCGCTCCAGGTCGCGGCGGAGCAGCCGCGGGAGCTCGAGGGGCGGCTCGTCCTGCCCGATCCCGCCGACCTCGCCCGGGTCGAGCTCCCCGAGGCGCGCTCCGGGGCCGCGGCCCTCGCCTCGAGCGGCCTCGCGGGCCAGGAGCTCGAGGTGCTGCGCGACGGTACCCTCGCCGTCGTGCGGCCCCCGGGCGGCGGCCTCGCCGCGCCCGTGGCCGTCGCCTCCCTGCCTGGCGCCGCAGCCCTCGTCCTCGACCGCCCCTCGGAAGGCTCCTGGCGCCTCCAGGAGCTGGACCTCGAGGCGAGCCGAATCGCGCGGCGCATCGCGCCGGTCGAGGGCTCGCGGGCCGGCCTCGGGAGCCCCACGGCCCTCGCCCTCGAGCCGGGGGGCGATTCGGCGCTCGTCGCGCTGGAGCTCGGCAAGGTCTGGTGGGTCCTCCGCGCCGGCCTCGAGGACGGCGCGACGGCGGTCCTCGTCGACGCGAGCGCCGCGGGGCTGCTCGGCTCCGTGCGCGCCCTCGCGCCCCTGGGCACCGCCGCCGCCCTCGCCACCGTGGGCGGCGCGCTGCTCCGGATCGAGTACGCGGCGCCGGGGAGCGACGGTCGCGCGCCTCGCGCCTCGGTGGTCCTCGATGGGCTCGCGTCGCCCTGGGGGATCGCCGTCGACCCGCTGCACGAGGGGCGCGTCTACCTCGCGGAGCGCGATGCGGCCGGCGCGGGGCGCGTGCTCGCGATCGACCTGAGGACGCTCGAGCGGCGCCCGCTCGCGGTCGGCGGGCTCGCCCTCGAGCGGCCCGAGGCTCTCGCCCTCGCCGGGGCGCGCCTGCTCGTCGCCACCGACGAGGGCGGCGACGGCCTGCGCGAGCTGCGCGCCGCAGACCTCGGCGCGGGCCGCCCCGAGGCCTTCGAGCTGGCGGGGGGCCTGGCGACGGGCCCCGGCGGCATCGCCGCGGGGCCCGACGGACTCGTCCTTGCGGCTCTCCCTGCCCTCGGCGCCTGCGCCGCGGGCGGCGGCGTGGCCCAGGCGCGGCGGATCTGCGCCTTCGACGGGGGGAGCGGCACGGCGTCGCTCGAGCGCCCGCTGGACCCTCCGCCGCGGCCCGGGGCTCGCTGGCGCGCCCGCGACCGGGCGAACCGGAGACCCTGCGAGCCGCCGCGTGACGGTGCGCTGCCGCCGGCCGGCGGTCG
>JACQVW010000801.1 GCA_016209535.1 Planctomycetota bacterium | reverse complement strand
ATCAAGAAGTACCGGCTCCGGGCCGAGGGCGAGCGCCTCGGCGCGGACCTCGTGTTCGGCGTCGGCGCGAGGGACGGGAGCCCGCCCTTGCCCAACGTGGAGTCCATCGCGGCGGACCACGCGCTCGACCGGCTGCACCTCGCCGGCGACGAGGGCGGGGACTTCAACCGGGTCTTCCGCCTCGACGTGACGTACGCCGGGATCGCCTACGGGGACCCGCAGTTCGAGTTCGACCAGGAGGGGATCAACCTCTACGACCTCGGGGGCAAGCGCGGCTACCTGCTCGTAAGCGACCAGCACACCGACGGCACGCCGAACGAGTTCGAGCTCTTCGACCGCGCCACGCTGGCGCCCCTGGGGAACTTCACGAGCCCGCCGGGCGGGTCCATCGTCACCACGAACACCGACGGCCCTTACCTCGAGCAGCGCCCCATCGCCGGCTTCCCCGACGGCGCCTTCTACGCGGTCAACGACGACGTGAACGCCCACGCTTACGACTGGACCGACATCGCCCAGGCGAAGGGCCTCGAGGTGGCGGCCCTCGACCGGCCGTTCTCGGGCCGCGCGGCCGCCTCGGGCTCGCCGGGGCCGGCGCGGCGGGCGCTATGGTTCCACGACGGCTCCTGGTGGGGCGCGCTGCCCCGCGGCCCCTCCCTGACGGTCTCGCGACTCGAGGACGGGACCTTCGCCGCGATGGACGCGTACGGCACCGCGAACCCCGCCGTCGCCTGGGCGCGCGGCGGTGACCTCGCGCTCCTCTCGCTGGGCTCGCGGGCGCTCTTCGTCCGGTTCGAGTACCGACCCGAGCTGCGCCGCTACGTGCCCTTGACGGAAGGCTTCGAGCTCCCGGCGCGAGGGTCGCTCGCGGACCTCCTTGTCGAGGAGGCGGCCGATGGTAGCCCCGTGCGGGGCTGGATCGCCTGGGTCGAGGGCGGGGAGGCGAGGGTGACCTGGAGCGGGGCGAGCCTCGTGGGCTGGGACCTCAACGGCGCTGCGCTCGGCGAGGCGTCCTCGGCCGTGCCGCGCCTCGCGCGGGCCGGCGCCGCGACGGCGCTCGCCTGGGCCGGGCCCGGCGGCGTGCTGGTCCGCCTCCACGCCGATGGCGACCCGCCCGCCGTGTGGGCGCCGGCCGAGGCCGTGACGTCCTCCGCGGCCTCTTCACCGGCGGCCCTCCGCCCCCCGACCCCGGCTCGTCCTGCGGCGCGGACCCGACGCCGGACGCGCTCGGCTGCGCGGCGGGCTGCGGGGCGGGGTGAGGGGGGACCATGAGACGGCGCCCCGGCGAGCCCAGGAGCAGGATCCTGCCCCTCCTCTGCGATCGGGCGAGGGTCGCCGCCCTCAGAGAGGAGGCCCTCGGCTTGCCCTCGTGGGACCTCACGTTCCACCAGATCTGGGATCTCGAGCTCCTCCTCAACGGCGCCTTCTCGCCGCTTCGCGGCTACCTCGGCGAGAAGGACTGGCGCTCGGCCTGCGAGACGATGCGCCTCGCCGACGGCACGCTGTGGCCGATCCCGGTCACCCTCGACGTCAAGGAGCCCTTCGCGGAGAAGCTCTCCCCCGGCCGCCGGGTCGCCCTGCTGCACCCGGAGGGGATGGTCCTCGCGATCCTCACGGTGTCCGATGTCTGGCGACCCGACCGCGAGGCGGAGGCGGCCGCGGTCTTCGGCACTACCGACGAGACGCACCCCGGCGTCTTCCTCTTGCGCCACCAGACGAATCCCGTCTACCTCGGCGGCACCCTGGAGGGCCTCGAGCTGCCGCCGCACCACACCTTCCAGCACTTGCGGTTCACGCCGCTCCAGCTCCGGGCTCAGTTCGAGAGGCTGGGCTGGAAGCGCATCGCCGCCTTCCAGACGCGCAATCCCATGCACCGGGCGCACGTCGACCTGACGCGCCGCGCGGCGCAGGAGGCCGCGGCGCACCTTCTCCTCCACCCCGTGGTCGGCCGCACCAGCCCGGGCGATGTCGACTACTTCACAAGGGTCTGGTGCTACGAGGCGGTGCTGAGGCACTATCCCTCGGGTCTGGCCATGCTCGCCCTCCTTCCTCTGGCGATGCGCATGGCCGGACCGCGGGAGGCCCTCTGGCACGCCCTCATCCGCAAGAACCACGGCTGCACCCACTTCGTCGTCGGCAGGGATCACGCCGGGCCCGGAGCCGGCAGCGAGGGCAGGCCCTTCTACGACCCCGACGAGGCCCGAGAGCTCTGCCTCAAGTACCAAGGCGAGCTGGGCATCGCGATCGTCCCCTTCGAGGAGCTGGTCTACTGTGAGGACCTGGGCCAGTACATGCCCAGGCGCGAGGTCCCCCAGGGCGCCAGGACCCTCGTCCTCTCGGGCACGGAGCTCCGCCGGCGGCTGCGGGAGGGTGCGGACATCCCCGATTGGTTTTCCTACCCGGAGGTCATCGACCAGCTCCGCCGCAGCTACCCGCCCCGCTCGCAGCAGGGCTTCACGGTCTTCTTCACGGGGCTGTCGGGGGCGGGCAAGTCGACCATCGCCAACATCCTCGTGGCCAAGCTCATGGAGATCGGCACCCGGCCGGTGACCCTCCTCGACGGCGACGTCGTCCGCAAGAACCTCTCGAGCGAGCTCGGTTTCTCGCGGGAGCACCGGGACCTCAACATCCGCCGGATCAGCTTCGTGGCCAGCGAGATCACCAAGAACCGCGGCATCGCCATCTGCGCCCCCATCGCCCCGTACCGCAGCACGCGCCGGGAGGCGCGGGAGCTTATCGGCCAGTACGGCGGGTTCATCGAGGTCTACATCGCGACTCCCCTCGAGGTCTGCGAGAAGCGGGACCGCAAGGGCCTCTACGCCAAGGCGAGGGCCGGGCTCATCAAGGAGTTCACCGGGATCGACGACCCCTACGAGGCGCCGGAGAAGGCCGAGGTCGTGATCGACACCGCCGGGTCCCCCGCCGAGGAGGCGGCGAGCAAGATCGTCCTGTTCCTCCAGAAGGAAGGCTATATCGGCGAGCAGGCGGATCGGGGGTGAGAGGGCCGGCCGTCGCCGTCAGCGGCCCTGAATCGCCCTCAGCGCCTTGGCGGCCCAGGCCCGGCCGTTGCGGTCCTCGTCCTGGAGCCGGCCCCGGACCGCCTCGGCGGCCGGCGCGGCCTCGGGGCCCATCTTGGCGAGCGCTGCGAGAGCCCAGCCGCGGACGTTGGGGCTCGGGTCGGCTAGCCCGAGCGCCCACGGACGCGAAGCCTCACGAGAGCGAGCACGCATGGCATTCCCTCACGGCTCGAGTGCCTCTGGTAGACAGGAAACGACCCGCTATCGCTGCGCGCGATTCTCCGCGATCGTGCAGCCCGGTTCAAGGCCCCGGCGGGGGCGAGCGAAGGAGGCCCCTTGCCATCGGCTGCTGCGAGGCGGAGGGCGGCGACCGGGACGCAGGGGGGGAGCTTCGCTCGGCTCGTGAAGGCCGTTGTTCCCGGGCCGAACATGGTGGAAACTTCCTCCTTCGCCGCGCGGTGCCCTCCGTGCGGCAGGGAGGCAACATGATTCCCAGGATCGCGGCCCCGGCGGTCGAGGCCTTCCGCCGGGATCTGCTCGCCGAGCACAGGGATCTCGTCAAGGTCGTCCAGCACCCCAGGGAGAACTGGGTCATCCTGAACTACACGGACGCGTGCGCGACCGCGCGCCGGTGGGATGAGGTCACGCGGATATGCCGCGGCTTGATCGTGGACGCGGGGACGGGCGAGGTCCTCGCCCTCCCCTTCCCGAAGTTCTTCAACCTCGGGGAGGTGGAGACGCAGCCGGAGCGGCTGCCCCGCGAGCCGTTCACCGTGTTCGAGAAGGTGGATGGCGCCCTCGGCATCCTGTACCGGGAGCGGGACGGCCGGCCCGCCCTGGCCACGAGGGGCTCGTTCTGCGAGTCGCCCGTCGCGAGCCGGGGCACGGCCATGCTCCGGCGACTCGAGCGGATCGGCGACGTCCCGCCGGACTTCACCCTGCTCTTCGAGATCGTCTTCCCGGCGTTGCCCGGCAACGTCGTGGATTACGGCAAGCTCGAAGAGCTGGTGCTGCTGGCCGCATACAACCGTCGTACGGGCGAGGAGCTCGGGCGCGGTGAGGTCGTGCGGTGGGCTGCCCACCTCGCGGTGCGGACGCCGAGGGTCCTCGAGCTTCGAAGCCTGGAGGCGCTGCTCGAGGCCAGGGCTGCCTTCCCCAGGGACCTCGAGGGGGTCGTGATCCGCTTCGAGAGCGGCCTCCGGGTCAAGCTCAAGGGGGAGGCGTACCTGGAGCTCCTGCGCGCGAAGAAGGGCTTCAGCAGGAACGCGCTCTCGCTCGCCCTGGAGGAGGGGCGGGAATCGGCTTTCCTCCTCGGCCTTCCGGAGGAGCTCCGTCCCGAGGCGGCGGCCTTCCTCGAGGAGCTGCGGCGCGAAGCGGGCGCCTTCGAGGCCGATGCGCGCCGCCACTTCGCCCGGGCGCCCGCGGGCGGCGACCGGCGGGACTTCGCGCGCTGGGTGAGCGCCGAGGTCCCGCCGGCCTACCGGGCGGCGCTTTTCCTCTTCCTCGACGGGAAAGAGCCGAACTGGCCCCTCCTCGCCCGCAGGGCGCGGGAGAGGAAGAGCGAGCGATAGGCTGGAATGTGCTTGGCTGCGCGGGGGGTTGCGGGGCGGTGTGAGGTGGGCGGGCGTAGCATCCCGCGGCTTTCGCGAGGGGACCGCCTTTCCAGGGAACCTCCCTGGGGGTAGGATCGTAAGTCAAGATCCGAGGATGGCGCACCGATGACCCCCGAACAGCTTGCACTCCACGGCAAGAAAGAAGAGCGGATCGCTTACCCCACCTCGGACGGGCGTCCCATGGGAGAGACCGACCTTCACCGCGACGACATGGTCGATGCGATCGAGACCCTGAAGCTCTTCTACGAGGGCCAGAAGGTCTACGTCAGCGGCAACATCCTCCTCTACTACAAGCCGGGGAACCGCCGGAAGCACGTCTCCCCCGACGTGCTGGTGGCCAAGGGCCTCGAGCAGCGGCAGAGGGACTACTACCTGCTCTGGGAAGAAGGCAAGCCTCCCGACGTGGTCATCGAGGTGACGAGCGAGTCGACCCGCGAGGAGGACCTCGAGGACAAGCTCGAGATCTACTGCGATCAGGTGAAGGTCAAGGAGTACTTCCTCTTCGACCCTCGCTCGGAGTACCTGGATCCGCCGCTCCAGGGGTACCGTCTCGAGAGAGGCGCCTATGTGCCCATCGCGTCCGAAGGCGGCAGGCTCCCGAGCCGGGAGCTCGGGCTTCACCTCGAGAAGAGTGGGACGACGCTGCGCTTCTACAACCCCTTGACCGGAAAGTGGCTCCCTACCAGGGAGGAGGCGCGGCAGGCAGCCGAGGCCGCAAGGCGGGAAGCCGAGGCCGCAAGGCAGAGGGCCGAGGCCGAGGCGGAGCGCTTGCGCCGCGAGCTGGAGGCGCTCCGGCGCGAGAAGGGCGGCAAGGGCGAGAAGGGCGAGAAGGGGCGATAGCGCACGGCAGCGCGGGTCCTCGCCACAGGTCAACCGCCGGTTCGCGGCCGGCGTGATCCTCGTCACAGGGGCCGAGGCCGGGATCGGGGTAGATGGAAGGCACTTCGAGACCGGCCCGGGAGCAACGCCGCGGCCCCCGGCCGCCGATGCGCCGATCCACGCGGCAGGAAGAAGAGAGAGGATCCGCACCATGAGAGCGAAGCACGCCTTCACCCGCCGCTCCTTCCTGAAGAGGACGGCGGCCCTCGCCGCCGGCGCCCTGGCGGCGCCCCAGGTCGTCCCGTCGTCGGTCCTCGGCAGCCCGGCCCGCGCGGCGCCGAGCGAACGGATCAGCGTGGGCTGGATCGGCACCGGGCACCGCGGCTCGGCCGTCATGGGGGAATTCCTCGGCCAGAAGGACGTGCAGGTGGTCGCCGCCTGCGACGTGAAGAGGCAGGCGCTCGAGGCCGCGAAGAAGCAGATCGATGGGCGCCACGGCGGCGACGCCTGCACCGCCTACAAGGACTTCCGCGACCTCGTGGCGCGGAAGGACATCGACGCGGTCCTCGTGGCGAGCACCGACCACTGGCACGTCCTCCACTCGATCGCCGCGGCCAAGGCCGGCAAGGACGTCTACTGCGAGAAGCCCATGGGCATGAGCATGGCGGAGTGCAAGGCCCTGCGCGAGACAGTGCGCCGCGGCCAGCGCGTCTTCCAGTTCGGCACGCAGCAGCGCTCGGACGGGAAGTTCCGGCTGGCCTGCGAGCTGGCGCGGAACGAGCGCATCGGGAAGCTCCAGACGGTCAACGTCTGGTCGCCGGGGAGCTCCTCCGGCGGCCCGACGGAGGTCGTGCCGGTGCCGGAAGGGCTGGACTACGACTTCTGGCTCGGCCAGGCGCCCTTGAAGCCCTACACGCGAGACCGCTGCACGAACCAGTGGTGGTGGTTCATCTCGGACTACGCCCTCGGGTTCATCGCCGGCTGGGGCATCCACCCCATGGACATCGCCGCCTGGGGCGCCGGAGAAGCCATCCGGTGCCCCGTCGAGGTCGAGGGGAAAGGAGAGTTCCCGAAGGCGGGCCT
>JACQVW010000807.1 GCA_016209535.1 Planctomycetota bacterium | reverse complement strand
GGTGCTCGAGGCGCTCGTCGGAGATCTCGATCTCGATGACCCCTGCGACCGAGGGCCCCTCTGCCGTGGCGTTCCAGATCGGCTCCCGGAAGACGACGTAGCTTGTGGACTCGAGCCGAGGCCTGGGCTGGAGCGGCGCGTACTCGGCGACGAGCGCGTCTCGGCTCTGGCTTGCTCCCTTCCACAGGCGGATCGAGGAAATCTGGGAGCTCTTCTGGCCCAAGTTCTCGAGGTAGTCCCGGAGCTGGGTGAGCTCGCCGCTCGTGAGCGCCTGGCTTGAGGCCTCCGAGACCGCCTGGGCCAGGTTCCGCCCCACGTAGCGGAGCTCTCCCTCGAGAGCTTGCCTCCGGGCTCGAAGCTCGAACAGGGCCATGAACACCAGGGTCGCCACGAGACTGCCTCCGAGGAGAAGCGCGAGCTTGTGGTGGAGACTCTTCATGCGTCAGGTGGCTTCAGGGCCGCGGCAGCCTGGAGCGGCGCGAGCCGGGGATCCAGAAAAGGGGGTCGGGGCGAGCCATACGCCGCACGACTCGTTGAGCTGCGCGGCCGAGAAGTGTAGCATCCTCGGGAATCGAAGGACGAACGCGCCTGGACGGCCCGTAACGACTCCGCGCTGAATGCCGAGGGGTGTTCCTGCCGATAGCATCATTTGGGGCGCGGAGAGAGACTCTCGCGGCAGGGCTGACCAGGTAGAGGATTCCCGGCAGAGGGCAAGAACGCGATGACAGCCTCGACCTCATGATGCCCGAAATGGACGGCCTCACCTTCCTCAAGCAGAAGCGGGAGGACCCCAAGCTGAGCGGGATCCCCGTGATCGTCTGCAGCGCCCTTGGCGAGAAGGAGACCGTAAACAAGGCCCGCGAGCTCGGCGCCGTGGGCTACATCGTGAAGCCCTTCACGCTCAAGGCCGTCGAGAGCGCTTCAACAGAGCGGGGGCGACGTGCTCCTTCATGGCAGGGTTACCTCCTGGGGAAGGCGAGCTCGAGCGGGTCACTTCTTGCCGGGCTTCTTCTCGCCCTTCACCTCCTTGGCCTCGCCGGCCTCGCCCTTCACGCCCCACAGCCGGAGCGTGCCGTCGACGGCCCCCGTCAGGATCGCCCTCCCGTCCTGGAGGAAGGCGAGGCTCGTGGAGCGCGTGGCGTGCGCCGGGGCGCTGTGGACGAATGAGCCCGTCGCGATCTCGTAGAGGACGAGGCTCGTGGGCAGCCCCTCTTCCTCCTCGGCTTGGCCTTCGCCCGCTGGCTCGACTTCCCCGGGGGCGGCCCGCTTCCAGGCGTGGCCGGTGGCTGCGACGAGGGCCCCGTCCGGGCTGAACGCCACGCGCTGAGGGAGGAAGTCCTTGAGCTCGATCGTCTTCCGGAGCTTGCGCGTCGAGACGTCGTAGACGAGGACCTGGCCGACCGACGTGCCCACCGCCACGGTGGAGCCTTGAGGCCCGAAGGAGAGCGCTGTGAGGGAGTACCGCGCGGTCTGCGGCAGGGACATGTCGCCGGCCAGCTTGCCCTTCGCCACGTCCACGAGGGAAAGTTTCGCGGCGCCCTGGACCGCCGCGGCGAGCACCTTCCCCTTGGGGTCGAAGGCGATCTCCTGGACGCTCGAGCCGAACCCGCCCGCCCGGGGCAGATCGACCACCGAGCGCACCTTGCCCGTGCGGACCGAGAAGAGCCTCACCTGGGGCACCTCGGCCCAGTCCGTGCCCAGGGCGAGCCATTCCCCGTCGGGGCTGAAGGCAAGGCTGCGGACGCCATCGAGCTGGCCGTCGAGGAGCCCCGTCCGCTTGAGGCGCCCCGGCGTCACCTGCCAGAGGACCGGGAGCGCGCCGCCGCCGCGGTAACCTCCGGTGGTGAGTATGACGCCCTTGCGAGAGGACCAGCTCGACGTCGCCACGAACCTGCCCTTGGGGTCGATCGCCACGGCGCCCGTGGACTCCGCGACCTCACCCTCGGCCGGGAGCTTGAGCGACTTCGCGCCCTTCCTCAGGTCCACGATCTGGAAGCCCTTCAGGTTGGGGCCCCAGGCAAGGAGCCCTCCGCCGGGCGCGACCGCGACGACGAGCGCGGGGATCCCGAGCTTCTCCTGGTAGGTCGCGGCGCCCGAGCGCACGTCGAGGATGCTCAGCGCGTCGTCGGAGAGGAGCGCGAGCCACTTGCCCTTCCTGTCGAAGGCGGCGGGCCCATAACGGGACGCCGGGGCCAGCCTCCGCACGCTCTTCCCGTCTACGGCCGCGACGATCTCAGGGCCCTTGTCCCCCCGCGCAAGGCAGAGCTTCCCCTCCGGGTGGAAGGTCCAGGGGTTCAGGGAGAAGAGCCGGCGGGGGAGCTCCGGGAGCTCGTCCTCGCCGGGCAGCCGCCAGCGCCGGGCGCTGCGGTAGGTCGAGACCCAGAGGGTCGCGCCCGGCCCGATCGCGGCGTCCTCCAAAACGTTGAATCCCTCCTTGTCGGTGACCTCGAGCTCCAGGGCGCGCTGGTCCGTCTTGAGGTCCCAGACGTGCACCGTCCGCCAGCCGCTCCAGGTAACGGCCCAGCGGCCCGAGGGGTCCAGGGACATCCCCTCCGCCGGCGTCAAGAAGCCCTCCGTCGATCGCTCGAAGTCGTCGAGGACCTTGGGCGGCTCCTCGAGGCTCTCGTCCTGCCAGATCCTGAGCTTGCCGTCCGCCGTGGCCACGGCCAGGAGGAACCCGACGGGCGCGAGGGACATGGCGACGACCCTTGAGCCGGCGTCCTTCAGCTCCGCGCGGGTCCAGCCGGAGCGGACATCCCAGAGCTTCACGGACTTCCCACCGTCACAGACTGCGATGAAGCTATCCCGGGAGCCGAAGGAGATCCCTGTGGGGGACCTCTTCTCCTTGATGACCCGCCGGCGGGACCACTTCGTGCCGCCTTCGGCCTCCAGCTCGTAGAGCGCGACGCCGCTCGAGGAGCTCAAGGCGAGGAAGCTGCTGTTCGGCGACCAGGCGAGCTGATCGACGGCGGCCGTCCCGACTTGACCCAGAGGCTCGATCTTGTCTGCGTTGGCCGGGGAGAGCGCGGTGAGGGAGTCCATCGCGGGCCAGCCCTGCGCGGCCTCTTCGCCCCGCGTGACGCGGGCGGCCGTGGCGAGGACAGTCGCAGCGGCGCACAGCCGCAAGATGCCTCCCAGGGTCCTGGCGCTCGCGACGCGCTTTCCACTATCCGGCAACTCTCGTGCTGGCATCTTCGCCTCCGGCCCCCCTCGCGCCAGTGGCTCGAGCTCAGGTCGGTCCCCTCGAGCCGCCTGTGCGCGATAGAGTGCGATCAGTCTCCAACGTCACCAAGGCGCCTGTCAAGGGCTCGTCGCGGCGCCGGAAAGTCAGGCTCGTGCATCCCGCCGGCCAGGCGGCCAGCCCTCCCTTGCATCCCCGCACGTTCTGGTGGAGACTACGCCGCGTCACTGGTATTGCCTCGGAGGGAAGACAGGGTCTCGTGCTCGGTCTTGCGGCCCGCGCCTCCCGAGGCGGTGGTAGGCGTCATCTCGATCTCGATCCCGCGTTCTCCTGGTGGTTCCCATGATCCAGACCGTCACGAAACGGAGCGATCAGCTCACCCTCCGCGACCTGCTCTCCCGGCTCACGTTCGTCGAGGCCGTCAAGCTCCTCGGCGACGACGGGAAGCGCCTCATCCAGCAGGGCGGCAAGCATGAGATCCTGATCGACGAGCAAGTCTACCTCGGCGGCGACCTCTTCCGGCTCAGCCTCGACGGCGCCGTCGTCACCATCACGCTCATGGCCCCGGCGCGCAAGCGGCTCTACTTCCAGTGCAGCCGCTGCGACCGCGTCTGCGAGCACGTCGGCGCGGCCTTCTCCCTCATCCTCGAGGACAAGATGGCCCTCGGCCTGGCCGCGCCTCCCGAGGAGCGGGCCCCCCTCGAGTCTCTCGCCGAGGAGGAGCTCGCCCGCACGGCGCTCGCCGAGCGCGAGGAGCGCGCCCGGACGGAGAAGATGTCGCTCGCATCCGCCGACCCATCGACGCCCTGGACGGACTACACCGTCACCAGCGCGACCTCGGGGAAGACCTACCGCGTCGCCCTCCGCGGCCTCGAGCGCGGCGTCTCCTACTGCTCCTGCCCCGACTTCCGGAAGAACACGCTCGGGACCTGCAAGCATATCCTGAGCGTGCTCGCCAAGGTGAAGCGGCGCTTCGGGGCGGCCGCCCTTGCGAGGCCCCACGTGCAGAAGACCTTCTCGGTGCACCTCCGCTACGGCGACGAGCTCGAGCTCCGCATGTCGGTCCCCAGGATCCGGCGGCCCGAGGTCGAGGAGATCGTGCGGCCCCTTCGGGACAGGCCCATCGAGGACGTGCACGATCTCCTGGCCCGCGTGGCGCGCCTCGAGGCGGCCGGGCGCGACGTGACCATCTACCCGGACGCCGAGGAGCACATCCAGAAGCGCCTCTTCGAGCACCGCATGAGGAGGCTCGTGGAGGGAATCCGGGCCGATCCGGCGGCCCATCCCCTGAGGAAGACCCTCCTCAAGACGGAGCTCCTGCCCTACCAGCTCGACGGCGTCGCCTTCGCCGTGGGCGCCGGGCGGGCCGTCCTCGCCGACGACATGGGGCTCGGGAAGACCATCCAGGGCGTGGGCGTGGCCGAGGTCCTCGCCCGCGAGGCGGGCATCAAGAAGGTCCTCGTCGTCTGCCCCGCCTCGGTCAAGAGCCAGTGGCGGGCCGAGATCGCCCGGTTCTCGCACCGGGACTGCCACCTCGTGGCGGGCGCCGCCAAGGACCGGGCGGAGCAGTACGCAGGGCCCGCGTTCTTCTGCATCTGCAACTACGAGCAGGTCCTCCGCGACATCCTGGCCATCGAGGCCGTGAAGTGGGACCTGGTCATCCTCGACGAGGGCCAGCGCATCAAGAACTGGGAGGCCCAGACGAGCCGGATCGTGAAGGGCCTCCGGTCCCCCTTCGCCCTGGTCCTCTCCGGGACTCCCCTCGAGAACCGCCTCGACGAGCTCTTCTCGGTGGTCGAGTTCATCGACGAGCGGCGCCTCGGGCCCGCCTTCCGCTTCTTCCACAGGCACCGCATCGTCGACGAGAAGGGCAGGGTGCAAGGCTACAAGAGCCTCGGCGAGCTGCGCGAGAGGCTGAAGCCCATCCTGCTGCGCCGCACCAGGGCCGCGGTGATGCGGGACTTGCCGCCCCGGACGACGGAGGTGGTGCGGATCCCCCCCACGGACGAGCAGAGTGGGATGCACGCCGGCTGGATGCAGGTCGTGAGCACCATCGTCCGCAAGAAGTTCATCACCGAGATGGACCTCCTCCGCCTCCAGAAGGCGCTCCTCATGTGCCGCATGGTGGCGAACAGCACCTACCTGGTCGACAAGAGCCTTCCGCCGCCGGGGCACTCGACGAAGATCGAGAAGCTCGAGGAGATCCTGGACCAGCTCCGGCAGGAGGAGGACCGCAAGGTGCTCCTCTTCTCCGAGTGGACCACCATGCTCGACCTGATCCAGGAAATCTTGAAGAGGCTGCGGATGGCCTACGTCCGGCTCGACGGCTCGGTGCCGCAGCGGAAGCGGCAGTCCCTGGTGCGGGAGTTCCAGGAGACGCCCGAGTGCAAGGTCTTCTGCACCACGAACGCCGGCTCGACGGGGCTCAACCTCCAGGCCGCGAACACCGTGGTCAACGTGGACCTCCCCTGGAACCCGGCGGTCCTCGAGCAGCGGGTCGGACGCGCCCACCGCATGGGCCAGAAGCGGCCCGTGCAGGTCTTCGTCCTCGTGACCGAGGGGACCATCGAGGAGCGGCTCCTCGGGACCCTCTCGGCGAAGCACGAGCTCGCCACGGCGGCCCTCGACTTCAGCTCCGACGTCGACGAGGTGGACCTCTCGAGCGGCGTCGAGGAGCTGCGGCGGCGCCTCGAGGTGCTGCTGGGGGCGAAGCCCGAGGCGCCGGTGGACGAGAGCGAGAAGCGGCGAGCCGAGGACGAGTCGAGGAGCATCGCGCGCGGCGAGCACGTCGCCGCGGCCGGCGGGCAGCTCCTCGGCGCGGCCTTCTCGTTCCTCCGCGCCCTCCTCCCCGCGAGGCCCGAGACCGATGCCTCCCGCGAGGCGGCGAGCCTCCTCAAGCGCGGCCTCGAGAGCTGCGTGAGCGAGGACGAGCAAGGCCGGCCCCGCCTCACGCTCACCTTGCCGGACAAGTCCGTGCTCGAGGACCTCGCCCGCACGCTGGCGGGAGCGCTCGCGGCCGCGGCGCAGCGCCCGGCGCCGCCGGAGGGTGGGCCGGGGCGCAACTGAAGGCGCCCCTCACATCCTCGCCAGCACGAGCTGCGGCAGCCCGAAGCCGAGCGCGATGCCGTAGAGGTAGTCGAACCAGAAGATGGAGAGGATGTTCGCGACGTAGATGACGACCACCAGCGGGAAGCCGGCGATGGCAAGGAGGCTCCCCCCCTTCACCGCCTGGAGCGCTCCGTTCCAGAGATTCCTCGCGTCCTGCGTGGAAGGGAAGGAGTGCATTCCGATCGACACCCCGAGCCAGATCAGGAAGTACGAAAGGAGGTCGCCCCGATCGAAGACCCTCACGGGGACGAAGGCCGGAAAGCAAAAGAACACGCAGAGGATCGAATTGACGAAGAACGGCCCTGTCGCGATCAGGAAGGACGTGCCGAATTCCTTGACCTGCTCGTGGACCACGTAGCCGGCCGGGCTCCCGAGGCGGAAGAAGCAGGCATCGAGGACCGCCACGCGGCGCAGCTTGCAGAACAGCAGGTGCGCCGCCTCGTGGACGATCACCCCGGGGAAGGTCAACAGTGCCACGACGAAGCCTGGGATCATCGGTTCTCCTCCTTCCCCGCAGCTCCGCCGCGGAACCTTCCATCGTACTCCTTCTTGGAGATGATCTCCCGTGTCTTGAGGCGGTGGAGGATCCTCTCCTCGTACTCCTGGAAGTGTGCGTCCCCGGGGCCAGCGGCCTGACGCGCCTGGTCGAGGTACTTCTCCGCAGTCGTCTTGAGCTTCTCGTCGCCGGTCGCCGCGTACTTGCACGCGTAGGCGCTCGCCACCTGTCCGATGGCCGTCGGCGACCGCGGGTCGAGCGCGAGAAGATCCATGGACTTGTTCAGGAATCCGTCGTAGTCCTTGGCCTCGAACGCCGCTCCCGCCTCGGCATGGAGCAAGAACTGGGTCAGAGACGCTTCATCGGGACCCTTGCCGAGGAGGCCTCTGAGGACCGGGACAGCCTCGGAGCACTTGTCCTCCCGGAGCAGCCGCAGTCCCCTGTAGAGGGCGGCGCTGGTCGCGAGGTCGTCGGACTCGGGAACGCGGCTCGACGCGCTGGCCATGAGCTCCTCGGCCTCGACGAGGTCCCCCACCTCGGCCGCGCGCGCTGCACCCAGCATCTCGAGATATCCCTTCAGGAATCGCCAGTTCCACAAGAAGGAGAACACGGCCAGGACGACCACGACCACGAAAGCGCCCTTGACCCACACGGGGAAAGGGTAGTCTCGCAAGGCGGCCTCGCAGTCCGGGCACACGGGAATGCCGGCGACCCGCTCGAGCTCGCGGGAGCCTTCGTCCTTGCCGCAGCGCGCGCACACCGTGGGGTCCAGCAACTTGTCGGTCGCGCCAGCCTGAGGCGCGCACTCGTCGCAAAAAGCCTTACCGCCGCCCGCCAGCATCTGGCCCATGGGCGCCGCCTTGCCGCAACCCGCGCAGACGATCTCTTTCATGCCGCCTCCCTTCGCTGAACGGTCCCGAGAGCGTCACTCATAGACGAGAACGCGTCCCCGGCGCAAGAAGAAAGAGAGGCCAGGCGCCCCTCACCTCTCCGGCAGCCTCACCCGCGCACAAGATCCTGTCTTGCCATGCCACATGCGCTGCCATAAGATCGTGGCATGGAGTCAACCAAGAAAACCCACAAGCTCCGGAACTTCCACCTGCCGCTCCCCGATGGGCTCTACTCCGAGCTCCGAGCCGAGGCCAAGCGGTCGAAACGCCCCGCGACCGAGCTGGCGCGGCAGGGGATCGCTTTCTGGCTGAAGCAACGGAAGAAGGTCCGCCTGGACGAAGAGCTCGCACGGTACGTCGCCGCGCACGCGGGCACCGAGGCGGACCTCGACGCGGCCTTCGAGGCTGCGGGGATCGAGAGCTGGTTCTCTTCGGACGATCTCGACTCGTGAACCGCGGCGAAGTGTTCCTCGTCCACCTCAGCCCACGCTCGGGCTCGGAGCAGAAGGGAACGCGGCCTGCCGTCTTGATCTCCCACAACGTCTTCAACCAGAGCCCGTCCTGGAGGTCGCTCATCGTCGTGCCCGTTTCCACGTCGCAAGCGCAAGCCCGGCGAGGTCCCACGGCGGTCTTCATTCCGGCCGGCGTGGCAGGCCTGACCAGAGACAGCGTCGCCCTCTGCCACCAGGTCACGACGATCGACCGCTCCAAGGTGACGAGGCCGCTCGGCTCCCTGCCGCCGCCGTACCTGCGGCAGCTCGAAGCGGGGCTCAAGGTGGCCATGGCGCTGCCTTGAGCGCGGGAAGGCGTCCGTGAGGCTCCGCTCTTGGACCCTATTTCGGTAGGCAAACCGTCGGCCCGAGGCCGAGCGAAGGGCCGCGAGGCAAGGAGCAGCGACGATCGCGTACAGCGGAGCGTACGCTGAGGGCTGAGGGCGACCAAGGCGGGAGCCCGAAGGCGACCGAGGAGGGAGCGACCACATTCTTCGACGCAGCATCGCGGTCGTGCAGCCGGCCGAAGCCAGGAGGGCCTACCGAAATAGGGTCTTAGGGTGAAGCGGGCCGCGCCGCCCCTCACCTCTCCGGCAGCCTCACCCGCGCATACCGCAGGACCTGGCCGTCGCCCGCGATGCCGAAGAGGTCGAGGACGCGCGACGGCGCGCTCCCGCCGCGCTCGCAGGCCGTGAAGAAGCTCGTGAAGGGCTGCCGGAGGGGGATGCGCACGGCGCGGCCGCGCTCCGGGAGCACCTCGATGAGGCGGTCCTCGCTCACGGGCCTGCCGCCATCGCTCCCCGAGACGAAGAAGACCGCGAAGAGGCGGCCGTCGCCCGCGGCGTGGAGCCTCGCGTGGCCCGGGACGGCTCCACCGCGACCCTCGCCCCCCTCGAGGAGCGTCTCGCGGCGCGCGATCCGGCCGTCGACCACCACGACGTGGACGAGGGCCGTCGCGATGGGCGTCCCCGGGAAGAACCGGTCGCGGAGGAGGGGCGAGCTCACGTTGCGCCGCGTGTAGAGGAGGTGGGCCGCGCCCGCGGCGTCGATCCAGAGGTCGAGGTTCGAGATGTGGCCCGCGGTGGCGTCGGCGGTCTCGACCTCCAGGGGCTCCGAGAAGCCCTCGCGGCCGATGTCCCGGGCCCACGAGTAGAAGAGCCTCCGGAAGACGTAGTCCCAGGCGCTCCCCGTCGTCTCCGACTTGTACCGCTTCCACTCCTCGACGGGCTCGACGATGTCGCCGATCGCGAGGACGTGGGCGGCGCGGTCCCGGAGCGCGACCTGGGGGTAGCAGGAGCGGATGGGGAAGCGGATCGCGCCCGAGCTCGACCAGGCGCCCGGCGCGTCGCGGAAGCTCCAGCGCTGCTCGCTCGACCTGGCGTCGATGTTGAGCGCGAGGACCTCGCCGCGGGCCGCGTCGACCGCGAGGCCGCGGTAGGAGTGGTCCGTGAAGGTCGCTTCGGCGGGCCACGGTGGCCGCAGCGGCTCGGGCGCCGCGAGGCCGGAGCCTGCGGGCCCTCCGGAGCCGCCGGGGCTGCCCGGGGCGTGGAAGGCGAGCAGGTGCGGGTCCGCGGCGCCGTACTTCGTGCCCGGAGGCTCCTTCGACGAGCTCACCGAGAGGATGAGGGCCTCCTCGAGCGCCGCGAGCGGGCACGGCTCGCGCTCGCGGAACCCCTCGGGCCTCCAGAGGAGCTCCCAGGCCCCGTCGCCGCGCTTCCTGAAGATGCGCGGGCGCGTGTTGCAGAGGAGCGGGACTCCCTCGCCTGTCTCCATGGCGCTCGCGAACACCTCGTCCCCGCGCCGCGCGATGAGCGGCGCGCCGTAGCACCACAGCGGGCCCGCGCCGTTCCCGGGGGGCGCGCAGCGCGCGACCTCCTCCTCGACCTCGACGACGGGCCCCGCCGCGGCGCACGGCCCGGCGCCGTGGTCCGGATCGAGGCGGCCGATCCGGTCGGCGGGGATGGGCTTGAAGCCGATCGCGAAGGCCGGCGAGCCGTCGCGCAGCCGGAAGTCCCCCGCCGCCGCGTCCGCGAACCCGGGGTCCTGCTCCACGAGGTTGTCGCGCAGCTCGAGCATGTCCTCCTTGGCGTGCCAGAAGACCTTGAGCCACGGCCCGCTCGAGCAGACGTTGCGGGCGATCCGGTTCCCCTCGGGCGGCACCCCCGCGCCCTTCTCGTAGTGCGGGATGAGGCTCTTCAGCTCGGGGTAGCGCTCCGCGTAGGGGGGCTCGAAGGCCTTGACTCGCTCGAGGCGCTCCTTCATGGTCACCGCGACCATGTCGCGCCAGACCGGGCTCGGGTCGAGGCCGCGGCCGTCCACCCAGACCGCGGGGTCGCAGTCGACGAAGACGTTGTTCTCCACCGCGTTGTCGCGGCCGCCGCCGATGAAGGCCGCTCGCTGGACTCTCCAGAAGACGTTGCCCGTGACCGTCTGGCCGCTCGCGCAGTCGTCGAGGTAGACGCCCATGGAGCCCATGCCCACGCCGCCCGTGTGGTGGATGAAGTTGTGGCGGATCGCGGTGCCGCGCGCCGTCCAGTCGCGGCCCGTGTAGATCGCGCCCACGTCGCCCGTCTCGAGGCAGACGCGGTGGATCTCATTGAGCTCGATCGTGTGGTCGTTCCCGCCGTAGAGGATCGCGCAGTGCGGGTGGTCGTGGACGAGGTTCCCCGACACGGTCGAGCCGACGCCCTCGACGAGGAAGGCCGGGACGTAGCAGCGCGACCAGCGGGCGACGTGGTGCACGTGGTTCCCCGAGGCCCTGTGACCCGCAGGCTCGAGCGCCGCGCGGTCCCCTCCGCGGAGCGTCACGCCGCCGTCCCCGGCGTCGTGGACCTCGCAGCCCTCGACCGCGTGTCCCCTCCCGCCGTCCACGAGGACGGCGTGGTTCCCGAGGCTCCTCAGCGTGCAGCCCGCGACGAGGCACCGCTCGCCGCCCGAGATGCGGACGCCGCTCCCGCGGCCCAGCTCGAGGACGAGGTCGCGGAGGGCGACGTGAGAGACGCCCTCGATCGAGACGAGCGGCCCCTCGAGGACCGAGACGAAGGCGTCGCCCTCGGCGGGCGGCGAGGGGGGCAGGAAGTAGAGGACTCCCCGGCGCGGGTCGGCGAAGTACTCCCCCGGCTGGTCCAGCTCCTCGAGGACGTTCGTGAAGTAGAACCGCTGGCCGGGGCGGAAGCCGTAGATCCCGTGGGGCGGGGCCGTGCGGACGAGGCGCCGCTCGAGGTCGATCGAGGCGACCTCCTCGTACGTGTTGGCCCAATCCCAGGCCCAGTAGCCGTGGACCCAGAGGCCCTCGTGGCTCTTCCAGCGGCGCGGCCGGTCCCCCTCGTAGGTGAACCCGTGCTCGAGCCGGCCCAGCTTG
>JACQVW010000806.1 GCA_016209535.1 Planctomycetota bacterium | reverse complement strand
CTTCGGCCGGCTGCACGGCCGCGATGCTGCGTCGCAGCTCCTCAGCGTACGCTCCGCTGTACGCGATCGTCGCTGCTCCTTGCCTCGCGGCCGTTCGCTCGGCCTCGGGCCGACGCGGGGATTCTTGCTCAGGCTCTCAGTGCTTCTTGAACCCCGTGAACATCCCCGCCGCGGCGAGGCCCGCCGAGGGGAGGTGGCTCTCGATGAAGGCCTTGAAGGCCGAGCCCTTCTCCCGGAGCGCGGCCACGAGGCTCTGGAAGTGCCCCTCGAGGGCCGCCCAGTCGGGCATGGGCAGGACTCCGGCGTAGGCGAGGCCGAAGTAGCCGATGAGCGCCACGCCGATGAAGAGGGCCGTGAGCCGGAAGAACGCGCGCACGGCGTGGCCGATGCAGAAGCCGATGAAGAAGCTGAGGCCGCCCGACATCAGGGCCGGCGAGACGTCGCGGAGGGTGGCGCCCCTCGCCGCCTCCTCCTCGTCGGGCTCGCCGGGCTCCCCCGGAAAGCGCGGGAAGGTCCTCGGCTCGCCGACGAGGGGGCTCCCGGGCTCGAGGCCGCTCGAGAGCCCGTCCTCGCCCGCCCGGGGGTTCCTCGCCTCGCGGCGGGCCGGCCCCTCGGGCTCCCCCAGGACGCGGTCGTACGTCCAGAGGCCCGCGCCCGAGATGAACAGGAGCGCCGAGACCCCGAGGAGGGCCTTCTTCCATCGGGGAAGCGGCTTGCGGGGGGCTGCTGCGGCCGAGCTGACGTTCGCCATGGGAGCATGGTAGCGTGGAATCCCGGCCGCGCAATCCGTAGAATGGTCGCACCCGCAGAACCGCAGGAGGCACCGCAGCAGGCTCAGATCCGGAGATACGGAGGAGGCTCGAGGCACGCATGCGCAGCACGTCACGCCTTTCCATCGCAGTCTGGACGATTCTGGTCCTCGCGCCGCCGGCCCTCGCGCAGGACGAGATCGGCAAGAAGGGCAAGGCGCGCATCGAGATCGAGTGGGCGAAGCACGAAGGCTCGAAGTGCTACTCGATCCAGTACGAGAAGGTCATCCCCTCGAGCACCGTGAAGCGCATCGCCGGTGAGCTCGACGATGCTCTGGCCCAATACGTCCTCGTCTTCAAGTTCAAGCCCGAGGAGAAGCTCAAGGTCAAGTTCCTCGAGAACCGCAACACCTACGAGCAGGAGGGCGGGAAGGCGAGCACGGGCGGCCACTTCAGCCCTGGGTCGGGCTACCTCGTCATCCTCCAGGGTCCCTTCTACGACTTGATACCGACGGTTTACCACGAGGCCTTCCACCAGTACCTCCACTACTACATAGGTGAGGGGGTCTCGATCCCGACTTGGTTCAACGAGGGCATGGCGAGCTACTACATGCACATGCAGAGGCAGAAGGGGACGAAGAAGCTCGACTACAAGCTCATCGACAATCGCTGGCTCCGCATGACCAAGGACAAGATCGCGACGCGGAGCGCCTTGCCCCTCGAGAAGCTCGTGACGGCGCAGTACGAGGAGTTCCACGACCGCATCGAGAGCGGGAAGGAGTCGCAATTCTACAACCAGTCCTTCTCGGTGATCTACTTCTTCATGCAGGGCATGGGCGGGAAGCCCGTCTTCCAGTTCGCCGACGAGCTCAAGAAGACGAAGGACCCCTCCGCGGCCATGGAGAAGGTCTTCGGCAAGGGCCTGAAGAACATGAAGCCCATGGAGGACCGGTGGAAGGCCTACATCTCCCAGACGAAGGTCGAGGAGAAGAAGGCTTGAGCTGAGCGGAGGCCGGCCCGCCGGCGCGGCATGAGCGTGAGCATCCCGGAGCCGTTCCTCTCCGCCCTCGGGCAGGGCCGGCCGGGGGACGTGGGGGACGCGGATGCCGCGACGCCCGAGGCGCGCTACGGGAGGGCGCTGGCGCGTCTCCAGGTGGGGCGCGACCGCGATGCCCGCTCCGACCTCGAGGCGGCCCTGCCCGCGCTGGGGGACGCCTGCAGGATCGAGATCGCCTACCTCGACATGCGGGAGCGCGCGTCGGTCGAGGATGCCCTCGCCTGCTGCGAGGAGGTGCTCCGCGCGGCGCCGGCCGGGACCGCGCTGCGGGCGCGGGCGCTGCACGTGGGGGGGCTCGCGAAGGCGAAGTTGCGCCGCCTCGAGGAGGCCACGGACGCGCTCGTCGAGGCGTGCTCGGTCTACCGGAGCCTCGGTGACCGGGCCGGCGCGGCCCAGGCGCAGGACACGCTGGGCACGCTCCACTCCTCGCGGGGGCGCCTCGACCTCGCCTTGAGCGCGTACGCCGTCTCGTTCGCCGAGAAGGCCCTGGCCGGGGACCGCTACGGGATGGCCATCACCCTGGGGAACCTCGGGAGGGTCCTCTCGAAGGCCGGGCGGTACCAGGACGCGCTGCGGTGCTTCGAGCTGGACCTGAGCCTGGCCTCGGAGCTCGGGGACAGGAGGGGCCGCGCCCGGATGCTGAACGACATGGGGCGCGTCCGCCTCGCCATGGAGGACCTCGACCTCGCCGAGGCGGACCTGCGGGCCTGCCTCGCGGCTGCCCTCGAGGCGGGGTACAGGGACATCGAGGTCTTCGCCCGGAAGGACCTCGCGGCGCTCTCGATCGCGCGGGGGCGGCTGGACGATGCCGAGGGCGAGATCTCGCTTGCGGAGGAGGCCCTCGCCGAGGGCGCGGAGCCCTACCTCCGGGCCCTGCTCCTCGCGGCGCGAGGCGAGGTGGCGCTGGCCCGGAAGGACCCCGGGGCTCTGGCCCTGCTCGAGGAGGCGGCGAGGATGTTCGCCGAGGGGGACCTCCCGGACCACGAGATCCCCCTCCGGATCTCGCTCGCCCGGGCCTACGCGGCCGCGAAGCTCAAGCGCCAGGCCGAGGCCTGCCTCGAACGCGTGCTCGATGCGGCGCGGCGGGGCGGGTTCGAGCGGTACCTCCGCCGGATCCGCGAGGAGATGGCCGAGCTCGGCTGGACCGAGGGCCTCGTCGAGGAGAAGGGGCGCCTGCCGATCCCCTCGCGCTCCGAGCCCCTCCCCGGCGGGTACGTGATCCTCGAGAGGCTCGGCGGCGGCGCCTTCGGCGAGGTGTTCCGCGCCTACGATCCGGCGCGCGACCAGATCGTCGCCTTGAAGCGCGTCTACCTCGGCAAGGTCTACAACCTGGAGAAGCGCGAGAGCCTCATCGCCTCCGCGAGGATCGAGCTCGCCGCCGCATCGAGGGTCCGCCACCCGGGCGTGGCCCGCGTCTACGCCGTCGGGCACGACGAGGGCGGGGATGCGTACGTCGTCCAGGAGCTCGTGCAGGGGAGATCGCTCAGGGCCTTCATGGATGCCTCGCGGGCGCAGCCCGCGGACCAGGGGCTCGTCGCGAGGAAGGTCCAGCTCATCGCCGCCGCGCTCCAGGCGCTGCACTCGAGCGGCGTCGTCCACCGCGACCTGAAGCCCGAGAACATCCTCCTGCGGGCGCCGGACGACTCCCCGGTCCTCGTGGACTTCGGGATCGCGCACGTGGGGGGTGCGGAGGGCCTGGGGCTCGCCGGGCTCGGGGGCACGTTCCCCTACATCGGCCCCGAGGCGTTCCGGGGCGCGCGGATCACCGCGAAGGGCGACATGTACTCGCTCGGCGTGCTCGTCTACGAGTGGCTCGCCGGCCGGCTGCCCTACGACATGGAGGGGAAGGGCTGGGACGAGGCCGTCCGCGACAAGCTCGGCGGGCCGCCGCTGCCGCTCCCCCCCGGACTGCCCGGAGGTCTCGTCGGCCTGGTCGAGGCCTTGATGGACCCCGAGCCGGCCCGGCGCCCCGACGCCGAGGAGGTGGAGTCCCTCTGCGCGGTCCTGGGCGCGGGAGACTCCGCCGTGGGGCACGCGCGCCCGCCGCCGGGCTTCAGCTCGGACACCACGCTCCCCCCGGTGGGGGAGGTGGGGAGCGAACTGAGGGAGTGACCCGGCGGCCATCGTCCGGAGGGGTCACTTCAAGTCCACGTATTTCACCTGCACCAGGCGGTGCCCCACCATGTCGACCGCGGCCCGCGACTGCTCGAGGATGACGGCGACCAGGGCGTCGCACCGGATCTGCTTCGTCGGGTCCATCGCGTTGGCGATCAGGATGGGGGTGACGATGCGACCCATGACGCGAATCACTCCTCGGCCTTCCCCTTGCCGTCCTTATTCTTTCCCTTTCTCCTTCTCGGGTCCCTTGCCCTTGCCCTTCGCCTTCTCCTTCCTCGCCGCGTCCTTCTCGGCCTTCTCCGCGTCCTTGCGCTCCTTCTCCTTGGCCTTGGCCTCCTTGGCCTTGCGGGCCTGGATCGCGGGCTTGAAGAAAGCCTCCAGGTGCTTCGTGAAGGCGTAGGTCTCGGAGATGAAGGGGTAATCGGCCGACTCGGCCATCTTCACCACCGTGGGGCGCTTGAAGACCGCCGCGACGGCCTGCTGGTCCGGGATCGGGGTCCAGTGGGCCTTCTCGCACATGATGACCAGGACCGGGAGGTCCGCCCTCAAGCCCGCGAGGATCTTCTTCGCGGACCAGCTCGTGTCGTACATGCCGGAGACACCGCCAGGGAGGCCATAGAGCTCTCTGAGCATCCCCGCCTCGGGCTCGGAAGGATCCACGTGGCGCAAGTTGTTGATGGCGCGACCCATGCCTCCCGCCTCGGCGTCGTCCGCCGGCATGTAGGTGGGGTTGCCGTCCTCCTTCAGGAGCAAGTTATCGACCCCCTTGATGATCTCCTGGTTGCGCAAGCGCGTCCCTTCCTTGCGGACGTTCTGGAGGCACTGCCGGTAGGCCTCTCCGGAGGACCGAGGGTTCATGAGGACCAGGTGGCTCACCGTGTCTGGGTTCTCGGCCATGAACATCATCGCCAGCACGCTCGAGTCCGGGCCGTGGGCCAGGACGCCCAGCTTGTCGAGGGCTTCCTCCTTCATGATGTCCACGAGAGCCCTGGCGAGAGTCCGCGTGGGGTAGTTGACGAGGTTCGACTTCGGATCCCGCGCCAGCCCCTTGAAATCCTCGATCCGGGGCATACGGAGGTAGTAGACGCGGCAGAAGTCCTCGATCCCGTGGAAGTAGGGACGGAAGTAGTCGACCTCCATCTCCTCGAGCGGCAGGACGAGGAGCGGGTAGCCGTCCTCGCGGCCCGCCACCTTCATGTTCAGCGTGACCTGGACGGCGTCCTTCGTGACGACCACGGTCTTGCCCTTGCCCGCCTCGTCTTCGCCCTTCTCCTCCTCGACGCGCTTCTCGATGGAGAAGGTCCCCTTCATGAGCTCCCACCAGCGCGTCCAGGCCTGGACGTCGTCCCGCAAGTACTGCCCCGTGAGGGTCTCGAGGGCGTGGCGCGTGAGGACCCACTCGCGGTAGCTCTTCGCCTTCCCCTTCTCGAGCTTCTTCAGGCTCTCGACGAGGAGCGGGATGCTGCTTGAGTCCGGGTGCGTCACGAGCCCCGTGATCGCCGCGCGCCGCACCCGCGGGCTCTTGTCGTTCAGCGCGGTCTGGAGCCGCAGGAGCTGCTTCTTCTCGGGGTCGAATTCGCGGATGGCCGGCAGGACGAGCTCGAAGTACTCGACGCCGCGCTTCTTCCGCACCTGGTAGCGGAACTCGGCGATGAGCCGGTCGTCGTTCCCGGCGTTCTTTCGGACGACGGCCTCGCGGATCTTCTCGATGATCCCGTAGACGATCGCCTCGCGCACCAGCTCGTCCTCGGCCGCGCTGCCGCCCCCGCCTCCGCTTGTGGCGCCCTCCTTGACGGCCGTCGTGCCCTTGCCGGAGCCCTTGCTCGAGGCAGGGCCCGAGCCCACGCCGAGGACGCGGTCGATCTCCTTCTCGGCCTCCTCGCCCTTCGCGTTCATGATGGCTTCCTGGGCCCCCTTCCGCACGAACCAGTCGAACTTGAGGGGGTCCCGGAGGGAGAGCACCTTCCAGAGGGCCCGGAGGCCCTTCAGGGTCGATGCGTCGACCCCCTTGAGCCCGTCGCGGCGGGTCTGGCTGTGCTCGGCGACGAGGGCGTACTGGAGGGCCGCCTCCCACTCTTCCCCCGGCAGCGCCCGGGGAGCGGCCGCGACCAGCGGCAGGAGGGTCAACGAGAGTCTGTTCGCGCTCATGATGGCTCCTACTTCCCTTGAACCGGCGGCGCGTCGGCTGCGCGTCGTGCCCAGCACCATGATAACGGGCCGCGGCGGAAGGGAACAGCTCCGGGGACGCTCCCCCGTGCTATACTCAACGCCTGCGGCGAACGCTGATACCCATGCCCGATCGAAGCGGAGCTCCTGCAAGCACGGTGAAACGCAAGGCGATTCTCCTCGTGGACCACGGAAGCCGCCTCGACGAGGCGAACGACGCTCTCGTCGACGTCGCGCGCCTCGTGGCGCTCGAGGCGCCGGAGTACCACGTGGAGGTCGCGCACCTGGAGATCGCCGAGCCCACGGTCGCGCAGGGCTTCGACGCCTGTGTGGCCGCCGGGGCGGCCGACGTCACCGTGCACCCCTACATGCTCGGGCCCGGGCGGCACGCCACGCGCGACATCCCGCGCCTCGTGGCCGAGGCCGCGCGGAGGCACCCGGGCGTGACGTGCCGCATCACGGAGCCGCTGGGGCTCCACGAGCTCATCGTGAAGGTCGCGCTCGAGCGCGTGCGGGAGGCGGAGGCGAGCCGCGAGCCTGCCGGCTGCCCGCCGCCGCGAGGCTCGGGGGCGGCCCGGCGCGTCGTGGCGCTGGCCGCCGCGGTCCTCCTGGCGGCCTCGGCGCCCGCCAGCGCGGACTTCGTCCGCGGCGACGCGAACCTCGACGGCACCGTCAACATCACCGACGCCGTGACGCAGGTGAACGCGCTCTTCCGCGGCAGCCCGTTCCCGTGCGAGGACGCGGCGGACTCCAACGACGACGGCAGGCTGAGCCTGGAGGACGCCATCGACCTCCTGACGTTCCTCTTCGCCGAGGGCGGCGTGCCGAGCCCCGGGCCGTTCGAGGCGGGGCCCGACCCCACCTGCGACCGCCTCGGGTGCGCCGCGGCCCCCGACCTGGCCCCGGCAGTGCTCTTGAGCGAGATCCAGTACAACCCTCCGGCCTCCCAGGTCCTGGAGTACATCGAGCTCTACAACCGCACGGCGGCGCCCGTCTCCCTGGCGGGCTACCGCTTCGTGAACGGCCTCGACTTCGCCTGCCCCGAGGACGCCGTGATCCCGGCGCGCGGGTTCGCCCTCGTGCTCAAGGACCCCGCCAACTCGCGCTGGCGCCGCCTGACGGTCCCCAAGCTCGGGCCCTACGATGCCGCGCTCGCCGACGGCGGGGAGCGGCTCACGCTCGCCCACGGGGACTGCCTCGTCGAGAGCGTCAAGTACAACGACCGCGTCCCCTGGCCCATCGCCCCCGACGGCGGGGGGCCGTCGCTCGAGCGCGTCGACTACCTCGAGCCGGCCGACGACTTCCATGCCTGGCGCGCGTCGACGGAGCGGGCCGGGACGCCGGGCGAGCCCAACTCGACGGCGGGCACGCCCCCGCGGCCCATGATCCGCGAGATGGCCTTCGAGCCGCCGGCGCCGACCTCGAAGGACCCGGTGAAGGTCTCGCTGCTCCTCGACGCGCCCCCGCGCCTCCTCGCGAAGGCCACGATGCACTGGGAGTCCGTGGCGGGGAGCCTCGCGCCGGCGACGGCCGTGGAGATGGCCCAGGCGGCCGGTGGCGAGGACTGGACGCTCTTCGAGGCGTCGATCCCCGCCCAGCCCTCCCAGACCCTCGTGCGCGCGGTCTTCACGGTGGATCTCGCGGACGGGCGCTCCACCATCCTCCCGCACCCCGGGGACCCGGGCTCCTTCGCGAGCTGCTTCGTCTACGACTTCGAGATGCCCTCGAAGCTGCCGGTCCTCTGGCTCTTCCAGAAGCGGAGGACGGGCCTGCCGGGCCCCGTCCGCAGCGTGAGCGCGGGGGTGGTCCTCGAGACCGAGGAGGCCGTGCCCCCGGAGCACCGCTGGCCGCTGGTCTTCGACGGCGCGGACCTGAGGCCGTCGCGGAACGGCATGAAGCTCAAGTTCCTCAAGGGGAAGGAGCTCCGGGGCCAGCGCACGATCAACATCATCCCCGAGGCCGGCGGAGGGGGCACGGGGACGTCGGCCCCGCACATGGAGCACCTCGGGTTCCTGACCCACCGCGACCTGGGGTCCCTGGCGCCGTGGGCCGAGTGGTTCCGCGTCGTCGACTACGGGAGCGCGGGCGGCCGGCACACGCAGCGGCTCGTGATCGAGCAGGTTAACGAGCGCTTCCTCGAGGCTCACGGCTTGAGCCCCGAGGGGGACCTCTTCAAGTACACGTACCAGGGCAACGAGAACAAGACGCGCCCCGAGGCGGGCCTCCAGGCCCTGAACCAGATCCTCGCCCTCCTGCGGTCGCCGCAGGCCGCGGTCCGGAGCGCCGCCGTCCGCGATGAGCTCGACGTCGAGAACGTCGGGCTCTACTCGATCGTGGGCGTCCTCATCGCCAACTGGGACGGCTTCCACAACAACATCTACATCTACAACGACCCCTCGCCCGACGGGCGCTGGAAGGTCTTTCCGTGGGACCTCGACCAGGTCTTCGAGACGAGCTGCGGCCAGATGCCCGTGACGCGGCCCCTGACGGGGGAGGGCTGCAACGGCCGCGAGCCGGGCGTGATCTCGCGGCCGTACCACCTGGAGAAGGACCTCGACGCAGCGTACCGGGAGGGCCTGAAGGCGCGGATCGCGCCGGATGGGCCCTTCACCGTGGAGGCCATGACGGCGAAGATCGACGCGATCGAGGCGCTGCTCCTCGAGGACCTGGCGCTGCAGGAGGCCTACATAGGCGCCCAGCGCGCCGCGCGCCGCGCCCAGATCCGCGGCTCCTACGCGGGCATGCGGAACTACATGAAGCAGAGGGTCAACTACCTCGAGAGCGTGCTGGGGCAGTAGAATCGCGCCCCATGCTCGAGCGGATCTTCCAGCTCCGCGCCCGCGGCGCGACCGTGCGGGCGGAGATCCTCGGCGGGGCGACGACGTTCATCACCATGGCCTACATCGTCGTCGTGAACCCGGCCATCCTTTCCTTCGCGGGGATCCCCCGGGGCCCGAGCACGGTGGCGACGATCCTCGCGGCGGTCTTCGGCTCCCTCCTCATGGGCCTCTACGCGAACCGCCCCATCGCGGTGGCGCCCTACATGGGCGAGAACGCGTTCATCGCCTTCGGCCTCGCCTCCTTCGGGATCGGGTGGCGGGAGCGGCTGGGCGTCGTCTTCGTGAGCGGGGTCGGGTTCCTCGCCATCACGCTCCTCGGGCTCCGCTCGTGGCTCGCGCAGGCCGTCTCGCCGAGCTTGAAGCACAGCTTCGCCGTGGGGATCGGGCTCTTTCTCGCCTTCATCGGCCTCTACGAGACGGGGGTCGTGACGAGCTCCTTGACGGGGATGGACCCGGCGAAGCTCGCCCTCGACGCGTCGGGGCGCCTCCAGGCGCCGCCCGTGCCCGTCATGATCGGAGACCTCCGGAGGCCCGAGGTCCTCCTCGCGGTGGGGGGCTTCATCCTCATGGCGATCCTGCTCCAGAGGCGCGTGCGCGGCGCGATCCTGATCGGG
>JACQVW010000796.1 GCA_016209535.1 Planctomycetota bacterium | reverse complement strand
TCAAGGGCGTGGAGCGTGGGTCTGGGGCGCGAAACGATCGAACCTCCGCAACAGTTGCGGAGGTTGCTAAAGAGCTTGGCGTTCCCTCCAGGACGGCCCAGCAGCGCCTTGAGCTTGCCGACGCTTACGACGCGCTTCCCGGCGCCGAATTGAGGCACCGTGCCCTGGGCTCGCTCGAGCTCTGCGAGCGCGGGCTTCTCACAGAGGCACGGCTCCGGGGCTCTCGGCCGAGAAGGTCTCAGCGCTCGTCGAGGAGGGCCTCCGCGAACGGAGCGTGAGCCGCGCGCGTCGGGGCGGGTGCTACGTGGACTTGCGGCGGCGGATGTTGCGCACTGACGGCGACTCGCGTATAAGATGCGGGTAGCGTCGCACGACGCGACGTTCCATAAGGCTCAGGGCGGGGCCGAGAGCGGGCCAGCGTTCACTACGGGCCGGCGCCCCGAAGACAACCCAATCTTCGAGGTTCTGACCCATGGGACTACAGACAGGCAAGGGCGGGGTGGCCGGGGATGGGGATCGGCTCCTCCGCGAGCTCGAAGTGGCAGACCTGATAAATATGTCCGTCAGGACAGTACGTGACTGGCGGCTCACTGGCGCAGGCCCGCCGTTCGTGCGCGTGTCGGGGCGCTGCGTCCGCTACCGGCGCGCCGACCTCGACTCGTGGATCGCGGCTCGTGTCGTGCGATCCACGAGCGAGGCCTCCAGACAGACAGCGGGCCACCAGGGGTAGGGGTGGCCCGCTATGGAGACATACAGGATCTGGGCGATCCTACGTGTCAGGGTTCTGGAGCGCAAGGCTGAGCTCCTCCGGGCCGCCAGGGGCCGCAGTCGACGAGCGCGAGTAGACCGCGACGAGTCCGAGGCGGAGCCGATCGCCGCTATCCTCGAGCGCATCGTGACTAGGATCGCCCACGATGCGGGGGGGGGACCACCATGAGCCCGCCCCGAGACCCATCCGACGTCGCGGCCGCCGCGCTCCGTTGCGCCGCCGCACGATGGCTCATCGGCAGTGACCCCTCTTGGGTTCGTGACCTCGCCCGCGTTGCTGACACGCTCCCCCGCCAGGAAAGGCAACTCGTGTGCTTCGTTGTGGAGGCACTCGAGAAGGAGTCCGACATCAGGCCGCGCCAGGTCGTCGGCGTACTCAATGCGCAAGAGCATCGCCCCGAGGCCGCTATCCTCTCCGAGGCGATCGCGTCGGCCGAGAACCCGTCAGTTCACCTGGCGTCGCGCCTCGAGTTCGAGGGCCACCTTGAACAACTTCGCCGTGAGCACGAGCAGCGGCTCACCCTGCGCTTCGCGAAGGACTTGCAGGATCTGGGCAAGGCCGGCGAGGAGGGGCAGTACGCAGCCCGTGCGGAGGTCCTCGCGGACCTGCGGAAGCTCGAGGAGGCGAATGCGACGGCCGGCTATGCAGGCTGGCCCATTCACAGCTTCGGAGACCCGCACGTGGAGCAGAACATCGCGATCCCCGAGATGCTCATCGAGAACCTGCTCCCGAGCGGCTATGTCGTTGCGGCCGGGAAGTGGAAGGCAAGCCGGAAGACGACCTTCTTCGTGGCCGCGAGCTATGCGATCCACAACGGCATCCCGTTCCTCGGGAGGGCGGCCCGCAAACGCCGAGTCATGTGGCTTCAGCGTGACATGGGGACCGGGGCCCTCATCGAGTACGCGAAGCAGATCCGGATCGGCATGCATTTCCCCGAAGGCCCAATCCCCTTCGTGGCCGAGCCGTGTGACCTGACCCGAGGTGAGGACCAGGGCGAGCTGATCCGAGTGGTGCGCGAGACGAGGGCCGAGGTCATCTTTATCGACTCGGCCCGCGCCGTCGCCAAGCTTGACGAAAACGACTCCGGCGAGGTGGCCGCGTTTGTCCGGGCGTTCCTCTGCGCCGAGCTGCGCGACCGCCTGGGCCTCCACGTGGTCCTTGTCGGCCATCCGGCCAAGGGGCAGGCTGGCATGCGGGGGTCCGGCGACTGGGAGGCTGGAGCCGACAGCGTGGTCCTCTTCACGCCCCACGTGCCAGAAGGCCAGGCGGCCCCCACCTTCATCGGGGTGTCCGCCCAGGGGCGCCACGAGAGCGTCGAGTTCACCTTCACGGTGGACTACCTCACGAGCTGCGGCGGCGAGGGGTGGGTCCTCCGGGAGGTGCCGGCCGAGGAGCGGGACCACCTGAAGGCTGACGCGGCCCGGGACGGGCGGAGGCGGCCCGAGCCCCCCGAGAGCAAGATCCTGGCATGGCTCCGAGTCAACCAGGGCCGACACTCCCAGAGCAGGATCCTCCGCGGAGCCGGCGTGCGCAACGAGGCCGGCAAGAAGGCCCTCGTGAACCTCATGGGCAGGGGGGAGGTCGACTGCGTCTCCGGAAGCGGGGGCGCCAACCTCTGGGGGCTCAAGAGTCCCTTGGAGAGCCCGAGCTCTTCCGGCGACCCCTTCCCGACCTGTTCCGGTTCCCCTCTAGGGGGAACCTGGAATGCGGAACAGGTCGCCGGGGTAAGGGCACCTGTTCCGGTTCCCACCTGTTCCCGGAATACGGAACAGGTTGTGACGCGAGAGCCCGGAGACGGGACCGAGGAAGGGCCGTGAAGGGCGGCGACTTCCCCGACCTTCCCTCCCGCCCGGCTCGAGGCGCAGCGCCCGCGGCCGCTTCCGGCGGTCCGCTGATTGGCAATCAGTTGATGCTCCGTACCAAACCGCTACAATGACGGCACTTATGCCCGAGACCCCCGCGCCAAGTCACCAGGGAGTCACCGCCGGAGCCGTTATGGCAGCGGGACCCCGCCGGCGGAAGGACCGCCCGGAGGCCCTTCGCAAGCGCGCTCAACGTCACCGCCAGCGCCTGCTCCGGGAGCTGTGGCACGGCCGCGTTGCGACGTGCCCCGGTCCTACGGCGTGCCCATGGAAGGACGATCGCGTGGTGGCCTGCGACTGCCGGCCCGGTCTCCCCTGCGCGTGCGAGCGTCGGGCCTGGGACGCTCTCTCCCGGGCGGCCTCGCGGGACCTCGGCCACGCGGTGGGCGGCCTCGTGACCTCGGCGCTCCTGGACGTCCTGCGCGCCATGCGGCACGGCAACGAGGCCGAGGTCCGCTCGACACGCGCGGCGCTGATCGGCGTGCTTCTTCGCCATGACGCTGCGAGGCGGAGTCTCGCCCTCCAGGAGGAGCGGCTCGC
>JACQVW010000069.1 GCA_016209535.1 Planctomycetota bacterium | reverse complement strand
CTCGAAAGGATCGCGTAGAGGTTCACGTCGCCGAGATCGCAGGAGGTGCCAAGGCCCCAGAACGCCGTGAAACAGTCGATCCGGTCCGCTCCGTGGCGCGCCCGGAGGGCGTTCAGGTCGTAGGTGATGCCCATGGAGGCGTGGATGCCCACGGCGGAGCCGGGGGGATCGCGATCCCGCCCACCTGGACCCCCGGCGTCGAGACGCCGCCGTTTCGGTCGCGGAGCAGGTAGCTCCACGCCCACCCGGTCGCGTCGGTGAGCCGGAAGGAGTCGAACCTCACGCCGCTCTGGGTGATCGTCTGTGAGACGAGGCCCGTCCCGGGCAGGGGCTCCCCGGCGATGAAGAAGACCGAGTCGATGTAAGGCGATGCGGGCACCGGGGACGGGTTGAGGCCGTCGTCGAGGGTGTCGCCCTGGAACACGGGCCCATCGAGGTAGCCGGTGATGAAGCCGCCGTTCCGCTCATCGACGCCGGTCGACGTCGGGAGGGCGGTGCCCGTGCCGTCCCCGCCGGCGGTGACGTCGCCGAGGCGGATCGTCTGGGCGGAGAGGGGGGACGTGGCGGCGAGGAGGGTGAGGACGGCGAGGCGGGTGATGGTGAGGTGATCGCGCAGCATGGTGGACCTCCCTTCGGATCGGGTGGGGGCAAGTGGCCCTGACAAGGAGGTAATGAGGAAACGGCGTCTCGGCGAGACACCCGAACCGGTCAGAGGGACCCAGTGTCCTCGCCGCGGTCCTCGCTGGATTCGTGGGATGAGGTCCTGCCACGCCGGAGGGCTTCCCATGGGGGCAGGCCATCCTCCTGCTACGAGCCTGGGCTCATGTCCAGGGCGCCGGACGAGGGCCTGGAGACGAGGTGAGGGAGCCGCCCGTGCCCGGTCTCACCGGACCGCTCTCTCCGCCTCGGGCAGCAGCGCATCCACCTCGGCCCACGTCACGGCTCGATCACCGCGAACCCCTCGCGTTCCGCCGCGGCGAGGAGCAGCTTGTCCAGGACCACGAATGGAAGGCGTGCCGGCTTGTCTCCGCAAGCGACCAAGGCCGCCGCGAGCTCGAGCGCGTCGCCGGTGTGGAGGTCGTGGCATGCTTGGTGTCAGAGGCTCTCCCGCCGCCTGGTCCAACGGCCGCTCACTCCACGCTCCGCGTCGCCCACTCCCCGATGTTCCGCGTCTTCGGGTCGAAGGCGGCGCCGACGAGGGTGACCTCTTGCCCGCTCCCCAGGTACTTTTCGTGGTACTCCTTCTCATGGATCTGTGACAGAGCCTCCTCCGCCGTGCCATGGAGCTTGAGCTCGAAGACGAAGACCTGCCTCCCGGTCTCCACCACGGCGTCGATCCGCCCCGCGGCGGTCCGTTCCTCGGCCGAGACTCGGTGCCCCAGGAGCAGGAAGACCACGTAGAAGATCGTCTGGTAGTACCGTTCGTTGGAAAGCTGAATGTCGTACGGGATGTTTGCGAAGAACACCTTCAAGCTCTCCATGACGCGCGCCACGTCACCCGCCTCGAGAGCGCGGCGCAAGCGCAAGAGGTGGCTCTCCACCTGGCCCTGTCCGAGGCTCGAGAAGCTCTCCACGAGGCATTCCGAGAACGAGGTCCTGACCTCCTCGTTGGGGTAATCCAGCCGGTACGTGCGCGTCCCTGGATCGTGGTTCGCTATCGTGAGGTATCCCGTCTGGTAAAGGAGCGGCAGGGCGTCCAGGCGCTCCACTTCGTAGGCAGCGAAGGCCCGCTCGCTCAGTTCCATGGTGGGGAGCTCCGCCAGGGCCACCTGCCCGGTCTTGAGGAGGTTGATCAAGAACGATGGCGTCCCCGTCTCGAACCAGTAGTTCCGGAACCGCCCGGACTCGAGGAGCGACATGACCGAGACCGGGTTGTAGACAGCCACCGGGGCCTCGCTGAACCGGTATCCGTTGTACCAGCCCCGGATCTTTTCCAGCGTGGCATCGAGCGTCCGTCCCTCTTTCACGGAAAGGGCCTCGATGGCCTCACCAAAGAACGCGTCGAGCTCCTCCTCGGTGTAACCCAGCAAGGCCGCGTGCTCTGGGTCCATGGAGAGGTCCTTGAGGTTGTTCAGATCCGAGAACACGGACACCTTCGAGAACTTGCTGACCCCCGTGAGGAAAACGAATCGCAGGTATGGGTCGGCGGCCTTGAGGACGGAGTAGAAGGCCTTGAGTATCCGCTGGATCTCCTTGATGAGATCCGCGTTCTCGATGTTCCCCAGGATCGGTTTGTCGTACTCGTCGACGAGGACGACCACCTTGCCACTCGCCTCATGGACCTTGCGGATGAGCTCCAGGAATCGTTCGTCATAAGCGGTGGTCTCGAGCTTCAGGCCGTTCTCGCCGGCGATGCGCCCAACCTCGTTGGAGAGGAACTCGCGGAGGTCCGAAGCCCTGGAGATCTCCTTGGGGGACAGATCGAGGTGGATGACCGGGTGCTTTCGCCAGTCATAGGGCAGCTTCTCGATGGCGAGCCCCTGGAAGAGGTCCCGCTTCCCGAGGAAGACCGCCTTGAAGGTGCTCAAGAGAAGCGACTTCCCGAAGCGACGAGGACGCGAAATGAAGAAGGCCCCTTTGGGAATCGAGACGATCTCGTGAACCCAGGCGGTCTCGTCCACGTAGAGGAAGCCGCCTTCGATGATGTCAGAGAAGGTCTGGACGCTCAGCGGACAGCGTTTCATGGCTCGGGTCCGGGGCCTGAAGTGTACGCCCAGGCCAGCATAGCGGGTGAGGGGCGTATGACAAGCCGAGCGGGTGGGACCATCGATGCGACCTTGCCTCCTTGTAGCGCTTGGGTCCAGGGGCCGGCGCTTGGGTCGGTGCTTGGTCGGGAGGCTGTTCTTACCGTACCAGGCTCTCCGCCTCGCGCCGCAAGGCCTCGACGTCGGCGTCCGATGACGGGTGCTCGCGCAGCGCCTCGAGGGCGCGGTCGTAGTAGTGCCCGGCGAGGGGCCGGACCTCGAGGCGCGCGTAGCAGAGGCTCAGGAGGAGGAAGTTGAGGGCCTGCTCCGCCTCGCTCGCACGGCGGGCCGCCTCGAGGAGCCGCTCCACCGCCTCCTGGTGCCTCCCGAGGCGGTGGAGGGCGGCGCCCAGGGTGTTGAGCGCCTGCGCCGGCGCCGGGTCGCGGGTGAGGGCCTCGCGGGCCAGGGCGGCGGCCCTCTCGGGGTGGCGCAACTCGGGCGGGCCCATCGCCAGGGCCCACGCCAGGTTGTTCAGGGCCACGGTGCGCGTCGGGTCGAGGGCCAGGCACCGTTTGTGGTCGGTGATGGCTTCCTCCCACTGGCCCAGGCACTGGTGCATGTAGCCGCGGTCCGCGTAGAGACCTGCGTCCTCCGGCGTCTCCTGGACCCTCCGGTTCAGATTGGCGATCCTCACGCGTAGCTCCACGGCGCGCGCGACCTCCCCCAGCGCCGCCAGCGCCGGCGCCGCCGGCGCCAGCGGGCCCAAGTCGACCTCCACCTCCACGGTCCGTGGCGGGTCCGCCTCCGGCCGAGGCGGGTAAGGGGGCGACTCCCAGTCGAGGCCCAGCACCCTGAGCTCCGCGCGGATCGTCTCGAGGTCCCAGAGGAGGACGCCTCGCGTCGTCGAGGCAGCGAGCCGGCGCTCGTCGGGGCTGAAGGCGAGGGAGTTCGGGATCAGGCCCCCCGGGACCTCGAGGCGCAGGAGCGGCTCGTGCGTGCGGGGGTCGAGCAGCTCGACGTCCGTGTGCCGCGGCATGAGGGCGAGGATCGTCCCGTCGGCGGCGTACGCCATGGGCGGCGGGTAGCGGGGCTCGGCGAGCGGAAGCTCCCGTGCCGGGCGCCAGGAGCCGGCCTCGTGGAAGCTGTAGCTCTTGTAGTGGGCGACGAGGAGCCATCGCTCGTCGGGGCTGAAGATCACGTTCGCGGAGCCCTGCATGGGCAGGTCCGCTTCGATGTTCCCGGTCGACGCGTCCCAGACCTTGACCCCGGTGCCGTTGTGCGTCCCCGCCGCCGCCCACCGCCCCGAGGGGCTCAGCGCGACGTAATGCGCGGGCCCGTGGTCCTGGATCTCCACTTGTCGCGGGCCTGGCTCGAGGTCGATCGCGATCGCCCGAGCGCCGTCCCCCCCCGAGGCGATGAGCCGGCGCCCGTCTCGGGAGAGGACAGCCTGGCTGCAGTCGGCGGTGGAGGAGAGCGGTGCGGGAGGACCGAACCGCAGCTTCCCTGCGGAGCTGGCGACGGGCCAGCGATGGACGCCACGATGCCCGGTGACGAGGAGGCCCCGGCCGTCGGGCCCGAAGATCGGTGTCCTCGTCCTCCCCACGGCGGCGAAGGCGGCGAGCCGCCGCGCCTCCACGTCCCAGAACGCGAGCCCCTCGAGGGCGGCGATCGCAAGCTGCCTGCCGTCGGGGCTGAAGCTCGCGTGGTCGCACGTCAGGGGAGCGAAGGACCGATCGATCAAGATCCGCTCGCGGCGCGCCGCGACATCCCAGACGCCCCAGTGATCGTTGGAGAAGATGAACCCCAGCCGCCGGTCGTCAAGCGAGAACCCCCCTGCCAAGCTGCCCGTGGTCGTCACGATGAGCCGGCCCGTCCAGGGGTCCCAGAAGCGCGTGGTCGAGTCCCAGGCCGATGTGGCGAGGAGGCTCCCCGCGTGGTTGAAGGCGCAGGCGACGATGGAGCCCTGGTGGCCCTCGAGCGGCGCCTGGAGCCGCCCGTCCCGTGCCCGGAACACCTACGTCCGGGAGTCCATGCACGCGACCGCTATCAGGGTCCCGTCGGGGCTCCAGTCGATCGAGGAGGCCCTCTGCGGCAGGTCGCCGAAGGCGGCAGGCTCGCCGCCGTCGAGATCGTAGATGCGCAGGCGGCCGTCGGCGAAGGTGGCGACCGCGAGCCCGCGGCCGCCTGGGTGGAAGGCCAGCGCCGCGGCCTCGCCGCCGGTCTGGAAGCCCGCGACCTCGGCGCCGGTGGCCAGCTCGTAGGCGAGGACCCGGCCGTCGGCGCTCGAGAACGCGAGAAGCCTGGAGTCCGGCGAAAACGCGTGGGTCGCGACGGCCCTGCCGGCCGTGAACGTGAAGGTGGCCGCGCCCCGCTCCAGGTCCCAGAGCCGGATCCGGTGCTCGCTTCCACCCGCGTAGACCTCGGCGAGGTACCGATCGCATGGGCTGAACCGGAGCCCCCGCGCGAGCTCGGGCCCGGCGACAAGGCGGCGAGTCTCGGACCCATCGGCCGCGCTGCGGATGCTGATCCCCGGCGATCCGTCCCCGGGGTCCACCGCGAAGCGCTCGAGGCGCGAGTCGAAGGCAAGGACCAGGTGCTTCCGCTCGGGTTCGAGCCACTCCTTCTCGACGCGGACGTCCTCGAGGATCATGCAGGCGGCGGCCTCGTCGCGGAGCGCCGGCGAGGGACGGATCGCGGCCGCGCGGCGGAGCGCGTCGAGGGCCTGGAACCGGCGCCCGGGATGACCGCTCAGGCGCAGCGCCCCCGCCTGCTCGTGGTAGGCGCGCCAGAGGTTCTCCTGGGCTTCGCGGTTCCGGTCCTGGAGCTTGAACGCGGCCGACGTCGACACCACGGCGAGAGTCGTCACCGAGAAGGCCACCGTCGCGAGCAGCGCCGCCACCGCCGGCTTCCTCCGGCACCAGCGCCAGGCGCGCTCGAGGCTGCTCACGGGCCGGGCCTGGATCGGCTCGCCGCCGAGGAACCGGCGCAGGTCGGCGGCCAGCGCAGCCGCCGTGGGGTAGCGGCCGGAGGGGTCCTTGTCGATGGCCTTCAGGACGATGGTCTCGAGGTCGCGCGGCACCAGGGGATCGAGCTTGCGGGGCGGCGCCGGGTGCTCCTCGAGGATCTTCCGCACGAGGTCGGAGCGCTCGGAGGCCTCGAAGGCCGGGGTCAGGGTCAAGAGCTCGTAGAGGGTGAGCCCGAGGCCGTAGACGTCGCTGCGGGCGTCCGCCTTGCCCCGGAATCGCTCGGGCGCCATGTAGCGCAGCGTGCCCACGAGGTCACCGGCCTGCGTCAGGTCGTCCGCGCCTTCGGCCTTGGCGAGGCCGAAGTCGGTCATCCACACGGTCCCCTGGGCGTCGAGGAGGAGGTTCGAGGGCTTCACGTCGCGGTGCAGGACGCCCTCGCCGTGGGCGTAGGCGAGGGCCTCGGCGACCTGGAGGGCGACGCGCGCGGCGTTGAGTGGGTAGCGGGAGCCCGGCGCGCTCGAGCTCGAGCCGCCGGCATCCCCCTGGAGGAGCAGCATGCCCGAGGCGTCCGAGCTCTCGCCAGCGCAGTCCGTCGCGGCGGGCCGCTCGCGCAGGCGGCGGAGCTCGCGGATGACCTGGTCGAGGCCCTGGCCCCGGATGAACTGCGTAGTAGTGCGTGCACTCGTGCTCGCCGACGCCGAAGACGGGGACGATGCTCGAGTGGTGGAGGCTCGCCGCCGCCCGCGCCTCCCGGAGGAAGCGCTCGAGGCGTTTCTCGTCTCTCATGCTCTCCCTGGGCAGCACCTTGAGGGCCACGCGCCGGCCCAGCGTCTCCTGCAGCGCCTCGTAGACGACGCCCATGCCGCCCCGGCCCACCTCGCGGAGGATGCGGTACTCGCCGAGCTGCCTCGGGATCGCGGCGTGGTCCCTGGCCCCTTCGCCTTGAGTCTCCTCCGCCCGTGCCTTCTTGCCTGCCTCGGATCCCAGCTCCTCCATGAGAGCGAGCGTGGGGAGGATCTCGCGGACCGCGTCCGCGAGCTCGGGGTGCTTCTCGATGTACTCCGTGATCGACGGCCGCTCGCCGCGGTGGTAGCGCTCGATGAAGGACTCGGCGAGCCTCTCGATCTCCTCGAGGCGCTCCGGACTACCCTCCTGGCGGGCCGGCGCGTTGTCCGGGCCCTCAGGGGCGCTCATGGCCGTCCGAGCCCCAGTCGATGCCCATCGCCTTCAGCACGTCGCGGAGGCGGATGGCGGCCCGGATGTACCGCTTCGAGGCGGCCGGCGCCTGGATCCCCAGCACCTGCGCGATCTCGACCACCGTCAAGCGCTCGAAGTGGCGCAGCGCGAGGACCTCGCGGTCCGCGGGGTCGAGCCGGTTGAGGGCCTCCTGGAGCCGCGCCTTCATCTCCGCGCGCTCGGCCGCCCGGGAGGGGCTCGTCAGATCGCCGAGGAGCCGCGCCGCCAGGGCCTCGCTCGTCGCCTCGGGGAGCGGGTCCTGGTACAGGGAGACCTCGAGCCGGGCGTCCCGCTTCTTCGTGCCGAGGTGGTGCTGGTGGAAGTGCGTGAGCGTCTGGCTCGTGACGAGGCGCAGTCAGACGAAGAAGGGGAGGGTCGGGTTCTCGAGGTAGTCCGCGAGCCTCCGCGAGACCTCGAGGTACGCCTCCTGGAGGACGTCGGAGGCGCCGACCCGCGCCTGCATGCGGCGGTCCATGCGCAGCTCGACCATGCGCTCGAGCTTGCGCTGGTAGCGCGTGAAGAGCTCGCTCAGGGCCCGCTGGTCCCCGTCGCGGGCCCGCTCGAGGAGCTTCAGGGTCTCGGTGTCGTTGGTCATCGGTGTCGCTGTCGGGCGGTCGGCTGCGCCTCCCATTGTCGCGCGGGGCTGGAGCGGACCGCCACAAGGAAGTAATGAGGAAACCGGCCGGCGGCGCGACAGGGCGGCTGCTGCGGCCCCGGGGGAGCGGTGCACTTTTGGGCTTCTTTCCCGCCGGGCCCCGCGCCATCATGGGGTCATGGGAAACACCTTCGGCAGGCTCTTTCGCATCGCGACCTGGGGCGAGTCCCACGGGCCGGGGATCGGCGTGGTCATCGACGGCTGCCCGCCGGGCGTGCCGGTCCTTCGCGACGAGATCCAGCGCGAGCTCGACCGCCGGCGGCCCGGCCAGAGCTCCATCACGACCCAGCGCCGGGAGGGGGACCAGGTCGAGATCCTCTCGGGCGTGGAGGAAGGCCTCTCGACGGGAGCTCCCATCGCGCTCCTCGTCCGGAACGAGGACGCGCGGCCCGAGGCCTACGAGGCCATGAAGGACATCTACAGGCCGAGCCACGCCGACTACACCTACCAGGCCAAGTACGGAATCCGGAGCTGGAAGGGCGGCGGCCGCGCGAGCGCCCGGGAGACCATCGGCCGGGTGGCGGCGGGGGCCATCGCGCGTCGCCTCCTCAAGGACGCCTGCGCGGTCGAGATCGTCGCCTGGGTGAAGCGCATCCACGACATCGAGGCGCGGATCGACCTCGAGAAGGTGAAGCTCGAGGACGTCGAGCGGAGCATCGTCCGCTGCCCCGACCCCGAGGCATCGGAGCGCATGGTGCGGCGGATCGAGGAGGTCCGGAAGGACGGCGACTCGGTGGGGGGCCTGATCGAGATGGTGGCCCGCAACGTGCCCGCGGGGCTCGGCGAGCCCGTCTTCGACCGCCTCGAGGCGGACCTCGCGAAGGCCATGCTCTCGCTGCCCGCCACGAAGGGCTTCGAGATCGGCTCGGGCTTCGCGGGGACCTTCCTCACGGGGAGCCAGCACAACGACCCCTTCTACGCGAGCGCGGGCCGCGTCCGCACGCGCACGAACCGCTCCGGCGGCGTGCAGGGCGGCATCTCGAACGGCGAGGACATCGTGATCCGCGTCGCCTTCAAGCCCACCGCCACCATCGCGAAGCCCCAGGAGACGGTCACGACGTCGCTGGAGCCCACGGTCCTGCGCGCCAAGGGGCGCCACGACCCTTGCGTGCTCCCCAGGGCCGTGCCCATGGTGGAGGCCATGGCGGCGCTGGTCCTCGCCGACCACTGGATGCGCCAGCGAGCCCAGTGCGGATGGCGTCCCGTGCCGCCGGACCGCCGCGATGGCCTGCCGGACCGCCCCGCGAGCCCGACAGATCGCCCCGGTGGCCCGCCAGACCGCCCCGTGAGCCCGCCGGCCCACCCCGCGAGCCCATGAGGGCGCTCGGTCCGCTGATCCTCATCTCCGACGCCGAGCGGGTGGGCGAGGAGCGCTTCCTCGAGGCTGCGGCGCTCGCGGTCTCGGCGGGCCTACGGGCGATCCTCGTGCGCGAGCCCGACTGGAGCGAGGAGCGGGTGGAGGGGCTCATCCGCCGCTTGCGGGAGCGGCTCGCGGGCGTGGGCTCGGTCGCAGGCACTGGCGCTGGCGCAGGCGGCGAGCCGGTGGCGTTCCTCGTGGGCCGGAGGCCCGCCCTCGCCGCGAGGCTCGGCCTCGCGGGCGTCCACATGCCCGGCCAGGGCGCCGAGCTCGTCTCCCGGGCCCGGACCGAGGTGGGCCCGGGGCTCCTCGTGGGCTACTCCGCGCACCGTCTCGAGGAGATCGGCGATGTCGCCCGTGCCGGGGCGGACTACGTCACCTACTCGCCCGTCTTCGGCGCGACCTCGAAGCGCCAGGCGCTCCCGCCCGTGGGCCTCGAGGGCCTCGAGGCGGCCTGCCGGGCCTCGAGCGTGCATGTCTATGCCCTGGGCGGCGTCGGCCCGGCCCACGCCGCCTCGCTGCGGCGCGCCGGGGCCGCCGGCGCGGCCGCCATTGGCCTCGTGCTCGACGCCGCGGACCCAGCGCGAGCCGTGCGCGAGTTCCTCGAGGGGTGGGAGGCGGCGTGACCCCCGGCGCGGGACCTCCGTGGGCTCGTGGGCCGGGCGAGTTGACAGCCCCGCTGCGGGAGCGCTAAGGTCCTCCACATAGACCCATGGAGGTCCAATGATCGCACTGGCGAAGGAAACGACGATCCTGTTCCCTCCGAAGCTCTACCGGCGCCTCGAGAAGGTCGCGCGAGAGCAGAAGCGGTCGGTAGGTGCACTGGTGCGCGACGCCGTGGAGATCCAGTACGGGGAAGGCGGCCTCAGGGCGCGCCTGGAGGCGGTCGAGAGACTCGCCCGGCTCAACGCTCCGACAGGGAGCCCCGATCGCGTGGAGAAGGAGATCGAGAGGGGTGCCCTCGAGATGTGAGCTGCGACTGTCACCTCGACGGGATCGACGGGCTCGAGCGCATCGAGCGGTGAAGGGGCTGCGGGGCAGGTCGGCGCCGGGCGGGGGCGGCTACCGGCACGCGTAGGAGACGCAGTCGAGCGCATCCTCCTCGGGCGGGCGCCGCCCTGGAAGAGGTGGCCGAGGACTCTCACGGCGTCCGTGATCTGGATCGCGCCCGAGTCGTCGGCGTCCGCTGAACCGTATTCACGATGTCGTACAGCCGCTCGACCAGCGCCGCCGCGATGGGCCCGACGATCCGGCACGGCACCATCTTGTTCATCACGTAGGCGACGGTCATGCGG
>JACQVW010000805.1 GCA_016209535.1 Planctomycetota bacterium | reverse complement strand
GAGGACCTCCGAGCGGCCCTCGAGTCCTCGGGGCCCGTGGTCATGTTCCGGGTCCAGCGCGCCGAGGGCGCCCAGGACGAGACGGAGTTCGTCTTCCTGCCGAGGTGAGGCTCGGAGGGACGGGCGGCAGGCGCGGGAGTTGCCGCTCTCTTCCAGCATGAGAAGCGCGCCCGGCCTGACTCGGGAGAGCCCAAGCACAGGGCCGTCAAGGTGTTCCGCCGGGAGAGCAGGCGGAGCGCGGCGGGCGGCTGCCAGCCATTCCGTAGAGTCCCAGGCAATCCTGGGCCAGTCAGGGACAATCCTGGACAGGAGATGGACATGAAACGTCGGTCGTTCGACGCCCCCTCGACAGGTCTTACCCTGCTCGAGGTCGTGATCTCGGCCGCCATCCTCGCCTCGGCGACGCTGGCGGCCGCCATTCTGCTCGTGCCCATCGCGAGCCAGGCTCGCCTGCGGCGTGAGGTGCAGGCCGCCAACGCCGCGGCGAAGGTCGTGCTCGAGAAGATCCAGGCCGTGCCGTTCAACGAGATCGTCGTCGAGTACCCCCAAGGCAAGACGGTCCCGATCCCGGACCTGCCGTCGGGCAGCCTGAGCGTGAGCTACGTCGACCCCACCGCCGACCCGCTCCTCGTCCAGGTGGACCTGAGCTGGGACTCCGCCGAGGGGGGGACTTTCCAGCGCACCTTCAACACCGTCCGCACGGAGTAGGCCATGAGAGCGCGATCCTTGCGACAACGGGCCCGCGCGAGCGCGGGCCTCACCTTCGTCGAGGCGGCGATCTCGCTGGCGGTCCTGGGGCTCCTCCTCTCGACGGCGTTCGCGATCACCGTGGAGACATCGAGCTTCCTGCGGGACTCGGACGACGAGGTCACCGTGCAGACGGAGGCCGACCGGGCCTTCCAGCGCATCTTCGAGGTCCTCAGGAAGTCGGGCCGGGTCACGCTCGGCGGCTTGACCTACCCGCGCGTGACGGGAGGCGGCGCAGAGCTCGAGTTCCGGGTGCTGGCGGACCTCGACTCGAACGGGTTCGCCTTCGACGCCGCGACGGGGGCCCTCGAGTGGGACCCCGCCGTCTACACGCTGAAGGTTGACGCCGGGGGGGACTTCGGCGTCTACGACGGCGGGACGAAGGTCTACTCGCTCGGGAGGCACATCGCTGGCCTCCGCTTCGAGACGATCGCCCAGGACGCGACCCTCCACCTGCGCGAGGTGCGGATCACGTTCGAGGCGCGCAAGCCCACGGACAAGGGCTTCGACGCGGTCCACGCCGTGAGCGCCAGCGTGCACATGAGGAACTAGGACGCGGTCATGGGGGGAAAGGCCAAGGGATCCATGGATAGAAGGAAGTCGCAGCTCTGCAGCACCGGAAGGACGCGCCGAGGCGAACGCGGCACGGTCCTCTTCCTGGCCGTGATCGTGTCCGTGCTCATCCTGCTCGCGACCGTGGGTGCCGTGAGCACGGCGTTGAGCCTCGGGAAGGAGGCCACCTATGCGCTCGATCAGACCCGCGCGCTCGCCGTCGCCGAAGGGGTGACGGAGGCCGCGCAGCGCTTCGTCCTCGAGCAGGTCTCGAACTTCAAGCCCGTGCCGAGCTCGGGCTCCGTGTCCCTGGGCGGCGCGAGCTATCCTTATACCGTGAGCCCCATCGGGAGCTCGTTCCGGCAGACCGACTCGGACGGCGTGACGCGGTCGGTCCAGCACTACCGGATCTCCTCCAGCGTCAACACGGGCGACGGGTACGCGACCGTGGACCGGGTCGTCGACCTGACCCTGACGCCGCTCTTCCAGTACATGATCTTCTACCAGGACGACCTGGAGATCCTGCCCGGCCCGAGCATGACCCTCGGGGGCCGGGTGCACGCGAACGCCGACATCTACGTCGGCTGCGGCAACAGGCTCACCGTCGACTCGGAGTACTTCCGGTGCACCGGGAGCATCCTGCGCAAGCGGAAGAACGACGGCACGGAGTCGACGGGCATCGTCGACATCAAGGTGTCGGGGGGCGGCGACTACAATGAGATGGACAACGCCCACGACTCGGAGCTCGGCACCTGGACCACCTATGCCCTCGACACGTGGAACGGCACGGTCCAGGACGGGGCGCACGGCGTGAAGGAGATCGCCGCGCCCGACATCCAGACGATCAAGGCCTTCAACCCCGACGGCACGAAGGGCTACTACCACGCCAACGCGGACCTCGTGATCCGGGACGGCGCGGCCTTCGACCGGGACGGGAAGGCGTTCGCACTCCCGGCGGGCACGATTGCGGGGAGGAATATGTACGACGCCCGCGAGGGGAAGACGGTCGCCGTCACGGAGGTGAACGTCGGTCTCCTGAACGCTTCGGGGCGATTCCCGGCCAACGGCCTGATCTACGCCTACCGGACCGACGCGAGCGCCACCCAGCCCAACGGCGTGCGGCTCACGAACGGGAGCGAGGTCCTGAAGCCCATGACGCTCGTGAGCGAGGACCCGGTCTACGTCCGAGGCGACTTCAACACGGTGAGCAAGAAGGGCGTCGCCGTCATCTCGGACGCGGTGAACCTCCTCTCGAACGCCTGGAACGACACGAAGACGGCGGCAGGGCCGCTGCCGGCGGCCTCGAACACGAGCTACAACCTCGCGATCGTGACGGGCAAGGTCTCGACGCCCGACGGCGGCGGGAACTACTCCGGAGGCTTCGAGAACCTCCCGCGCTTCCACGAGAACTGGACGGGGAAGACTGCGAAGATCCGCGGCTCGTTCATCAACATCTTCGACAGCGAGATCGCGAAGTCCCCCTGGCGCTACGGCGGCAACGTCTACACGGCCCCGGCGAGGGACTGGCAGTACGACGCGGGGCTCAACGACCTGAGCAACCTCCCGCCCTTCACCCCGAGCGCGGTGTACTTCCTGCGCGTCCTCTGGGACGACAGGCTGCCGGTGCCCTTCGCGGCGGATGGATGAGCGCTACCCCCGGTACGACCGGGCCCGGAGCTGGGGGGCGGCCGGACGGGAGGACTGCTGCATCCCGTCCCGCCTCCGCTCATGGTACACCCATCGTGGTACATCCAGGCCAACGCCATGGTCCCCATCCGCAAGTACCCCCGCACGCCCCACATCCAGGGCTCCCGGTTCCAGCCGGGCGACGAGGATCTCGCCGCCGTGCCCTTCGAGGCCCTTGCTGGCCGGCACCTCGTCGTCGAGGAGAAGCTCGACGGCGCCAACACCGGCATCCGCTTCGACGCCACTGGGCAGCTCCTCCTCCAGAGCCGGGGCCACTACCTCACTGGCGGTCCGCGCGAGAAGCGCTTCGACCTCTTCAAGCGCTGGGCGCACTCGCTGGCCGAGCGCCTGCGGCCCGTGCTCGGGCAGCGCCACGTCCTCTACGGCGAGTGGCTGTACGCCAAGCACACGGTCTTCTACGACCAGCTCCCGCACTACTTCCTCGAGTTCGACGTGCTGGACCTGGAGACGGACGAGTTCCTGCCGACGGAGCGGCGTCGCGGTCTGCTCTCCGGGCTCCCGATCGTCTCGGTGCCGGTCCTCCTGAGGGGCGAGGTCGCGACTTTCGAAGACCTCGCGAAGCTCGTCGGTCCGTCGCTCTACAAGAGCAGCCGGTGGCGGGAGCGGCTCATCGACGCGTGCACGGAGCTCGGCCTCGATCCGGAGCAGGTCTTGGCCGAGACCGACGGCTCGGACCTCATGGAGGGTCTCTACATCAAGGCCGAGGAGGAAGACTGTGTCGTCGGGCGCTACAAGTACGTGCGCACGGCCTTCCGCAGCGGCGTGGTGGAACCGGAGGGAGCCTGGCTCCGCCGACCCCTCGTCCCGAACGGGCTCCGGGACGGCGTGAACCTCTTCCGTGGCGCAGCGTGAGTGCGGACGTCCCACCTCGTCCTGGATCGCCTGCCTGGTTTGGCAACGCCTCAGGGCGAGCGCGCAAGTGGTGGGGCGGAAGAGGTTGCGAGCACGGGCGCGGGCCGTTGCACCGCCCGTTGCACCGGGGAGAGCAGCGCAGATCCGTGCCTCGCCGAACGGAGGCTCCGCGAGCTCGTGGACCTCGCGCGCAAGCTGCCGCTCGAGGTGCGGGCAAGGCTCGCGGCGGAGTTGCTGGGCGGCGGGGGGTAGGGGCGCGCGGCGTCAACGGGCGACGTGAACAAGGCCGGCGCGGCCGCGGCCCTGCGGGAGCCTCGCGGGGGAGTGAGGCTTCTCCTCGAGCGCGCGGGGGACTGAAGCCGCGCTCGCCCAGGGCGAGGTGCCGACCGGACGAGCTACCCCTCACCGTGCGAGCCCCCGCGACCGCTCCTCGAGAAGGCTCCGGTATGCCACCTTCATCGCGGGGCTCAGAAGCGAGCGCGAGATCAGCTCCCCGGCCTCCTCCGTCCCCTCGACGAGCCTCCCGATCACCCTGCCGGCAACGGTCTCCGGGATCCGGCAATACCTCGCGAGCTCGAGCCAGGTGTGCCTCGAGAGGCCCGCCTTCTTCCCGCACACCGGAAGGGCCAGGTCGTCATCGGGGATCACGAGCCGCGTCGATAGCTGGTCGTACGCCGGCGAGAGGCGGTGGATGCCGTCCGCGCCGGCGAGGAGCGAGAAGTTCTTGAGGTGCATGTCCCCGTTCCCGCTCCACCAGGCGAAGACGAGGAGGCGGAAGAGCTTGACCAGCTCGACGAGGGGCTCCGTGGCGTGGCGGCGGACGATGCGCGCGCAGAGCTCCGCGGAGCCGTCGTACTTCTCCTTGGGAGGCTTCTCAGCGAGCTGGCAGAAGTCCTCCTGGCGGAGCTTCCCTCCCGCGGCAAGGCGGTCGAAGCGGAGGACGATGTAGGCCAGCGTGCCGTCCGGCAGGCGCACGAGCCCCGAGGGCGGGGCCTCGATGCCGGCGAGGGCCGCCAGGCGCATCGTCACGTGCTCGTTCTCGGGCAGGGCAGGGAAGGCCGAAGACTGGGGCTTCAGGATGTAGCGTCCAGGCCCCACCGCGAGCTGGAGGGTGCTCTTCTCGGCGGAGAGGCTCAAGGAGATCTTCCGCTGGATCCCCGAGAGGGTCGTCTTCCCCACCATGGCCAGGGCCAGCGTGTGGAGCTTCGCCACCTCCACCTGCACGGCCGGCAGGACCGGCTTCCCGAAAAGCGCCACGAGACAGCGAGGGTGATAGTCGCCTCGATCGGAGCTCCCCAGACAGACGAGACAGCTCGAGCTCATGGGGCCGCCTCCGATACCGCCGATTCCGCCGATTCCGCCGATTCCACCGATTCCGCGCGCACGACCTCGACGGCCCCGACGCAATCGGCGCAGGTCGCAAGGAGGAGGCCGAAGGCATCGTCCTTGGAGATCTTGAGCTTCGCGGTCGCGATCTCGAGGAGCCAGCCCTCGGGGAGAAGGTTCTCGAAGAACGGGTGAAGCCCCTTCGATGCGTAGGCCTCCTCGCGCAAGGGAAGCGTGAGGGAGAAGGGCACGGAGCCGCTCCGGGCGAGCCACTCGGCGTCGTAGGTGAAGCAGGTGCCATCGTCCGTCTCCTCGAGGACGCCCACGCGCTGGCCGGCGAGCCGCACGAGGCCCCTGCGGCGCCGGAGGGCGCCCGTGGGCGCGGGATGCTCGGCGGGCGCAGGGTGCGCCG
>JACQVW010000068.1 GCA_016209535.1 Planctomycetota bacterium | reverse complement strand
TACGCGAGCTACTTGAAGCGCAAGGACGACATCGTCCTATCGGGCCTCACGGCCTCGGCCACGAACGAGTTCTTCGAGGTCTGCCTCGGCGGCCTCATCACGGTCCCGGCCGCGTTCGTCTTCCTGGGCGTGACGGGCGCCACCGCCGGAGGCTTCGGCCTCGGCTTCGAGACCTTGCCCGTCGTCTTCCTCCACATGCCGGGAGGCCGCTTCTTCGGGTGCATCTGGTTCCTCATGCTCTTCCTGGCCGCCATCACGAGCTCCCTCTCCATGCTCCAGCCCGCGATCGCCTTCCTCGAGGAGGGGCTCGGGATCGGGCGGAGGGCCTCGGTGGCCCTGCTTGGCATGGTGACGGGCATGGGCTCCCTCTTCGTGATCTACTTCTCGAAGGGCCTCGTGGCGCTGAACACGCTCGATGACTGGGTCGGCACGACCCTCATCGTCGTCCTCGCGCTCGTCCAGGTCGTGCTCTTCTCGTGGGTGTTCGGCGTCCGGAAGGGGATCGCCTTCGCCGGCGAAGGGGGCGAGATGAGGCTGCCCTTCTTCTTCGGGTTCCTCATCAAGTACGTGGCCCCGCTCTACCTCCTCGCCGTCCTCGTCCTGTGGTGCTGGAACGACCTCCCCAGGAAGCTCGAGGAGATGCGGACGAACGCCGTGGCCGCCACGAGCGTAGGCGTCATCGGCGCCGTCACGGTGTCCCTCCTCATCTTGATCCACCTCGCGGGCGACCGCTGGCGGGCCGAGACCCGCGACGCGTCGCCGCGGGGCCAGCCCGAGCCCACCAAGAGAGGATAGGCATGCAAACCGAAGGTTGGATCTTCATGCTCGCGTCGATAGGGTTCGTGTGCTCTCTCATCGCCTACTGCTTCTACCGCGTCCTCACGAAGCCCGCCGCCGCCGAGCACCTCCACGCCCCGCAGACGATCGATACCGGCGACGAGGGGACCTGAGGCGCGGTCCGGGCGGGAAGCCGCAGAGGCGGCACGGGCCGCAGGAATCCCCGGAAAGCCTGAGCCGCCCCAGCTCCGTTTCCCCCCGGTACGGGTGACGGCTGCCGGCTCGACACGCGGCTGCCCGACACCACGAACCACCTCCTTCCGTGCCGTCGCGGTCGAGCCCGCGGCGGCGTGCATGACGCCTGCTCGAACTTTGGAGAGGCCGACCCTCTGGGTCGGCCTCTCCTGTTTTCAAGGACCTGCCGGGCAAGCGAGACTCAGCAGCTCAGATAGGCGTCGCAGCCCAGCCCATCGTCCCCCGTCGGGTCAGGCCCGCAGTCCTCCGGGGGCGGACCCGGCGAGGCGGGCGCCACGCCTCCCAGGAAAAGGAAGCTCAAGATGCGGACGGCGTCCGTGATCTGCAGCGATCCGTTGTCGTCGGCGTCGCCCGCGTCGAGGCAGGCCGGCGCGGGCCGGCCCAGGAAGAGGAAGCCCAGGACCTGGATGGCATCGGTGAGCTGGAGCGAGCCATTGTCGTCGGCGTCCCCCCGGTGGAAACCGCCACCGACGCGTGGCGGACCCGCGATGTCGCACAGGGTGGCCTGCATCGCGATAAGCTTGTCCGCCGTGTCCCGCACGGTCGCGGCGATGCCGCCTCGGACCTCGGCCGGGAAGCTCATCGGAGCGCGTCCCACCTCCGTCCAGGCCACGCCGTCGGAGGACACCCAGCCGATCGCCTCGCCGCCGGCCCGCTCGATCCGGAGCCAGACGTCGGGGAAGGGCGGATTCAGGGTGCTCTGCTTCGCGGGCTTGGCGCTCGCCCCGGGCTCCTCGCGCCGCACGAAGGACACGCGGGGCCCGGCGACCGAGAGGACGACGACGGCGGCGGCGAAGCGCGAACCCGGCGTGAGGTCCTCGCGCAGCATGACGCCGGCCCTGGCGTTCGCCGGGCCGGTCAGGTCCTGGACGCGCGCCGTCACGGAGGCGTCTCCCGACAGCCCCTGGTGGACGAAGTGGAACGAGTCGGCGCGTCCGCCGAGCTCCTTCCCGCCCGCGTAGACCGCCAGGCACCCTCCGGGCTCGAAGCGCTCTCCCCCCCGGATCCGGGGCGGCGGGTCGCCGACGTCCTCGGACGTCCAGGGGGAGACGTCGGCGCTTGCGAAGTCGGCGACGATCGTCCTGCGCGCCGACGAGCGCGTGCCCGCCGCGGTCGTGACGCGGCAGACGGCCGTGTAGATCCCCGGCGAAGCGTAGACGTGCGAGACCTTCTGCCCCTGCGCGGACGCGCCGTCCCCGAAGTCCCAGTCGTAGGCGCTCACGGACGCATCGGTCGATCGCGTGCATCCGGCATCGAAGTCCACTGCCAGGGGCGCGGGCCCCCGCTCGGCGTTCGCCGTGAAGCACGGCGAGATGCCGAGGAGCGCGCCGTAGGTGGCCTCCACCGCGGCGTCGTCGAGGGCGACTCCGAAGAGGGCCAGCTCGTCGATGGAGCCCGCGAAGTAGCGGCGGTCGACGAGGTTCGCGCCGATCGTGATCGTGGGCCAGGAGTCCACAGGCGCGCCGTTCGGGTGGCTCCTCGCCTCCTCGAGGACGCCGTTCACGTACACCCGGAGCTCGGACTGAAACGTGCTCGGGTCCACGTCCCGCACCGCGGCGACCTGCATCCACTCGCCCGCTGTCACCTCCGTCGTCGAGCGGATCGTCTGGTCCGGGTTCCCGACCCCGAAGGCGAACCGCGAGCCCGTCACGGCCGTGCCGTAGTCGCTCGCGATGCCGGGCACGTCGGAGTAGACGAAGCCGCTCCCTTCGTAGAACTGCGCGGTGTCGCTCCCGATCTGCGGGAAGTCGGCCTTCATCCAGACGAGGACCGTGAAGCTGTCGCGGAGGGATGGGCGCACGATGATGACGTCGTCGATCCCGTCGAAGAGGGCGCCGGCGAAGTCGTTCGAGGGGGCGCCCTCGAGGGCGGGAGCCGTGTCGCTCACCAGGTTGTCGGGGTCGTTGAAGCCGTTCCCGCCGTCGTGGGAGTCGGCGTGGCGGTCCTCGAAGTCGTAGTAGTCGACGAGGCCCCCCGCGCCCGCGACGGCCTGGCGGTACCTCGCGACGCCCTGGTCCGCGGCCTGGAAGCAGGCCAGGATCATGGCGTCGTCGTGGGCCTGGCTCGCGAGGGCCACCTCGTCGATCCGGCCGGCGAAGTAGCGGTTGTCCATCGCGTTCCCGCCGATCGTGAGCTGGAGCTGGGCGTCGAGGGGGAGCACGTTCGGATGCACGTCCGAGGCCTCGAGGGTGCCGTTCACGTAGACCTTCACCTCGGCCGTGCCGGCCTCGAGGTCCACGCGGCGCACGGCGGCGAGGAAGACCCACTCGCCGGTCGTGACGGGGCTCCCCGAGTGGATCGTGAGGTCCGGGTTGCCCACGCCGAGGGCGAAGGTCGTGCCCGTGACGGTGGCGCCGAAGTCGTTCGCGATCCCGGGCATGTCGGCGTAGATGAGGCCGCTCCCCATGTAGAAGGGCGCGAGGTCGCCGCCCGCGCCGGGGGAGTCCGTATGGATCCAGGCGAGGAGGGTGAAGTCGTCCTGCACGGAGCGCAGGATCCGCAGGAACTGGCCCCTGCCGTCGAAGTCGCCCGCCTTCCCCTCCCCTCGAAGCCCGGGCGCGAAGGGGGGCGGCCCGGGCACCTGCCCGCTGTTCAGGCCGTTCCCGCCGTCAACGACGTCGGCGAAGTCCATGTCGAAGGGGTAGTAGTCGAGGAGCCCGTCGATCGCCTGGACCGCCTCGCGGTAGGCGGCCACGTCGGCGACGGCGGCACTTGCGGGGATGAGCAGGGCGGCCGTGCAAAGGGCGGCGGCGTGCGGCAATGGGGTGGAGCTCGCTCGTGTCGGCATGGTTGCGTCCTCCAGGAGGCCCAGGGCCATGATAGACCCTTCGCGGGCGGCAAGGAAGCTCTTCTGCGCGGCCCCATTCCGCTCTGGCGGGAGCACCTTGGCTCTGTAGAATGAGGCCTTTCCCACACCCACTCACCCCCACAGAAAGGCCCTCCATGAGAGCGCACTGGATCGTCGCCGTCCTCGCCGCGGCCCTCCTCGCCGCCACGTTCGTTTCGGGCGACGAGAAGGCCGGCCCCGCGGGCAAGCCCGAGCTCAAGACCTCGCGGGACAAGGCCAGCTACGCCATGGGCATCAACATCGGCCGCAGCTTCAAGGCACAGGGCATGGACCTCGATCTCAAGCTCGTCACGAAGGGCCTCGAGGACGCGACGAGCGGCGCCGCGGCCCTCATGACGGACGCCGAGGCGCGCGACGCCGTACAGAGCTACCAGAAGGAGGCGTCGGGGAAGGCGGGCGACAGGAACAAGCAGGATGGCGAGGCCTTCCTCGCCGCGAACAAGTCGAAGCCGGGCGTCACGACGCTGCCGAGCGGCCTCCAGTACAAGGTCCTCACGGAGGGCACCGGCGAGAAGCCGAAGGCCACGGACACCGTGAAGACGCACTACAAGGGCACGCTGATCAGCGGGAAGGAGTTCGACAGCTCCTACAGCCGCGGCGAGCCCACCCAGTTCCCCGTGGGCGGCGTGATCAAGGGCTGGACCGAGGCGCTGCAGCTCATGCCGGTGGGCTCGAAGTGGCAGCTCTTCGTCCCGAGCGACCTCGCCTACGGCGCTCGGGGCGCGGGAGCCGACATCGGTCCCAACGCGACCCTCATCTTCGAGGTGGAGCTGCTCGAGATCGTGAAGTGACGGTCAAGCGACCTGGCACCGGCGTCAGCCTCACCGCCCCGGCGCCTCCTCCGCCGTGAGCGCCCGCCCGTACACCGCGACCTCGTCGATCTTGCCCTCGAGGGGCGCGAAGCCGTCGGAGCGGGCGCCGAAGGATAAGTGCGGCTCATCGGCCGGGCAGCCCGGCTCGAGCTCGCCCGCGAGCTCCGGCTCCGCCGCGCCGTCGAGGGTTTGGGCGACCGAGGAGGAAGCCCAAACGGAGACCTTGCGGCCGTCGCGCACTATCAGCACCCTGTGCCAGGTCCTGAGCGCGATCGGCGTCTTCCCGGCCAGGGTCCCGCCCAGGGCGTCCCCGTTGTAGACGAAGAGCCTGCCCTGGCTCGAGGCTGTCCCGCCGATCCCGAGGTGGTCGCCGGGCGTGCCCGCGGCCCCGTCCTTCCCGCGGGAGAGGAGGTACGCCGTCACGGGCCGCGCGTCTGCCGGGAGCGCGTTCCAGAACCACAGCTCCACCGCGTACGCGTCCCCCAGGCCTGGCAGGTGGGCCTTCAAGCGGCCGCCCGCGAGGTGCACGCAGGGGTTCCGGTGGCTCGCCGAGAAGCCCGCCGGATCGGGCCCGTCGAGGTAGTACGCGAAGTCCCTGTCGTAGACCGCGCCGCGGCCATTCCCGCTCGCGTCGCGGGCTGCGGCGCCGCCGAGCTCGCCGAGGCGCCAGAACGCGAGCGGCTTCCGCTCGAGGACTGCCTTCGCCAGGGGGCCGAGGTCCTCGCGTGGCTCGCGCCGCGGCTTGCCCGCCACGGCCTCGAGGAGGCGCAGCACCTCCTCGACGATCTTCGGCTCCGCGTCCACCTCGAGCCCGGCCGTGCGGGCGGGCCACGTGGTGTAGCCGCCGAGGCGGTGCTGCTCGGGGGGCGGGATGTAGCCTTCCCCGCCGTTTGAGAGCTCGATCGTGAAGGTCGGGGCGAGGGGGCTCATGGCCTTCAGCTTGAGGCCCGTGATGGCGAAGACCTCGCAGGGGATGGCGGCGATGCCCAGGTCGCCCACGCGCAGGGCCTGGAGCTTGAGCTCGCGCCGGGGCTCGTCGTGGAGGTAGAGCTGCTCGAGGGCATAGATCTCGGGCAGGCCGCGCGGGAGGCGCTCCCCGATCTTGGCCGCCAGCTCCCGCGCCCAGACGAGGCGCCGCTCGCCGGGCGTCCTCCGGCGGAGCGAAAGCTTCGCCTCCCCCATCGCGAGCTCGGCCCACGGGCGGTGCTCCACCTTGCGCCACGCCTCGTGGGCGATCCTCGCGAGCTCCAGCGCGTAGGCGTCGTAGCCGATCTCCTTCCGCGGCCGCGAGTAGTCCATCCACATGAGGTCGCCGCTCGTGCCCTGGCTCATGATATCGACGAAGGGCCGCGTCCCCGCCGGCGGCTCGCCCGGCGCCGCGAGGCGCGCGAGGTGCCCGCAGAACCGGCCGAAGTAGTCCGACGAGAGGAGGGGCGAGCCGTAGTAGTGCATGGAGAAGTTGGCGAGGAGCGCGATGGGCCGGCCCTCGGACGAGACGACCGAGAGCATCGCGAGCTCGTCGTCGGCGGGCCCCGAGGGGCCCATGGCGTCGGGGTTCTCGTGGCCCGGGTGCATGTTGGCGCGGACCGTGCGCTCGCCGAAGGGGTCCGTCCCCATGCGGTCGGGGCGGAGGATCCAGCGGCGGTTGTGGGTGAACCCGGGCGCGCGGACGGCCGTCCAGCCGACGCGGGCCGGCTCGAGGGCCGCCGCCGCCTCGCCGATGGCCCGGGCGATCCTCGGCGGCAGGAGGCGCCGGTACTCGGGGTCCATGCGGCTCCCGAGGCAGGCCATGGCCGACGGCGCCGAGTGCGTGTGGGTCGCCGAGACGAGCATGCGGTCGGTGGGGATGCCGGTCTCCTTCGCCGCGAGCTCCTTCGCCTCGTCGCAGAGGTCACGACCCATCATGCACGTGTCGACGACGGCGATGGCCACGCGCGCCGCGCCGTCGTCGAGGACGAGGGACCGCACCCCGAGCGGATCGGCCGCGCGGTCGGCCGAGCGCTCCTCGAACATGGCGTTGACGATGACCGGGAAGCGCTCCGGCGAGACGTCGGCGACCGCTGCGCCGGCGCGGAAGGTCTTCTCCCCGGCGCCAGCGGGCCCCGGAGCCGCAGCCAGGAGGGCCGGGAGCAGGCACGACGGCAGCGCGGGGCGGCTCACGGCGCGCCTCCGGGCCGCGGGCGCCGGAGCCCGCGCCACCAGCTCCGGGCCGAGACGACGAGGATGAGGGCCACGAGGGCAAGCATGATGGCCGTCAGGGCCGCGTTGAGGTTCCAGCGGAAGGCCTCCGCGGGCTTGGAGCCGGCTTCGCCCAGGAACCGGCGGATCAACTGCACCCCCGCGGTGCTCGTCGTCGAGATCACGAAGGCGAGGGGCAGGACCGAGATCCAGGCGTACCGCGCGCGGCCCTCGTTGATGAGGACGGCCGTGACGACGCACAGGGCGACCACCGCCAGGAGCTGGTTCGCGATGCCGAACATGGGCCAGATC
>JACQVW010000794.1 GCA_016209535.1 Planctomycetota bacterium | reverse complement strand
TGCCACTCGGCCGGCCGGCTGCGGGCCCCGGCCGCGCCGGCGGCGGCGCTCGGGCCGGCGTGCGGGCCCGGCCCGGCGGCCCGGCTAGCTTCGGATTGCTTAGCTTCGGATCGAGGAGGCACCGCCCCCCTTGACCGGCCCCGCCTGAACGGCTACTACGTTGCGACACGAGAACGCGCGGTTTACCAAGGAGAGGGAGACGCCATGGGAACGGAGCGAGACCAGAGCCCCGAGCCGCCGAAGCTTCCCGACGACTTCCAGCGGCTCTGGGAGCAGATCGTGGAGATGGCCGCGGCCAGGCTGCCCCCGGTCCCCAGGCAGCCCGAGCCCAGCTTCGCGCAGCTCTGGGCCCGGCTCTCGCCGCGCATGAAGGAGTGCGCCCGCCTCGCCGCTCTCGGCGAGACCAACCGCGAGATCGCGCAGCGCCTCGGCATCAAGCCCAACACCGTCAAGAGCCACATGGGTTGGGTGTACCTCGTCCTGGACATCCACGGCGTCCACAACCGCCGCGAGCTTGCCGAGCGTATGCGGGAGGAGGGACCCTTCCGCCGAGAAGGCGCCGACTGACGCCGCCCCCCTCGGCCTCACGGCTGGCCATCCCTTCGCGCCGCTGCCTCCTCCGCCTGCGCGGCGCGCTCGGCGTCCCTCCGCGGCCCCCGCAGCGGCAGCCCGTCCATCCCCTTCCAGGCAGGAAAAGCTCCCCTCCTGCTGGGTCGAAGAGTATACTGCTTGCACCGGGAAGGAGAGCCGCTGGCAATGGGCCACAAGCTCGGGACCCAGCCTGCGGCTGCGTGAAGTGAAGAGAACGGTGAGCCTCGCGCCGCGGGATACCGACAATAGAGCCATGCGCCCATCGCCCATCCGGTTCCAGTTCGACGAGGTGAAGGCCACCGCCGCGGCGGCGATTCTCTTGAGGCTGGGTGGGGGGAGGATGAAGTACCTGCACCTCATCAAGCTGCTCTACATGGTCGAGCGGGAGAGCTTGAGGCGTTACGGCCGCCCGGTGATCGGTGACGACTACGTGGCCATGAAACATGGTCCCGTGCTTAGCATCACGTACAATCTCATCAAAGAGGATCATCCGGGACGGGATTTCTGGTTGCGGCACATTCGCCGAGTGCCCAAGGCTTACGAGGTCGAGCTCGTGCGGGACCCCGGCACTGGCCCGCTGTCCGACGCGGAAGTCGCCATCATCGAGGGGGTCTTCAGGAGGTACGGACGCGCCAACCAGTGGGTCCTTCGCGACCTCACGCACAAGTTCCCGGAGTGGAAGGACCCCGGCGACTCCTGCCACAAGATTCACCCCGAAGGCATCCTGCGCGCCCTCAAGAAGAGCGAAGAGGAGATTGAGCGAATCTCCCAGGAGGCCGCGGAGCGAATGTACTTCCACGAGCTTTTCAGGGTTGAGCGCGCTTGATCGAAGCGGGCCAGGTGATCCTGAACAAGGCGGCTGGCCGCATCCCCTCCCACCGATGGGTGGTCGTGTCCGATCCAAAACAGGACTCCGACCAAGTCATCATCGTCAATTTCACCACTCTGCGGGACAACGATCCCGACGAGACCTGCGTCGTGAAGCCCAGCCAGTATCCAGGCCTGGGCCACGACTCCTACGTGAAGTACTCCGAGGCGATCTGCACCACGGCGAGCAAGCTCGAAGAGGGGATCCGGGTGGGAGCGCTCTCGCCCTCCCGGCCTGTACCGCTCGAGCTCCTCAATCGAATCCGTGCTGGCTTCGTCACATCAAAACACGTCCGCCGGACGCACAGGGATCTTCTTCGCCACCAACGCCTTATTCCGTGACGCCGCGCTCCCACGCTCGAAACTCCGTGCCCGCGTCCAGCGCCAGTACAGGCGCTGCGCCTCCCGGGCGATCTCCTTCCGCTGAAGGTGGGCCACGGTGGCGGCGGCGAGGACAGCCAGCACCAGGCTCACCCACGCAGCGCGGCGGCCCCGCCCCGGCTTCATGGCCGGGCGACCCTGCCCGCCGCAGCCTCGAGCCTGCGCTCGAAGTCGGCCCACAGCGTGCGGTCGTCGATGGCCGTGACCCAGCGGACGGTGCTGCGCGGCGCCGAGTGATCAGCCGAGTGATCAGCCGAGTGGTCGAAGGTGAGGTCAGGCCGCAGGCGCGGGCGCGGCCGCTCATCGCTCTCGGTCCAGCCGAGGAGGTGGGCCACCGCGACGAGGTCCCACATCGGCCAGGCGGCACGGCCCGTGTACTGCCGGCAGAGGTCGGGCTGACGGTCGAGCCAGGCCTCGAAGTGCCTCCGGAGGTGAGCGCCCGCCTCGCCGCCGAGGCGCGTGCGCGCGGCCGCGGACTCGCGGTCCAGGGTGAGGTGGCGCAGGCAGACGTCCGCGGCGCCGATCGCGAGGGGCACCCGGGACTCGAGCAGGACCTCGAAAGCCGCGGGGTCGAGCTTCACGTTCCACGGGTCGCCGCCGCGCGGCCAGCCCTCGAAGCCCATGGCGATGACCTCGATCCGGTCCGCGAGCGCCGGGTCGAGCAGGAGGGCCTCGGCCACGTCCGTGGCGGCGCCGATGGAGAGGACGGCGAGGCGCCTACCGGGGGGCAGGGAGCGCGCCTCCTCGGCGATGCGGCGCGCCCCGGGCCCGGCGCGAGGGCGGCGGTCGGGCCCGATGGGCGCGCTCTCGCCGGCGATCACGTGCGGCGGGGCGTGGAGGGCGAGGGTCGCGAGGACCTCCCGCGCGGCCCGTGCAGAGCTCTCGGCGGCGGGAGCCGGGAACGTCGGGGCGTGGGTGGTCACGATGCCGCGGAGGTCGACGACGCCCGCCTCGGCGAGGAAGGCGAGGTGGGCCAGGGCCCACTGGTCGTCGGTCTCGACGCCGCAGTCCGTCGTGAGGAGGACGGCGGGCGGCGGGGCCGAGCACCCGGCGAGAGCGCCCCAGACGGCGGTGGCGATGAAGGCGGCGGCCGTGGGGCGAGTCATGGCGTCATTCCTCGGCCACCTCGATCGTCCTGTCGAGGGCCCCGACGGGCACGACCTTCTCCGCGCCCGAGGGCCACCGCACGACGAGCCTCTCCACGGTCGCCTGAGGTCCGAGCCCGAAGGTGGCATCGAGCTCCGACTGGCTCAAGTACGACGAGCCCGTGCGCACCACGCGCGTCTGCGTGACGCCTCCGGCCGTGAGGCGGATCGTGGCCCCGAGGGCCGCCGTGTTCATCCCCTTCCCGCGCAGGCGCACGCGGAGGTACCGGCTCGAGGCCGCGGCCTTGCGGTCGTTCCTGAGGATCGCGGGCGGGCCGCCGTTCGTGGTGATGACGAGGTCCACGTCGCCGTCGGAGTCGATGTCGCCCGCCGCGAGGGCGCGGCCGACGCGCGGCACCGCGAAGGCGGGGCCCGCGACGGCCGTCACGTCGTCGAAGGCGCCGTCCCCGCGGCCGCGGAAGACCTGGGCCCTCTGGGGGTAGGACTGCTCGCGGAAGACGCGGGCGATGTCCGGCTCGATGTGCCCGTTGACCACGACCAGGTCCAGCGCGCCGTCGAGGTCCAGGTCCTGGAACCCGAGCCCGAAGGTGAGGGGCGCGTACGTCGGGCCGGCGAGCCCGGCCCGCGCCGCCTCGGAGGCGAAGGACGCAGCGCCGGTCCAGCGGTAGAGGCTCATGGGCTCGTTGGCGAAGTTGCCGATGGCGACGCGGGGCGTCCCATCGTTCGCCGTGTCCTGGATGTCGATGCCCATGCCGGCCCGGGCGCGCCCCGTCTCGTCGTAGGCGATCCCGGCCTCGATCCCCGCCTCGGCGAAACGGAGTCCGCCCAGGTTCCGGCAGAAGAAGTTGGGGCGCGTGTCGTTCGCGACGACCAGGTCGAGGAGGCCGTCCGCGTCGAAGTCCCAGAGGGCAACCCCCAGGGACTTCCCCTCGAGGCCGCCGAGGCCGCTCGCGGCGGTAGCGTCGTCGAAACGGCCGTCGCCGCCGTTCCTGTAGACGAGCGGGGGCAGGCCGCGGTAGCGGTCGGGCGTCGTGAAGGCCTTCGTGACGCCGTCGAGGGTCGTGAAGATCTCTCCCTCGGGCGTCCACTGGACGTAGCTCGCGACGAAGAGGTCCAGGTCGCCGTCCAGGTCCAGGTCGGCCCAGGCGGCCGCCGTCGTCCAGCCGGGCCTCTCCCTGCCATCGCGGTCCTTCCACGAGCCCACGCCGATCCCCGCCTCCCGCGTCCGATCGCGGAACCGGCCGCCCTCCTGCTCCAGGAGGACCGTGGCACCGACGCCGGTCACGAGGATGTCCTGGTCGCCGTCGCCGTCCGGGTCCGCCGCGGCGCAGCCCATGCCGTAGATCTCGACGCCCGCGCCCGCGGCCTCGGTCACGTCCTCGAAGGCGCCGCCGCCGCGGCCGCGGTACAGGGCGGAGCGCGGGCCGGGCGCGCCGGCGGGCGCCTGGTCCGGCCAGTAGGTCGAGCTCACGAGGAAGAGGTCGAGGCGCCCGTCGCGGTCGAAGTCGAGGAGCGCGGCGCCGGAGCCCATGGTCTCGGGAAGGAGCTTCTCGCCCCGGGCGCCCGTCACGTGGGCGAAGCGGATCCCCGAGACCTCGGTGATGTCCGCGAACTCGCAGCCGAAGGACGCGGGCCGGGCCGCGGCTTCCGACGGCGCCGCGTCGCGCGGCGGGGGCACGGCGGGTGCCGGGGAGCCGCCGTCGCGCCAGCACCCGGTTCCTGCGAGGACGGCGATCGCCGGGAGGCCGCGGGCCGCGACGCGCGCGGCGGAAGGACCGCGCCGGGTCACTCCTCCACCTCCTCGCCGCCCCCCGGGGGCTCCGAGATCCCGTGCTTCTTCAGGTAGTAGCCTACGTTCTTCGGGTCGATCCCGAGGAGGCTCGCGGCGGCGCGCTTCTTCCCCGAGGAGCGCTCGAGGGCCTCGAGGATCAGCTTTCGCTCGAGGGCGTCGAGGCGCCGGCGGATGTGGAGGTCCGCGGAGTCGCCTTCGGCCTCGTCCAGGCCCGGGGCCGCGAGGATCCGCCGCAGGAGGCCCGCGTCGAGCTCGCCGCCCGAGGAGAGGATGACTGCCCGCTCGATCACGTTGCGGAGCTCGCGCACGTTGCCGGGCCAGTCGTAGGCGCGGAGCACCGCGGCCGCCTCGGCCGGGAGGGCCGGGACCGGCCCGGGGCCGCCGGGCGCGGCGCCCTCGCGCAGCAGGCGGGCGGCGAAGTGCTCGGCGATGGGCACCACGTCCTCCCGCCTCTTGCGGAGCGGGGGGACGTCGATGGGGAAGATGTTCAAGCGGTAGTAGAGGTCCTTCCGGAAGGCACCCTCGCGCACGCGCGCCGCGAGGTCCTCGTTCGTGATGGCCACGACGCGCACGTCGGCGATGCGCATGCGAGACTCTCCGACGACCTGGTACTCGCCCGTCTCGAGGACGCGGAGGAGCTTCGCCTGCATCTCGGGCCGCAGCGTGCCGATCTCGTCGAGCGCCAGGGTGCCCCCCTCGGCCTCGGCAAATCGGCCGGCCCGATCCGATACGGCGCTCGTGAAGGCGCCGCGGCGGTGGCCGAAGAACTCGCTCTCGAAGAGGCTCTCGGGCACGGCGGCGCAATTGACGCGCACGAAGCTGGCCTTGGCCCGCGGGCTCAAGCGGTGGACCTCGGCCGCGACGAGCTCCTTGCCCGTGCCGCTCTCCCCCGTGACGAGGACCGTGGCCGAGGTGGGGGCCACCTGGGCGATCAGGGCCTTCACGGCGGCCAGGGAGGGCGATACGCCCACCATCTCCGAGGGCCCGCGGAGGTCCTCCACGGTGCTGCGGAGGACCTGCACCTGCTCGAGGAGGTCGTGGTGCTCCGCCGCCCTTCGCACGAGGAGGACGAACTGCTCCGGGTCCACGGGCTTCTGGATGAAGTCGTGGGCGCCGGACTTCATGGCCTGCACGGCCTCGGGGACGGTTCCGACGCCCGTGAGGAGCACCACGGGGACCGCCGGGGCGCGCCGGCGCGCCTCGTGAAGGAGGGTGAGGCCGTCCATCTCGGGCATGCGCAGGTCCGTGACCATGGCGCTCAGGTCCTCGGTCTCGAGGAGGCGCAGGGCCTCGCGGGCGCTCGACGCGGCGATCGTGTCGAAACCCTCATCGGCGAGGAGGGCGACGAGCGAGTCGCGGACGAAGTCCTCGTCGTCGACGACGAGGATGCGGTGTCTCGCCTTCACGGTCCGTTCCTCCCGGCTCGCGCGGCCGCCAGCTCCACGGTTGCGACCGCGGGCAGCCGGAGGGTGAAGCGGGCTCCGCCCCCGGGCCGGTTCGCGGCCTCGATGGAGCCGCCGTGGGCCGCCACGATCCCGTAGGAGATCGAGAGGCCCAGCCCGGTGCCGTCGCCCGTCGAGAAGAAGGGGTCGAAGATCCGCCGCAGGTCCGCCTCGGGGATCCCGGGCCCCGTGTCGTCGACCTGGACCTCCACCTCCGGGCCACGGCCTTCCGCGGCGACGGGGCGCGCGGCCACCGCGATCGTCCCCTCGCCCTTCATCGCCTTGGCCGCGTTGAGGAAGAGGTTGATGAAGACCTGCTCGAGGCGGCCCCCGTCGCCGGGGACGACGAGGGGTCCCTCGAATCCGGAGATGTCGACCTTCACGCGCTTGAGCTCCTTGGAGTACTGGACCATCCTCAGGGCCTGGCGCACCACCGCCGCGAGGTCCGTCGATCCCGGGCCCACGGAGGGCTTCGAGAACGCCGAGAGGTCGCGGACGATGTCCCGGATCCGGTGGAACCCGTAGCGGACCATGTCGATGTAGCGCTTGCGCTTCTCGGGAGAGGCCTGCTCGCGCTCGAGGAGCGTGAGGTAGTTCTCGATCCCCTCGAGGGGGTTGTTGATCTCGTGGGCCACGCCGGCGGTGAGGAGGCCCAGGGAGCCCATGCGCTCGGAGACCTCGAGGCGCCGCTCGATCTCCTTTTCCTTCTCGCGGAACCGCGCCGCCTCCCGGAGCTTCACCTCCCGGACGCTCATGCGCACGAGGAAGGCCCCTGCGGCCGCCAGGAGGACCGTCGTCGTGACCATGGACGCGACGATCCACGCGTACTCGCCGCGCAGGTCGCCCAGCGCCCGGTCGAGCGCACCGGCGGGCACCGCGGTCACGATGCGCCAGGAGACTCCCGGACCGCCGGCGGAGTGGGAGAGGAGCGTCGCCTGGCTCGAGACGGTCCGCTCCGCCCCGCCGAGGACGATCTCGGCGGCGCCGGGGTAGTCCTCCTGGAGCCTCCCGGCGGCCGGAGAGCCACGTTCCCTGTGGCGCGCGGCGCTCGCGAGGTACGTCCCGTCGGAGTCCACCAGGCTCGAGCTGACGGCCTCGAAGGGACGGAAGCTCCGGATGCGGCTCAAGACGGGCGCCGCGTACACCGTCAGCGCCAGGTACCCGAGCCGGCGCGCGCCGGCGTCGACCCCCGTCGCGAAGTGGAGGACCTGGCGGTCGCTCTCGGGGACCTCGACGCGGAGGCGGTCCATGACGAGCTCCGAGAGCGCGACCTCGCCGGGCGGCGCGCCCCGAGCGAGGGCGAGGGCCCTCGGGTCGGGCTCGGGGTCCAGGAGGGGCTCGGGGATGGCGCCCGCGCCGCTCCCGATCCGCTCGACGCGGAAGGCCTCGCGGCCCTCGAGGTCGAGGACGCGCACGCGGTCGATGCCGCGAAACGAGACGACGTAGGGGAGCACCTCCGTCTCGAGGGCCTTGCGCGCGGCCGGGCGCCCCTCGAGGAGGGCCCGGACGGCGGGCATGCGGGCCAGGAACGCCGCGTGCTCGGTCTTCTCCTCGAGGCTCTTGCGGACATCGAGGGCGAGCTCGTCGTGCCCGCGCTCGACGGCCGAGAGCGCCTCGTGGAGCCGCCGCTCGCGGACCGCCCTCCACCGCACGAAGCCGTGCGCGATCTCGAGGGCGATGAGCCCGGCGAAGAGCAGGACCAGACCGAGGTGCCGAAGAGTTCTCACGCGTTCAATGTAGCTCGCACGGCCGCCTTTGTCTCCGTCCCGGCGTCGAGTGTCGCAGCCCCCGGAAACGGTCCTGCCCGGCCGCGTCCCATGGGTCGGTGGGGCGGGGCCGGGCAGGCGGGTGGGAAGGTCTTGGGCTTTTCAGGTGAGGGGCCTGGTAGCACCGCCCGTGCCAGGGCCCGCCTCCGGTGGCCAGGGGCGCCGGAATCCCTTGCGGGGCGCGACCTTGGGGTGGACGCCGGCCCTCGGAGGAAGTACCGTTTTCGGGACGAGGTCGTAGATTCCCCGGCCAGGTCGTCCAGATTGCGAGGTCCGGAGCCCATGCCCATCCACGTCAGGGTCAGCACGGCGGCAGCTCTCCTGGGGTTTATCGGCCTCGGCCACCCGGTCGCCCTCGCCGTCGAGGTCGACCGGGTCGCGGGCGAGGTGCGCTTCCCCTGCTGGTTCGTGAACCCCACGCGGACCCTCGAGGTCTTCGCCTGCCACCGCCGGGGGCCCGCCCACGAGACGGTGGTGGCCTTCGACGCGACCGGGCCAGCGATCTACCGGGCCCTCCTCGAGCTCGGGTGCCGCACCGCGAGCTACTGGAACGGCGCCGGGCCCGACGGGTTCGTCAAGAGCCAGGGGGACCGCCTCCTCGTCGTCGTGCGCTGGGAGCACCGGGGCGAGCGGCACGAGCGCCTCGCGGAGGAGATGCTGACCGAGGGCGCGATCGAGCTCCCCATGCTCGTGCGCGGGTTCTCCTTCGGGGCCCGCGGCGCCTTCAAGGTCGTGGAGCCCGAGGGCGCCGCACCGGGCGAGCCGGGGGACCGGGAGGGCGAACCGGACGCCCCGGGAGCACGCGCCGAGGGCGGCGAGCGGGCCCGCCCGGCCGAGGACTGGCGCGCGACGGGGGTCCCCGTGGAGGTCGAGATCTCCCTGGGCGCCTCGGTGCGCCAGAGGCCGTCGCATCCGCTGATCACGCACCCGACGGGCTCGGCGCGCATGCAGCCGTGGATGCTCGAGCCGGTCCTCGACACGGGGGTCGTCGCGGACCACCGCGAGCTCGTCGAGAAGGCGGTGCCGGCGACGCTCGTCATCCGGCGCGTCCGCTCCGAGGCGGACCTGGTCGAGGTCGCCCGCGCCGCGGCCCTCCGCAGGGGGCTCCCGGACTCGGAGAGGCTCTACGATGCCCTCGCGCCCATCGCGCGGGAGGTCGATGCCCTCAAGCGCGACTACGAGGGCCTCCTGGCCGAGATCCGGAAGGTCCTCGAGGCGGGCGCCGCGATCGAGAAGCTCCCGGAGCGGGAGCGGCTCGAGGCAGCGGAGCGGGCGAAGGGGCTACTCTTCAGGGGCCGCTGGCTCGCCCAGAGGATCGAGGAGCGCTACCTGTCCATGTACGCCCTCGAGGAGGAGCGCAAGGCGGCCTGGGTGGAGGCGCACGAGGAGATCCCCCCGGAGGCGCGCGACGAAGCCCGCGTCCTCGTGAGCGGCTATCGCTTCGAGCCGGCGCTGGCGCGGCTCGAGGTGCAGGCCGCCGCGCTGGACTTGCCGGGGGCCGAGGGGACGGCCCCCGAGAGGGCCCTCCGCCACCGCGCCCTGGAGAAGGAGTTGGAGATCGTGCGGCTGGAGCGGTCGAGGACCATCGCGGCCGCCAACCTGCGGTACTACGAGGGCAAGGTCCGGGAGATGCGGGAGCGGAAGGACGCGTACGTGGAGAGGCTCTTCGAGGAGGACCGGGCTCGCGCCGAGGTCGAGCTGCGCCGGCAGGAGGCGCGCTCGAGGTTGGCGAGGACCGAGCTCGCGGAGATCCAAGGGCTCCTCGACGGCTCCTGGGACGCGGCCAGGGAGAAGGCCCTCGAGGAGCGGCGCACCGCCCAGGCGGAGCTCGAGGCCCTCGAGCTCGAGGACCAGCTCCTGGAGACCCTCGAGGAGGTCCGCTGGGCCGAGGGCGACCTGGAGTCCGGCGACGCCCCGAGGGCGGCCGAGGCCGGGAAGCGTCTCAAGGCCCTCCGGGAGAAGGAGGCCGAGCTGCGAGCGAAGGTCCGGGAGGCGCGCCAGGCGGCAGAGCGCGGCGGGACGGCCGCCCCCGCCAGGAGGTGAAGGGCGGCCGGGCTGCCTGGCGCCGCCCGCGGCTCACTCCCGCCTCACCACGAGGCTCTGGCGGCTCTCGAGGCCGTTCCTGTCGTTCGAGACGACGGTGATCAGGTTGATGCCCTTCTTGAGGGACACGGGGGTCGCGATCTTCAGGGGGTTCTGGCCGCCCGAGTCCACGACCAGGATCTTGTCCGGCGCCGCCTCGTGGGCGCCGAGGGCGCTGCTCACGATCCAGGCCTTGAAGGGGTCCGCCTCGCTGGCGCGGATCAGGGCCTCGAGGTTCAGCTTGTCCTTCCCCGTCGTGAGGACGGGCCTCTGGGTTTCGGGGTCGAGGAGGGAGGCCGTGATCACCGGCGGCGCGAACTCGACGCCGTTGGGGAACGGCTTGCCGGCCTCCGATCCCTTCCTCGGGATCTTGAGCTTGCGGGCGAGGCTCGCGTTCGAGTACGAGTCGGCCGCCGCCAGCTCGAGCTCGTAGTCGTCGACCGGGTCGCCCTCGCGCACGTCGAAACGGAACTGGACCTCCTTCTCGGCGCCGGGCGCGAGGTCCGAGAACTCCGGGCGGCCCGGCGGGTGGAGGAAGACCTGCCTCCCCGTCTCGTTCTTGAGGACCACGACACCCTTGTGGGCGGTCGCGGTGCCCACGTTCTTGACCTTGACCTTCAGGACCGCCTCCTGGCCGACGTCGAGGGCCTGGATCGGCTGTCCGCCGGCCCCGTCGAGGAGGGTCGCGGTGTACGCGAAGGCCGGCCGGCCGGAGTCCTTGAGGTCGACCTGGATCGACTCCGCGACGAGCACCTTGTCCTGCGGCGGGCCGTCGCCATCGGGCATCTCCCCCGTGGAGCTCACCTCGACCGTGAGCAGGTCGTTCCGCGCGTAGGGGTAGTAGGGGAGCCGCACCTTGGCGGTCCGCTCGACGGTCTGGCCCGGGTCGACCTTCCCGAAGAGGAGCTCGTGGTCCTTGTACAGGAAGTACTCGGAGCGGGTGATCCCCTTCATGCGGTGGACGGGCACGTCCCCCTTGTTCGCGAGCCTCGCCGTGATGAGGAGCTTGTTCACGGGGACCTTGTCGTCCTTGTCCTTCGAGGGCTCCTGGATGCGCTCGCTCGAAACCTCGAGCTTGAGCTGGCCCTCGGAAGCCGCCGACGGCCCGCCGGCGGGGTCGGGGCTCCAGTCGATCCCCTTCTCCTTGAGCTTCGCGACCACCTCCTGGAAGAGGTCCGCCTTGATCTTCTGCACTTCCGCCGGCCTGTCGTCGAGGACGCGCGCCGGGTCGAAAGGCTTCTGGGCGAGCTCGAGGAGCCGCAGGGCCACCTGGACCAGTTTGTCCTTCGAGGGCTCCAGCTCGCCGCTCATGAACCGGTCGTTGTAGGCGTCCCCCTCGGGCGGCTCGAAGAGGTAGTGCAGCGTGTACCTCGGCGACTCCTTCCTCGCGAAGAGCGACACGAGGTGCCGCTCGTAGCTCTTCTCCGTGACGGACCGCTCGTTCTCGAAGAGGTCGAAGTTCCCGTCGTCCACCACGGCGCCCACCATGAGGTCCGGGACGACGCCGTTCTCCTGGATCGAGATGTTGCCCGGGATCAGGTACTCGCTCACGGTGATCTTGAGCTGCGCGCTGGACTGCCTGCTGAGCTGGTGGAGCTGCTGCACGGAGCCCTTGCCGAAGGTCCGCGTGCCGAGGACCAGGGCCCGGTTGTTCTTCTGCAGGGCGCCGATGACGATCTCGGCCCCCGAGGCCGAGGCCTCGTTCGCCAGGACGACGATGGGGTAGCTCGGCTCCGTGCCGTCGCGCTTCGCCTCCTCGGCCCGGAGGGTCCCGCCGCGGTTCGCCGTGACGACGATGTTCCCCGACTCGAGGAAGAGGTCCGACATGGCCACGGCTTGCGTCAGGAGGCCTCCCGAGTTGCCGCGGAGGTCGAGGATGAGGCCGGCGAGGGGCTTCCCGCCGTTCTGCTCCTCGAGCCTGCGCAGGTGGCCTTCGAGGCTCGTGCTGCTCTCCCTGTTCATTGTGTTCTTGTCGAAGTTGATGACCTGCACGTAGCCCACGCCGCCCTTCCAGGGGCCTCCGTGGAGGTTCCAGTCGGGGATGAGCGCCGACTCGACGCTCTTGATCACCACGCGGTCCCGCTGGACCGAGATGGCGTGAGCCTCGAGCTTCTCCGGGTCGTCGCCGACGGGCCGCTTGACCGTGAGGGTCACCGCCGAGCCGCAGGGCCCCCGGATCTTGTCGACGGCCTCGTTCACGGTCATGTTGATGGTCGACTCGTCGCCGATCTTCGCGATCAGGTCGTTCTTCTTGAAGCCGGCTCGCTGGGCCGGCGTCCCCTTGAGGACCTCGATCACCGTGAGCTTTCCCTCGCGGGTCCCGACGTACATGCCCACGCCGCAGATCTCGCCCTCGATGTGGACCGCGAAGTCCTTGTAGTCCTCCGGCGGGAAGACCAGCGTGTGGGGGTCGAGGCCCGAGAGGAACCCGTTGATCGCGGCGTAGCGCACTTCGTTGAGCGGGGTCTCGCCCTTGTAGTGGCGCTTGATGAACTCGAAGACGCCCTCGAGGAGCCGCACGGCCTCGTCGAGGTCCGCCACGCGGTCCAGGTCGAAGGCCTGGGACTGGGAGTCCACGTGGACGATGAAGCGGGTCGAGCCCGGGTCCGAGTCCTCGACGTAGATCTCATCCACGGAGTTCTCGATGGCCGTGAAGGCCTTCTCGAGGAGCGGGCGGGGGCTCATGCGCTCCAGGTCGAGGTAGTAGTGGTCCAGGTGTCTGGCGACGTCCCGGAAGATCCGCGGGTAGTCCTTCTCCTTCCCGCCGTCCTTCTGGGCCGTGGACGGTGCCCCGGCCAGGAAGAAGCTCAGGACGAGGAACGAGGAAAGCACGACGATCCACCCGCGTGCCAGGGTGCGGGGGCGGGCCTTCCAGGTTCCGTTCTCGGGCTGCTGCATGTCGTCTCCTTGCGGCGTCGCGTGTCCCTGAAGTCCGTTCGGCTGTGAAGTTTACCACGGCACCCCTCGCCTGCAAACGACGCAGAGCGTCCGCCCCGGGGCCTCACCCCCGGGCGCGCTCGCGCTCGCGGATCGCTATGAGCCGCTTCAACGCCCCGTGGAGCCCGGCCGGGTGGCCGGGGAGCCCGAAGGCGTCGTGGAGGGCGCGGTAGAGGCCGTAGATCTCGTCGTAGACGGCCTTCGACGCGGGCCGCGGGACGTAGGCGGCGCCCGACACGCACGTCATGGCCCGCTGCGCCTCCTCCACGGTCCGGTGCGCCCCGCCGGCGACGGCGCCGAAGATGGCCGCGCCCAGCGCGCAGGTCTCCTGGGAGCGCGAGACCTCGATGGCGCGGCCCGTCACGTCGGCGTAAAGCTGGAGGAGGAAGGGGTTCTTCGCGGCGATCCCTCCGCAGGCGACCACCTCGCACACCGGCACCCGGTGCTCCTCGAACCGCTCCATGATGACGCGGGCGCCGAAGGCCGTCGCCTCCACGAGGGCCCGGTAGAGCTCGGCGGGCCTCGTGGCGAGGGTCTCACCGAGGACGAGCCCCGCGAGGCGCGGGTCCTGGAGCACCGAGCGGTTCCCGTTGTGCCAGTCGAGGGCCACGAGCCCCGACGCGCCGGGCCGGAGCCTCGCCGCCTCCTCGGCGAGGGCCTCTTGAGGAGCGCCGCCGAAGCCCCGGGCGAACCAGGCGAAGATGTCGCCGACGGCCGACTGGCCGGCCTCGAGGCCCAGGCAGCCCGGCACGATGGAGTCGCGCGCCACCCCGCAGATGCCGGGGATGTCGGCGAGGGGCTCCGAGGCGGGGTGGACGAGCATGTCGCAGGCGCTCGTGCCGAGGATCTTCACCAGGACCCCGGGGCGGATCCCGGCTCCGACGGCGCCGGCGTGGGCGTCGATCATGGCGCAGGCGACAGGGATCCCCGTCGGCAGGCCGAGGCGCGCGCCCCACTCTCGCGACAGGCGCCCCGCGGGCCGGTCCGAGGGGAGGACCCGCTCGCCCAGGCGGCCGCGGCACCAGCGCGCGAGGGCCGGATCGACCCTGGCGAGGAGGTCGAGGGACGGCCAGCCGCCCCAATCGGCGTTGTGGAGGGCCTTGTGGCCGGCCGCGCAGGCGCCGCGGGCCACATCGCGGGGCGAGGCGGCGCCGCAGAGGAGCCCGGCCAAGTAGTCGCCCTCCTCGAGCCAGCCGTCGGCCGCCTCGAGGACGCGAGGCGACGAGCGCAGGCAGCGGAGCAGCTTCGCGAAGTACCACTCGCTCGAGTAGGCCCCGCCGCACTTCGCGAGGAGCTCGGGGCGCTCGCGCTCGGCGGCGCGCGTGATCTCCCCGGCCTCGAGGTGGGCCGTGTGGTCCTTCCAGAGCCAGGCCAGAGCGGCGGGGTCGCCGGCGAAGGGCTCGGCGAGGGCGAGCGGCACGCACCTCGAGTCCACCGCGAGCGGTGTGCTCGCGGTGGCGTCGATCCCGATCCCCGCGATCCGTCCCGGCTGGAACACGCCGTCCGACCCCCGGGCCGCCTCCAGGGCTCCCTTCACGCTCCGCTCGAGGGCCTCGATCCAGTCGGCGGGGTGCTGCCGCGCGACCAAGGGGTCCCTCGGGTCGCCGATGACGCCGCCCTCGCCGCGCTCGAAGGGCGCGACGGCGCTCCCCGCCTCCCGGCCCGTCGAGGTCTCGACGATCAGGGCGCGGGCCGAGCCGGTGCCGAGGTCGAGGCCGAGCGAGCAGGCGGGGGCCGCTGGCATGCCCGCCAGGTTACCCGGCGGGGCGGCGCGCCTCCACCGTCATCTCGCCTCACGCCCTCAGCGACGCGATCACGGCCTCCCAGGCGGGCCGGAGCCTGGCCTCCTCGGCCTCGGAGCCGTGGAAGAGGAGCTCCAGGGTGCCCAGCTCGGGCTCGCGGGGGATCCGCAGCCAGAGGCGCCGCGTGGGGATGAGCGGCGCGCCCGTGGGGGAGACGGGCTTGCCCGTGCCCGTGGGGGCGAGCGCGGCCCCGCTGCCGGGCGCCGCGACCTCGACGAGGGCCGCCTTGCGGCCGCCGGCCTCGACGACCTTCTCCGCCTTCAGCTCGAGCCCCGGCAGGTTCAAGAGCAGGTAGCGCGTCTGGACGAGGAGCTGCTCCGCGGTCGTCTCGGGGAGGTACCCGCTCCGGAAGACCACGAGGCTCCCCGGCGCGGGCCCGGCCGGAGACTCCCAGGCCTCGAGGACCCTGCCGGGGACGACGGGGGGAGCGCCGGCGCTCCAGGGCTTCCAGCCGACCGGAGCCGCGAGCGAGTAGGCGTGCGCCGTGCGCGGGTCGCGCTGGCAGCCCACCGCGAGGGCCAGCGAGGCGACCGCGCAAGGCAGGAGGGCGACCGCGGCGCCCCTCACGGCTGCCTCACCACGCGGAAGGTGCGGCTCGGGATGGGCCCGAGGTCCTGGGGCTCCTGCTCGCCCGGCCACCAGACCAGGACCTTGTCGGCCCGGGGCAGGCCCCCGAGGCCGAAGGTGATTGACTGCTCGCACTGGGAGAGGTAGCTCCTGCCGCTCTGGAGCTGGGCGCGCCGCGTCTCGCCCCCGATCACGGCCTCGACGCGGGCGCCGAAGGCGTTCCGGTTCGCGCGGACGCCCTCGAGCTTCAGGCGGATCCAGCCGCCCCCGTCGCCGCCGTCGTTCCGGAAGAGCCGCGCCTCGCCGCCGTTGGGGACGAGGGCCACGTCCAGGTCGCCGTCCGAGTCCACGTCGGCGTACGCGCAGCCCCGGCCCACGACGGGGCGGAAGATGTCGGGCCCGAGCTGCGCGGGTCCCAGGGCCTCGAAGGTCCTCAGGGCCCCCGGCCCCGCGTTCCAGAAGACCTGGACCGGCTGGGCGTAGGACTGCTCGGCCTGCACCGTACTGATCTCGTTCTCGAGGTGCCCGTTGGCCTCGAAGATGTCGGGCCTCCCGTCGAGGTCGAGGTCAAAGAAGAAGACGCCGAACTTCATGTACTTGCGGCTCGGGTTGCCGATGCCCTCGGCGACGGCGTCGTCCGAGAAGGGGATCGAGCGCGGGTCGTCGCTCCGGTAGAGGGCCGTGACCTCGTTGGAGAAGTTCCCGACGACGATGGCCTTCCCGGCGCCCGGGCCGAGGCTCGTCCAGTCGATGCCCATGGCCCCGCGCGTCTTCCCCAGCTCGTCGAAGGCGAAGCCGCTCCGGACGCCGACCTCCTCGAAGGTCCCGTCGCGCCGGTTCACGAAGAGGAAGTTCTGCACCGTGTCGTTGGCCACGCTGATCTCGGGCCAGCCGTCCTCGTCCATGTCGTGGACAGCGACGCCGAGGCCCTTCCCCATGGGCTGGCCCGTGAGCCGGTTCAAGACACGGACTCCCGCCTTCTCCGAGACGTCCTCGAAGCGCCCGCCGGCGTTCCGGTAGAGCCTCGAGTGGGTCCCCGCGAAGTTCTGCGGGGGCCCGTAGGCGCGGCCCAGGCCGGTGATCTGGAAGGCCTGGGCGAGGTCGATCTCGGGCGACCACTCGATGTAGCGGCAGAAGAAGAGGTCGAGCCGGCCGTCGAGGTCGAAGTCGAGGAACGCGGCGCCCGTGGACCAGGCGTGCGGGCCCTCGGCGGGGATCCCGGCGGCCGCCGTCGTCTCCTCGAAGCGCTTCCCCTCGGCGTTGCGGAAGAGGCGCTCACCGCCGACCCCCGTGAAGAACAGGTCGTCCCACCCGTCGCCATCGTAGTCGCCGGCGGCCACGCCCATGCCGTAGAAGGTGACGGCGAGACCCTTCTCGACGGTGACGTCGCCGAACCGCCCCCTGCCGTCGTTCTCGTAGAGGGCCTGGGTGGGCGGGGGCCCCGGCTCCTCGCCGGGCCAGCCGCAGGAGTTGACGAAGAGGAGGTCCTGGTCTCCGTCCCGGTCGAAGTCGAGGAACGCGCAGCCTCCGCCCATGGTCTCGGGGAGGAGCTTCTTGCCCCGGGCGCCGTTCGTGTGCCGGAAGCGGATCCCGGCGGCCTCCGTGATGTCGACGAAGCGCACCTCGACCCGCGCCGCGCCGGTCTGAGGCACGAGCTCGGCCGGCTTCTCCGGCGCGGGGATGTAGGCGGCCTGGCTCGGCCGCGACAGCCTGTGCCAGAGGACGGCGCCGCCGGCGACGGCGATGAGGACCAGGGCGAAGGCCGCGAGGGCCCCGCGGCGCGGGGAGAGGGGGGGGCGAGTCTCGGTATGCGTCGCGGAGCTCATGAGGTGGGGCGAAGCTCGTAGATCACGATGGACTGGGCAGCCTTGTTCGCGGCGGGGTTCTTCTCGCGGTGGAGCTTGTGGGCGCGGTCCCGCGCGTTGTCGTCCGGCTTGTAGCGCTCGAAGAGCTCGAGGTGCCGCTTCGCCTCGCGCTCGTCCGCGGGGTCCCCGCTCAGGGCGTGCAGCCTGGCGTAGACCTGGTAGAGGTTGTGGTGGGCCGTCATGTTCTCGGGGTCGATGGAGTCCGTCACGAGGAAGGCGTCGCGGGCCCGCTCGAGAAGCCTCCGCTGCTCGGCCCCCGCCGACCTCTTCGAGCGGTGGAAGAGGGTGAGCCCCAGGTCGTTCCAGACCTCGTAGTCGCGGGAGAAGTCGAAGCCGCGCCGCTCGTCGAAGGTCGCGAGCACTTTCTCGAAGTCGCGGATCGCCGCGTCGAGGTTGCCGTTCTGGCGGTTCACGAGCCCGCTCAGCCACGAGGCGACCCAGAGGGGGGCCGGCTCGGGGTGATCGATGGCCTTCCCGAGGGCCTGGACGGCGTCGTCGACGCGCCCCTCCTTGAAGTAGACGCGCCCCAGGTTCACCCAGCCGTCGGCGCGGCCGAGCTCGGCGACCTTCCGGAAGACCTCCTCCGCCTGGCGCAGCTCCCCCTTCTCGGAGCCCTCGGAGCCCTCGAGGAGGAGGCCGATCCCGTAGTCGTTCCAGCGCTGCCAGGGGATGACCTGGGACTCCTGAGCGGCGACCTGCGCGGCGACGCCCTCGACGGGCAGGACGATCCGGTCCTCGCACATGTCGGCGGGCGTCAGGTTCGGCGCCCCTTCCCCGAAGACGTGGGTCATGAAGGTCGCGTCGAACTTCCTGTAGCGGAGCCTCGCGCGCAGCTCGACGGGTCCGGAGGCATCTTCGGGCACCCGCAGGAGGTAGTGGACGACCTGAGCAGCGCCGGGGGGGATCTGGTGGTTGTAGAGGGGGACGAAGATGTCCTGGGCGTTCCGCCGGTCGATCCGGTTCCCGTTCCGGTCGAGCATGAGGACGTTGACGAAGTGGCTCCAGGGGTCGACGGTGCCCCGCTCGTCGATCGCCCCGCTGCGGCCGATCGCCTGCGATCCCGAGGCGCCGGCGACGGCAGCCTCGAGGTCGACCCACAGCTCGTTCGAGTCGGTCGTGCCCTGCGTGAGGTGGTGGCCCATCTTCAGCGTGCGGAGCACGACCTCGACCAGGTAGCTATCGCCGCGCCTCAGGGCCGGGAGCTCGGGCCTCAGGGGCGCGATGAGCTTCCCCGAGATCGTCCCTCCCTCCCGCAGCGCGAAGATGTCGATCCGCACCTGGCCGTCCTTGAGGAAGTCCTCCTGGGCCTTGCGCGTCGGCTCGTGGCCGCGCAGCTCGGCGAGGCCCGTGTTGGCGCCCGGGAAGAGGTGGTTGTGGATCCGTCCGTCCTTGTGCCCGAAGTCGTGCGAGGGGACGTAGGGCATGTGGCAGTCCTCGGAGCAGTTGGGCTTCGACTTCTCGGGGTAGTAGAAGCTGCGCGCCCCGTGGCCCGAGACGCCGCTCAGGAGGTAGGTGTCGTAGTGGTTCTGGCCCCGGAGGAACTCCTTGTAGTTGTTGAGCTCGTAGGGGAGGTGCACCTTGTGGCAGACCGAGCAAAATTCGGCCGTCTTGTGGAAGGGCTTGAGGAACGTCTTCTTGTGGAACGCGGGCTTCCCCTTCACGAGCTGGGCGTTGATCCACTGCAGGAAGGGGCTCTCGCTCCGGGCGAAGGGGTAGTGGAGCGGCTCCTCGATGGTGTAATCGCCGTTCCCGCGGGGGCTGTTCAAGTTCGTGATCGCGTGGCACGTGGTGCAGGTGATCCCCGCGTGAGCCGTGGGGTCGTTCAGGTCGTCGTAGTGAGGGTCGTCGAACTTCCCGCCGAAGAAGGGCACCGGGTCGTGGCAGCCCGCGCACCAGCGCGCCGCCTGCATGCTCCCGTCGCGCGCCAGGGCCACCTGGCGCGTCTCCCGGACGCTGTAGCGGTAGGCCGGGTTGTTGAAGGAGCTGAAGTGGTGGGCCGAGTGGAACCAGTCGCCGTAGGTGTCCGGGTGGCACTCGAGGCAGTACTCGTCCATGGCCAGGACGTCCTCGGGGATGAACTTGCCCGTCGAGGTCCTCGCGAGGGACGGCTGGAAGTACCTCTCGCCGTCCTTGGGACCCACCTGGTACCAGGCGCGGGGGTCCTGGGAGTGGAGGACCACGGTCGCCGCGACGAAGGCCGCCACGGAGCCTCCCCACGCCGCGCCCCACTTCCAGGCGATCGCGGGGCCGGCGAGGCGGTGCGCGACGTAGAGGCCCACGGCCGCGAGCGGCGAGAGGACGTGAGCCCAGTAGGCGATCCCGTTCCAGGGCTCGCCCAGGTCGCGCTTGAGGAGCGTGCAGCCGGAGACGATCACGAGGCAGGCCGTCGAGAAGAGCGCGATCCCGGCGTGGACCGCCCGCCGGTTCGGCCGCTTGAGGGCGGTGCGCATGTGGAGCAGGCCGAAGGCCACGAAGGGCACGATGAAGAGGAGCCCCACCGCGACGTGGAGCAGGAACATCCAGAAGTAGAACGGGTTCTGGTAGCTCCTGCCCGTTGCGCTCTCGAGGCCCGTGATGCTCGCGAGGTAGACGCCGTTGGCGCTCAGGACCGCGACGGCGCAGAAGATCAGCACCAGGAGCTTCCGCAGCGCCGGAGCGACGGCGGGGTAGTAAGGGTTTCCCCTCGCATCGATGAGGGGCTCGATGGACCTGTGCTTCATGGCGTTCAACCGGGCGGCAGGACTCGCCGCCTGGAAATCCCGTGCCATGCCAGTATACTCACGAGCCTTCGAGGGCGCACCCGCCAGGCCCCGGGGATGCCGGCCCAGGCGCGGCGCGGCCTCCCCGGGGGCCGTAAGCATTATGGTCTCGTCCAGGACATCTACGATCTTGACGCCTGCGGGCAGGGGGGTGGAGCCTTGAGCGCGAGGGAAGACACCGGCGACCTGGAGCGGGAGCGAGTGCACCGCAGGGGCTTCTTCACGCAGGGCTTCCGGCACATCCTCAGGCCCCTCGCCGACCTCGTCGAGAAGCGCATGGAGGCCCTCGAGGTGGCGGCGGGTGGGGGGGAGGAGCCCCGGTGGGGCGCGAGCCGGGAAGGGAGCTACGGGTACAGTGCGCCCTACCCGGCGGGGGACGCGGCCCCGGGCCGCTCGCAGTCCGCGACGCCGGCGCGGCGCCTCCTCCCGCCCGGCGCCCTGCCCGAGGGGGAGTTCCTGTCGCGCTGCACGTCCAGCGGGCGGTGCGTCGCGGCCTGCCCTGTGAACGCGATCAAGGTCATCCGGGACGAGGACCCGAGGTGGGACCGGAAGCCGGGGATCGACCCCGCGCTGCAGGCCTGCGTCGTCTGCGACGACCTCTCGTGCATGAAGGCCTGCCCCTCGGGCGCGCTCCAGATCGTCTCGAAGGCGGAGATCCGCATGGGGCGCGCGGTGCTCCGGCGCGAGACCTGCGTGCGGAGCCACGGCGAGGACTGCCGCATCTGCGCCGACAAGTGCCCGATCGGGCCCTCGGCCATCGAGATCCCGCAGGCCGGGGCCGATGTGCTCGTCAAGGACGCGTGCACGGGCTGCGGCGTCTGCGAGATGTACTGCCCCACGGACCCGCGGGCCATCGTCGTGGAGCCGCGAGCATGGTGACCCCGCGGACGGGCTCGATCGCGGCCCTGCTCGCCGCCCTCTCGGCCCTCGCGGCCGGAGGCTGCGAGCAGGGGCCGAGCGTCCAGGAGGTCGAGGTCCCGGCGCCGCCGGCCCCCGGTGGGGCGGAGGCCGGCTACCGGGAGCTCCCGGGGCACTGGGTGCTCCTGTCGGCGGGGGGGTTCTTCGGGCGCACCATCGGCGCGGGGGCTGCCTGCTCCGACGAGGCCGCGGCGTTCCGGATGCTGCTCGCCCGGCCCGATGCCGCCGCGGCCTTCAAGGACCTGCTGGAGCGCGCTCGCCTCGGCGGCCAGCTCTACGGGCTGTGCGGCCTCTGGCACACGGACCCCGTCGCCTTCCGGGCCGCCTTGCCGCGCTACGCGGCATCGCGCGAGCTCCTGACGGTGCAATGGTACGGCTGCCTGGTGGACCGGAGGCCGGTGGGGGAGCTGGTGCGAGCCGAGGGCCCCGCCGTGGCGCGCCTCGACGGGCCCGGGGACAGCGTGGCGGCCTGGGCCCGGCGCCAGGGCATGGCCGAGGACGCGTCGCCCCAGCTCGACATCGAGGGGGGTGGGTTCCCGGCCGTGCTCGCGGCTCCCGACGAGCGCGACGCCGCGAATGCCGCCGAGGCGCGCGAGGCCCTCGCCGCCCTGGCGAGCTCCGACGCGGAGAAGCGCATCCTCGGCGCCGAGGGCATCGCCGGCCTGAGGTCCGCCGGGCTGCTGGACCGCGCCCCGGCCGCCGCGAGGGCCTGCGGCGCCCTCCTCTCGGACCCCGACGAGGCGGTCCGCGAGGCCGGGCTCCGCGCCCTGGAGCAACTCGGCGCATGGAGCGCGGGCGCGCTCCCCGCCCTGCGAGCGTTCCTCGAGAGGGACGCTTCGACGGAGGACCCCGAGGAGGCCCTGGAGCGCACGGTGCGCTGCGTGGACCTCCTGGGCTGGATCGGCCCCCGGGCGGCGGGGGACCTGGAGCGGCTCCTCGCGCACGAGCATCCCTTCGTGCGGGCCGAGGCCCTCGAGGCGCTCGGCAGGATGGCCCGCTTCGCGGGCGTCTCCGCCGAGACCTTCGCCCGGCGCCTCGAGGACGGGAGCGAGGAGGTCCGCGCCGCCGCGGCCCTCGCCCTGGGGTGGCTGGGCGCCGAGGGGAGGGCGGCCGCCGCCCGCCTGCGCAGCCTCGGCGGCGACCCGAGCCCGCTCGTGCGCCTCCGTGCCGGGGTGGCCCTCTGGCGCGTGGCCCGGGAG